>NZAZ01000150.1 GCA_002686255.1 Rhodospirillaceae bacterium
GATTTATTGGAATAAAATCGCCTCGTCCTGAGGAGACCCGAAGGGTCGTCTCGAAGGACGGGGCGGCGACCTGCACCGCTCATGAAATTTTCGGGCTAGGAGTCCGAGCCGCGTGGTTGGTTTTTTGTCGTTTAACGCAGGGACGCCCGGGCCGCGCCTGCCGCCAACGCCGCCACCAGCCCTGAAAATTCGGGCGCCGGTTCGAGGGGCGGGATAAAAATATATTTGTTTTCAAAATGTTATGATAGTTTTGAATGAGTCAAAAAGACATATTCATAAAAATGATAATATAATTGACGAAAGTGTCAAAAAAGGCTACCTTGCGCGCCGCAACATACGGAAGACCGGCTTAACCGATGACTTTCCGAAGTTGCTTTTTGGATGTTTCCTCCCAAATACTCGGGGCCGTGCCGTTGGCGCGGCCCTTTCTTTCTCTGCTTGCGGGGATGGAGAAAGGCCCGGGCGGGCCTGGGGATCAGCCGTCCGGCAGGGTCTCGTCGCCGTCGCCCAGAGGACGCTGCATGATCACCGAATCCACCCAGCGGCCGAACTTGAAGCCGACGGAAGGCAGGGTGCCGGCGACCTCGAAACCCTGTTCGGCGTGCAGCTCGATGGAGGGCTGGTTGGCGGAATCGCCGATGATGGCGACCATCCGGCGGTATTCCATCGCCGTGCATTTTTCGATCAGGTCTTCCAGCAGCTTGCGCCCGATCCCCTGGCGGTGGGTGTTGACGTCGACATAGACGGAATTTTCCACCGTATGACGATAGGCCGGCCGCGGCCGGTAGGACGATGCATAGGCATAGCCCTTGACCCGGCCGTCCTGGACGGCGACCCGGTAGGGATAGCCCTGTTCGAGGAGGGCGTCCCGGCGGCGCGTCATTTCGGCGACGTCGGGGGGGACTTCCTCGAAGCTGGCCAGCCCTTCGAGCACGTGATGGGAGTAGATTTCCCGCACCGCCTCCATGTCGCCGTCGGCGACGTCGCGGATCACGATGTCGCCCGCCGCCGCGCCGGTGCCGGTATTGCCGTTGGGGTTCATCGGCGGCCCCTCAGGGTACTTGCAGGATTGCCGGATCGATATCGGCCAGCGCCCGCATCAACGGGTCCAGGCGGCGCTTCAGGGCCGGCAGCCCGGCGCCGCGGCGGACCAGCTTTTCATCCATATAGAGCGCCCGGTTGATTTCGACCTGCAGCACGTGGAGCCCTTCCCTGGGGCGGCCGTAATGGCGGGTGGTGAAGCCGCCGGCATAGGGTTTGTTGCGGACGACGGTGAAGCCCGAGGCCTCGAGCGCCGATTGCGCGATATCGGTCACCGCCGGCGCCGCCGACGTGCCGAAACAATCGCCCAGTACCATGTCGGCCGGCTTGTTGCCGTCGCCGGCCCGGAGTTCGGGCCCCGACGGCCCCGACGGCCCCGACGGCATCGAATGGCAATCGACCAGCAGGCAGCCCCCGAACCGCTCCTGGGTCGCCTGCAACAGCCCCTGAAGCGCCTTGTGGTAGGGCCGGTAAAGGGCCTCGATGCGGCCAAGGGCGTCTTCGAACCGAAGCGATCCGTGATAGATGTCCTCGCCGTCGGTGACGACCCGGGCGATGGTGCCGAGCCCGGCGGCGATCCGCGGCGAGCGGGTGTTGACGTAATCCGGCAGCGGGTCGGCGAACATCGCCGGGTCGAGCTCGAAAGCCTCGCGGTTGGCGTCCACGTAGGCGCGGGGAAACCGCGCGCACAGAAGCGGCGCGCCGTAACCGGGGGCGGCGGCGAATATCTCGTCCATGAAGGCGTCTTCCGACCGCCGGAGGCCGACCACGTTCAACCGCGACGCGGCGATGAACTCGGGCGGGTAATCGCGCCCGGAATGGGGCGAGGCTAAAACCACCGGCGCCGTCTGCTCTCGGGGCGCCAGCAGCCGCCAGGGCGGAACCGGGCTTAGGTCTCCGTTCGTTTCGGCGGCGGCGAAGGCTCTCTGGGCGCTGTCATCGGGTGCGGTCAAGAATCGTCTCCCTTCGTTCGATCCGGCCCAGGGCGCGGTCCCAGGCCCCGGGAACGGAGTGAGAGATTTATACCCCCGCCCGCGCCGCCTTGCCAAGAGCGCCGCTCGGCGCTAAAACGCCGGGCTTAGGCTTGCGATCAAAGGGCGCGTAGCTCAGCGGGAGAGCACCTCGTTGACATCGAGGGGGTCGCTGGTTCAATCCCAGCCGCGCCCACCATCAAAACCCCGGACCTGAAGCCCGGGAGTTCGTTTATCCGAATTCTGGAGTTTTTTCGCGGCGGCTAGCCGACTTTCGAGAAGACAGTCTCGTAGAAATCGGTCAATTTGGACCGTCCGGTCAGGGATTCGAAAAAATACGAGTTCAGACCCTTATTGACGGTTTCGCCGTCATCGGAAAAGATAACGCGGAGGATCAAGGCGCGGCCAAACAAGCCTTTTTCGGTTTCAAAATCCTTGATCTCGAAATTGGGCACCCGGTCGCGGACCAATCGCGCGCACCCGCCTTTCATGTTAATGCCTCTGGTTTTGGGCGGCACATCCTGAGGACCTTTCCCCGTATAGTCGCCGCCGAACACCTCCGTCAGTCCCGATCCCCAAAACCGGTACGTGGATTTCAAAGGCTTCGGCACGATGTCGGTGACGTTGATCAACGGGATCGCTCGGGGCGGCAACTCGTATAGGGAAAATTCATCCCATCGGGGCGCAAACCGTTCGCCTCTTTTCTCATTCCAATAGCGGAGGATTTCGACTTGGTAGTCGATCGGAGTCTTTTCCGGGTCGATGTATCTCGAAAGTATCTCGACGCCGTTGGTTTCGCCGCTTCCATTCATCCCTTTTCCCCTTAACAGATGGACATATTCAATACCAAATAACCTTATATTTGTAAGTTTTTTATTGGGGAGAGCATCCCTATGCCGGTTCCGCCTTCGGCGCCGGCGCTTAGGGCCGGGGCGGGGTGGTAAGAAGGGCGGAGGTTATACCAAGGATCAGTGATAAAGACCCCTAGAGACGGCTTCCCGTGGTTTTCGGCTAGGCGCGCCCGGCGCGGCGATGTGGGGCATCGCAAGACGGGGGCAACGACGTCCGAAAGCCACGGCAAGCCGCCGTCCCGGTCGCGTCCGCTTATCCCCGGAGGGCGTCGGGAAGCCTTGACGATGTCCCGCATCGCCCGCGGCTTCCTTCCTGCCCGGGGAAAAGCTGACACGATCTCTATGGGTCTTTATCATTGATCCTTGGTATTTACCTAAACTGGCGTTTCCGGACAATGTACATAAAGAAGCCCCCCGCCATGTCAACCGAAGGAAAAATCACCGAGCACTGGACCCACGGGTCGCTCGCCGAGGCCATCATGGCGGCGCTCGAAAAGGCGGGAGTCGACACTGCCAGACCGAGCGTCCGCGACCTGGAACCCATGGACCACCTGCACGGCGGCGGCGCCGAGGCGACCCGGGGCCTGCTGGCGAGGCTGTCGCCCCGGTCCGGCCGGCACATCCTCGATATCGGGTCGGGCATCGGCGGGCCAGCGCGGCTTTTGGCCTCGGAATACGGCTGCCGGGTCACCGGCATCGACCTTACCCGGGAATTCTGCGACGTGGCGGTGATGCTGACGGAAAGGACCGGGCTTGATGACAGGGTGTCGTTTAGGCAGGCCAGCGCCCTCGACCTGCCGTTCGACGACGCCTGCTTCGACGGCGCCTATTCCCAGAACGTGTCGATGAACATTTCCGATAAGGCGGCGTTTTACGGCGAAGCCTGCCGGGTATTGAAGCCGGGCGGGTTGTTCGTCGCCGCCGAAATCGCCGAAGGCCCCGAAGGGCCGCCGTTTTTTCCGGTCCCCTGGGCGTTGACACCGGAAAACAGCCATCTGTCGAAACTTGACGAAATTAGCGACTTGTTGGCGGCCGCCGGCTTCCGGGACATCGAGATCATCGACCAGACCGCGGCCATGATGGATTTCCACCAACGCGCCCGGGCGCGCATCGCCGCCGAGGGCGAGCCGGTCTTGAGCCCCAAGGTGGTAATCGGCGAGGACGCCGACGAAAGGCTCGGGAACTCGGTCCGCGGCGTCGGGGAAAAACGCGTCATCCCTCTCGAAGTGGTCTGCCGGAAGCCTAATACCAAAGATCAGTGATAATGACCTATAGGGATCATCCATGCGGCCCGTCGGGTAGGAGGGAAGTTGCCGGCGATGCGGGACATCGTCAAGGCTTTCCGACGCCCCCGGGGGTTGCGGGGGCGCCCCCCGTTATAAAAAAACGGGGACACCCCGTGGCCCCGGGCGGGCCGCATGGGCGACCGCAACGGCGGCTTGCCAAGGCTTTCGGACAGCGTCGCGCACGCCTCGCGATGTGCCGCATCGCCACGCCCGGGGGTCGCGGGGGCGCCCCCCGCATTTATATAGCCGGGGGGACACCCCCCGTGGCCCCCTGGGACGCTCCTTGCCGAAAACCTTGGCAAGCCGTCCCTATGGGTCATTATCACCGATCCTTGGTATAAGCCGGGTTCGCCAAAGCCCGCCCCCCGCCGGCATTGACAATACCCCGGCCTGCCCCTATTTTCCGCGCCTCGGTTCACTCCAACCCGGAGCCCACGGCCATGAAGGTCAGGAATTCGCTTAAATCCGCCAAAACCCGCGACAGGAACTGCGTCATCGTGCGCCGCCGTGGCCGCGTCTACGTCATCAACAAGCGCAACAAGCGGTTCAAGGCCCGCCAGGGGTAGAAAAACCGGCGGGTTGGCCGTTCCCAAAGGAACGGCCGCTTACGGAAACCGCGAAACCTTTCGCGGTTTTTTGTTTTTCAGGTCCCCATATAATCCCATAGACTCGGCTTAACGGAAGGGAGGGGAGCGGCGATGAAAATGCCGGAGCCGGACGCGGGCGTCATTGCCCGCCGCGCCGAGATCATCAAGGCCATGCGGGCCATCGTCTCGGGCGAGGGCGTTATCACCGACTCCGACGAGCTCCGCGTCTACGACCACGACGGCCTGATGGCCTACAAGGGGCTGCCGCTGGTGGTGGTGCTGCCCGAGACCACGGAGCAAGTGTCGGCGATCCTAAAATACTGCGTCGAAAACGAGGTCAAGATCGTCCCCCGGGGGGCCGGCACCGGGCTTTCCGGCGGCGCCTTGCCGTTGGCCGACGCCATTACGCTGGGGCTAGGCAAGTTCAAGAAAATCCTCGAAATCGACTATGACAACCGCACCGTCGTCACCCAGCCCGGGGTCACCAACCTGGCCATTACCGAGGCCGTCGAAGACGAAGGGTTCTACTACGCGCCTGACCCGTCGAGCCAGATCGCGTGCTCCATCGGCGGCAACGTCGCCGAGAATTCCGGCGGCGTCCATTGCCTGAAATACGGGCTCACCACCAACAACGTGCTCGGCGTCGAGCTAGTGCTGATGTCGGGCGAAATCGTGCGCTTCGGCGGCAAGCACCTGGATTCCGGCGGCTATGACCTGTTGGGGGTGGCGACCGGATCGGAAGGCCTGTTGGGGGTCATTACCGAGATCACGGTCAGGATCCTCAGGGAACCGGAAACCGCCCGGGCGCTGCTGATCGGCTTTCCGACCAACGAAAGCGCCGGCGACTGCGTCGCCGCCATCATCGGCGCCGGCATCATCCCCGGCGGCATGGAGATGATGGACAAGCCCGCCATCCACGCCACCGAGGATTTCGTCCACGCCGGCTATCCGCTGGACGTGCAGGCGTTGCTCATCGTCGAGCTGGACGGGACCGAGGTCGAGGTCGACCACTTGATCGAACGGGTCGACGCCATCGCGCGGCAAACCGGTGCCACGTATCTCCGCGCCAGCCAGTCCGACGAGGAACGCCAGGTCTTCTGGTCGGGGCGCAAGAACGCCTTTCCGGCGGTCGGGCGCCTTTCGCCCGATTACCTGTGCATGGACGGCACCATCCCGCGCCACAAGCTGGCCGAGGTGCTGAAGCGGATCGAGGAACTGTCGCAACAATACGGCCTGCGCGTCGCCAACGTGTTCCACGCCGGCGACGGCAACCTGCACCCGCTGATCCTGTTCGACGCCAACGAGCCCGGCGAGTTCAAAAAAGCGGAGAACTTCGGCGCCGATATCCTGCGCTATTGCGTCGAGGTCGGCGGCGTATTGACCGGCGAACACGGCGTCGGCATCGAAAAACGCGACCTGATGGGAGAAATGTTCACCGACGACGACATGAACCACCAACAGCGGCTCAAATGCGCCTTCGACCCGGATCACCTGCTCAACCCGGGCAAGGTCTACCCGACGCTGCACCGCTGCGCCGAACTGGGCCGCATGTTCGTGCACAAGGGCAAACCGCCGTTCCCCGACATCCCCCGGTTCTAAGCGCCGGATGAGCGAAACCCTGAAACCGGAAACCGCCGAACAGGCGCTCGACGCCGTCAAATGGGCGGCGGCCTCCGAATCGCCGCTGGCGGTCAGTGGCCGGGGCTCGAAAGAGGCGTTCGGCCGCGCCGTCGAGGCCGACTGCCGGCTGGATCTTTCAGGGCTAACGGGGATCGGCCGCTACGAGCCGAGCGAACTTTTCATGACCGCCGGCGCGGCGACGACCCTGGCCGAGATCGAGGCGGCGTTGCGCCAGAACAACCAGCAGATGGCGTTCGAGCCGGCCGACCTTGGGGTTCTCCTGGGCGGCGAGGAGGAAGCGGGCACCATCGGCGGCGTCATTGCGTGTAACCTGGCCGGGCCCCGGCGCATCAAGGCCGGCGCGGCGCGCGACCATTTTCTGGGCTTCAACGCCGTCAGCGGCCGCGGCGAGACCTTCAAATCCGGCGGCACCGTGGTCAAGAACGTCACCGGCTTCGACCTGTCGAAGCTGATCGCCGGGTCCTTCGGGACGCTGGCGGTAATGACCGAGATCACGTTCAAGGTCCTGCCGGCGCCGGAAAAGACCCGCACGGTCCTGGTCCTCGGCCTTTCGGACGAAAACGCCATGAAGGCCATGGCCAAGGCGCTGGGCAGTTCGCACGAGGTTTCCGGCGCCGCCCACCTGCCCGAAGCCGCCGCCAAGGCGTCGAAGGTTTCCACCGTCGCCGGGGCCGGGCGGCCGGTGACCGCGATCCGCGTCGAAGGCCCCGGCCCGTCGGTGGAGCACCGCTGCAAGGCGCTGACGGCGCTGCTGGGCGACGACGCCGGCGTCGAGGAGTTGCATTCCGAGAATTCGGCCCTGTTGTGGCGGGAAATCCGCGACGTGGCGCTCATTGACGGCGACGGAGACGGGGGCGGGCGCCAGGTATGGCGGTTGTCGGTGCCGCCCATGAACGGCGCCGGCGTCGCCGCGAAGCTGACTAACCTAGCCGGGGCCTCGATCTTTTACGACTGGGGCGGCGGCCTGATCTGGCTGGCCATGGACGCCGAGCCGGACGCCGGGCACCAGAAAGTGCGCCGGGCGGTCAAGTTCTCCGGCGGCCACGCGACGCTGGTGCGGGCCGGGGCCGACGTGCGCAACCGGGTGCCGGTGTTCGAGCCGCGGACCGGGGCGCTTAGGGAGCTCACGGCGCGCATCAAGGAAGGCTTCGACCCCAAGGGCATCCTCAACCCCGGGCGCATGATCGAGGGGGCGTAGGCGCCGTGCAGACCGATTTCACCCTCGCCCAGCTCGCCGACCCGGAAATCGAGGCCGCCGACACCATCCTGCGCAAGTGCGTGCATTGCGGGTTCTGCACCGCCACGTGCCCGACGTACGTATTGTTGGGCGACGAATTGGACAGCCCGCGCGGGCGCATCTACTTGATCAAGAACCTGCTGGAATCGGACCAGCCGCCGACGGCCAAGGTGGTCAAGCACATCGACCGCTGCCTTTCGTGCCTTTCGTGCATAACCACGTGCCCGGCGTCGGTCGATTACATGCACCTGATCGACCGCGCCCGCGCCCGCATCGAGCAGACCTTCGCCCGGCCGTGGCCGGAGAGGATGCTGAGAGCCCTGCTGGCCTTCGTCGTGCCGTCGCCCGGGGTGTTCCGCCTGGCGCTCAAGGCCGCCGCCCTCGGCCGGCCCTTCAAGGCGATGTTGCCGGGGCGGCTGAAGGGGATGGTCGACCTGGCCCCGGCCCGCGTCCCCGCCGCCTCCGCCGTCGACCGGCCGCGGGTCTTCGAGGCCCAAGGTAAGTACAAGGGCAAACGCCTCAAGCGCGTCGCCCTGATGACCGGCTGCGCGCAACAGGTGCTGAGGCCCGGGATTAACGAGGCCACGGTGCGGCTGTTGACCCGCCGCGGCTGCCAGGTGGTGGTGGCCGCGGGCGCCGGATGCTGCGGGGCGCTGGTCCACCATATGGGCCGCGAGGACCAGGCCCAGAAACAGGCCCGGGCCAATATTGAGGCCTGGGAAAAGGCCGGGGTCGAGGCCGTCGTCATCAACGCATCGGGCTGCGGCACCACGATCAAGGATTACGGCTGGATGCTGAAGCACGACCCGGCGTGGGCCGGGCGCGCCGCCCGGATCGCAGACCTGGCCCGCGACGTCACGGAGATCATGAGCGAGTTGGGGGTCGGCGAAGTGACGGAAAAGGGGCTGCCGGTGGTGACCTATCATTCGGCGTGCTCCATGCAGCACGGCCAGGGGCTGCGCGAGGAACCGAAGGCTCTTTTGACCGCGGCCGGGTTCGAGGTCCGGGAGCCGGCCGAAGGCCACCTCTGCTGCGGTTCGGCCGGCACCTACAACATGCTACAGCCGGCCCTCGCCGGGCGGCTTCTGGAGCGCAAGGTCGAAAACCTGAAAAGGGCCGGCGGCGCCGTCATCGCCACCGGCAACATCGGCTGCCTGGAGCAGATCGCCGGGGGTTTCGCCAAGAACCCCGGGAAAAACGGCGGCCCGCCCGTGGTCCACACCGTCGAATTGCTGGACTGGGCGACCGGCGGGCCGAAGCCGCCGGGAGTTTAGGGCCTTACCGGCCGCCAGCCACTAACCTTGTCGCCGCTGGGGCGGGGGATTACCCTACGCGGAAACAACTACCGCTCTAGGGAGGAAGGCCTTCATGGCCAAGGCCGAACGTGTCAACGACGACCTGATCGCGGCGCTCGGCGCCATCGTCGGCGACCGGCTTTCCACCGCCGAGACGGTGCTGGAACAGCACGGCCACGACGAATCCTATCATCCCTCCCATCCGCCCGATGCGGTGGTGTTCGCCGAAACCACCGAGGAAGTCAGCGACATCGTCAAGCTGTGCGCGGCCCGCGACGTGCCGGTCATTCCCTTCGGCACCGGCACCTCGCTGGAAGGCCACGTGGCGGCGTTGTACGGCGGGGTGTGCATCGACCTGATGCGCATGAACGAGGTCGTCGAAGTCAATGCCGAGGACATGGACGCCACCGTCCAGGCCGGCGTCACCCGCAAGCAGTTGAACGAGCACCTCCGCGATACGGGGCTGTTCTTCGCCATCGACCCCGGCGCCGATGCGTCTCTCGGCGGCATGACGGCGACCCGGGCGTCCGGCACCAATGCGGTGCGCTACGGCACCATGCGCGAGAACGTGCTGGCCTTGACCGTGGTCCTGGCCGACGGGCGCGTCATCCGCACCAGCCGCCGGGCCCGGAAGTCTTCGGCCGGCTACGACCTGACGCGGCTGTTCGTCGGCTCGGAAGGGACGCTCGGCGTCATCACCGAGGTGACGGTCCGCCTTTACGGCATCCCGGAAGCCATGTCTTCGGCCGTGTGCCCGTTCCCGGACCTGGAATCGGCGGTCCGGACGGTGATCCAGACCATCCAAATGGGTATTCCGGTGGCCCGGATCGAGCTTCTGGACGAGGTCCAGATGGACGCCATCAACAAGTTTTCGAAGCTGGATTATCCGCTCAAACCGACCCTGTTTTTCGAATTCCACGGCACCGAAAAGGGCGTCGTCGAGCAGGTCGAGACCGTCAAGGCCATCGCCGGCGATTTCGGCGCCGACGAATTCCAGTGGGCGACCAAGGCCGAAGACCGCAACCGCCTGTGGCAGGCGCGCCACGATTCCTATTACGCCTGCCTGGCGCTCAAGCCCGGATCGAAGGGCATGGCCACCGATGTCTGCGTGCCGATCTCGCGCCTCGCCGAGTGCATCCTCGAAACCCGCCGCGACATCGATGAAAGCGGCCTCCTGGCGCCGATCGTCGGCCATGTGGGCGACGGCAATTTCCACGTCGTCCTGTTGATCGACCCCGGCGACGAGGACGACGTGGCCCGATGCAAGGCGTTCAACGAACGGCTGATCACGCGGGCGCTGGCCATGGACGGGACCTGCACCGGGGAGCACGGCGTCGGTTCCGGCAAGATCGATTTCCTGATCGCCGAACACGGCGAGGCCGTCGGCGTCATGCGGGCGCTGAAACTGGCTCTGGACCCGCGAAACATCATGAACCCCGGCAAGATCGTCCGTCTGTGAGCGTGGACAATCCCCAAGCCGCCCTGCGCGGGCTTTTCGACGCCGCCGTGGCGGCCGCCGACCCGGCCCTCACGGTGCCGCCCCATCTGCCCGCCCCTCCGGCCGGGCGCGCCGTCGTCGTCGGCGCCGGCAAGGCGTCGGCGGCCATGGCCCGCGCCGTCGAGGACAACTGGGACGGAGACCTTGCCGGCCTGGTGGTAACCAGCTACGGCTGCGCCGTCCCTTGTGATCGCATCGAAATCGTCGAAGCGGCGCATCCGGTCCCCGACGCCGCCGGCCTGGAGGCGGCTGAACGGATTCTCGGCCTGGCCAAGGATTTGAGCGCCGACGACCTGCTGCTGGCCCTGATCTCGGGCGGCGGCTCGGCGCTGTTGACCCTGCCGGCGGCGGGGCTGTCGCTGGAGGACAAGCAGACGGTGAATTCGGCCCTGTTGCGGTCCGGCGCCACCATCGGCGACATGAACTGCGTGCGCAAGCATTTGAGCGCCATCAAGGGCGGCCGCCTGGCCGCCGCCGCCAGCCCGGCCGGCATCGTCAGCCTGCTGATTTCCGACGTTCCCGGCGACGACCCGGCGGTCATCGCCTCGGGCCCCACCGTGGCCGACCACACCACCACCGAAGACGCCTTGGGCGTCATCGAAAAATTCGCTATCGACGTGCCGCCGGCGGTCGCGGACTATCTGCGATCGGACGCCGCCGAGACTCCGAAACCCGGCGATCCCGCATTCGAGGCCACCGACACCCGGATCGTCGCCCGGCCCCAGGACAGCCTAGATGCGGCGGCTTCGAAGGCGGAGGAAATGGGATGGACGGCGGTGATCCTCGGCGACGCCATCGAGGGAGAAGCCCGCGACGTGGCGCGTGAACACGCCACGCTGGCGCTTGGCGCCATGGAAACCGGCAAGCCGGCGAAGCCGCCGGCGGTTTTGCTGTCCGGCGGCGAGGTCACGGTGACGCTGAAGGGGAAGGGCCGGGGCGGGCCGAATACGGAATACCTGCTGGCCCTGGCCGAGGCCCTGGACGGGGCGGCGGGCATCCATGCCCTGGCCTGCGACACCGACGGCATCGACGGCAGCGAGGATAACGCCGGCGCCGTCATCGGCCCCGAGACGCTTGCCCGGGCCCGGGGCCAGGGCCTGGATGCGGCCAAATATTTGGCCGACAACGACGCCTACGGCTTTTTCGAGGCCCTCGGCGATCTGGTGGTCAGCGGCCCGACGTTGACCAACGTCAACGACTTCCGGGCCATCCTATTGACCCCCTAAACAGACCATGCGGGGGTGGTTTGCCCTGGCCGCCAACTGTTACTACACTCGTTTCGTTCCGGCCTTGACGGCCCGGAATCGAACTTCCTTTTGCGGACCGCGGAGAAGACACGGTGAAAAGAGTCTTGTGGGCCATCGGCGGGCTTCTGGTGCTGCTTGTCGCCGCCGTTTTGATCGGCCCCGTACTGATCGACTGGAACCAATACAAAGGCGATATCCAGAAACAGGCCCTGAACGCCAGCGGCCGCGAGCTGACCATCAACGGCGACATCTCGATCACCGTTTTGCCGTCGCCGGCCCTGATCGTCAATAACGTCCTTGTGGCCAACATCCAGGGCGCGGCCTCGGAAAACATGATGCGGCTCAAGCATCTGGAGGTCCGCATCGCCCTAGCGCCGCTCCTGGCCGGCCGGATCGAGGTCGAACGCATCAAGCTGGTGGAACCGGAGATCGAACTAGAGGTTCTGGCCGACGGGCGGAAGAACTGGGTTTTCGATACTGGCGGCCCGGGCGCCGCTTCGCAGCCGCTCCCCGGGGCGCCTTCCGGGGAAGAAAAGGGCGGCGCGGCGGCCGATATTTCGGCGCCGCCGATCGTGCTTGACAACTTCACCATCGAAAACGGGTCCTTGATTTATCGCGACGGCCCAAGCGGCACCGTCGAGCGGATCGAAAAAATCGACGCCAATATCACCGCCGCGTCGCTCAACGGGCCGTTCGAAAGCACCGGCGACCTCAGGCTCCGGGGCGTGCCCCTGGTCTATGAAATCAACGTCGCCGAGATCATTCACGGGCGCACGGTGCCGTTCAACCTCAAACTCGGCATGAAACCGGGCCAAGCGAAGCTGCAAATAACCGGGACCCTCGTCGGCCTGGAAGGCAAGCCCAAGGTCAAGGGGAAAATCAAGGGCGAGGGGGCGTCGTTGGCGGGGCTGATCCATGCCGCCCTGCCCGGCGCCGCCCTGCCGGGGATCGCCGATCAGGCGTTTGCCGTCGAAGGCGCCGTCGCCGCCACCGCCGCCGGGGCCGAAATCAAGGACCTCAATTTCCGTCTCGGGACAACCCAGGCTACCGGCGACATCGCCGTTGATCTCGGCAAGACGCCGAGCGTCGCCGTCAGCATCGCCGCCAACCGGATCGACCTCGACCAATGGTTGAGCCTGCCGGCGGTGATCGAAAAGGCGCCGGCCAGGGCGCAAGGCGCGGCCGAAAAATCCCAAGCCGAAAAACCGAAAGCCGAAGCCCCCGTGCCGGCGGCGGCGTTCGCCCTGCCCACGAACGTCAACGGCTCGCTTATTTTTACCGCCGAGGCCATTACGTACCGCAACGGCGTCATCCGCGAGGCGGTGCTGAACGCCGAACTGGTCAACGGCGAGTTCACCCTTTCACAGCTTTCCGGGCAGTTCCCGGGGGGATCGGACATGGCGCTGTTCGGCTTCCTTTCCACGGTCAAGGGCCAGCCCCGCTTCAAAGGCGAGCTTGAAATCACGGTCAGCGACCTGCGCGGGGTGATGAACTGGCTGGGGGTGGACCCGGCGGGCATCGGACCCGACCGGCTGAGGAAAATGGCCCTGGCGGCCCGCGTGGTGGCGGTGCCGAGCCACGCCCAGTTGACAGGCCTTGACATGCAGCTTGATTCGTCCCGGCTGACGGGCGGGGTGACGGTGGCCTTCACCAAGCGGCCGTCCTTCGGCGCCGACCTCATTATCGACCGCCTCAACCTCGACGCCTACCTGCCGAAAACCGCCGAAAATAAGGCCCGGGCCGTCTCCAAGCCCGCGCCTAAGGACAAAAAAGGGGACAAAGCCGGGGCCCAGGACACCAAGAACGCCAAGGCGAAGAAGGCGGAAAACCCCCTGGCCGGGCTCAAGGTGCTGACCGGGCTCGACGCCAACCTCAAGATCCGGATCAAATCCCTGACCTTTCGCGGCACGCCAATCAAGAACGCGTTGATGGACGGGACCCTTTACAACGGCCTGATTGAAATCCGCCGCCTGGATATCGCCAGGATGGCCGGTGCCTCCGTTTCGCTGAAAGGCGTTCTCGACGGGCTGGGCGGCGTTCCCACGGCCAAGGGCCTGGCCTTGGACGTCAAGGCCGATGACATTCCGAAATTACTCAAATTCGCCGGCATCGGCGCCGGGGCGGCGCCCAAGGGCCTTGGCTCCGTGACCCTGAAGGGACGGATCGACGGCAACCTGTTGGCGCCGAAGCTCGACCTCAGCCTCGGCGGCGCCGGGGCGACGGCGACCTTGAATGGCCAGCTTGACGGGCTGGGGTTCCTGCCCGCCGTCAAGGAGCTGAAGCTCCGGCTTAACGCCAAAGACGCCTCGCGGCTGCTGAAGCTGGCCGGCATCAATGCCCCGGCGTTGAAAAAGCTGGGGGCGGTGGACTTAAACGGCGTCCTCGACGGCGACATTCTGAACCCGGAACTGGCGTTGACCCTGAACGCCGCGGGCGGCCAGGTCCGGGTCCGGGGCTCCGTCAACATGGTTCCCGTCGGCGATATGGTCGATTTGACCGTCAACGCCGAGTACCCGCAATTGGCGCGGCTGTTGAGGGCGGTGGGGGGCGGTTACCGCCCGGCCGGCAAGGTCGGCGGCCTCGATTTCGAGGCCCGGCTCCGGGGCGGGCTGAAGGGGCTGACCCTTGCCGGCATCAAAGCCAAGATCGGCCCCAGCCCAATCAATGGCGACGTCGTGGTCGGGTTCGGGGGGCCGCGCCCGGACATCAAGGCCAATTTGACCGCCGGCGCCCTGGTCCTGGATCCGTTCCTGCCGGCCAAGAAAACGGCCTCCCTTTGGCCGCGGGTGAAGGCCATCCCCGCCGCCTGGCCGGGCCTGCGGCGGCCGGCGGCCGAAGGCATGAGCCCGCTGGCCGCCCTGGCCGCCCGCCGGGCGGCGCCCTGGTCCCGCGATCCCATCGACCTTTCGGGGCTGGCCGGGATCGACGCCGAATTGGCCTTGAAATCGCCGTCCATCCAATTCCAGCAATACCGGCTCGACAACGCCGACGTGTCGGTGAAGCTGGCCCAGGGCCGCCTCAACGCCGACAAGCTGACCGGCGTCCTGTTCGGCGGCGCCCTGCACGCCACCGCCGCCGCCACCACCACCGCCCGGCCCCGGGTCGAGACCGTGTTCGCGCTCGAGAACATGAGCATCGGCCAGGCGACGAAGGCGCTGACCGGCCAAGCCGTCGCCGCCGGGCGGATGAGCCTGAAGGCGCGGCTGAAGACCGCCGGCCCGCATCTCGCCGGCATGATCGGCGGCCTCAGTGGCGACGGGGCGATCCGGCTCAAGGGCGTCGACGTCAAGCAAGGCAAGACCGGAACGGCGCTGGCCGGCGCCTTGGGCCTGGTGTCGGCGCTCAATCAGTTTTCCGGGGTCCTTGGCGGCGGCGCGAAAAAGGGCTCGGGCCTGGTCGATATCGCAGGCAGCTTCGCCATCCGCAACGGCGTCGCCAGCTCCCGGGACATGAAGTTGACCTCCAACCTCGGCGACGGCGTTGCCTCCGGCATGGTCGACCTGCCGCGCTGGCGCATTAACGTCAAAGGCCACGTGCAACTGAGGCAGAGCGTCCTGACGGCGCTGCTGGCCGGGAAAAACCGCACCAACGTCACCCAGGCGATGCCGTTCACCGTCCGCGGCCGGCTCGACAAACCGACCATCAAACTGGACACCTCGAAGCTGCCCGGCGGCGCCTTGCCCATCCCGGGCATCGATAAGCTGTTGAAGAAGGCGCCCAAGGGCATCGGCGGCATCCTTAAAGGCATCCTCGGCGGCGGCGCGCCCCAACAGGAAAGCGGCGGCGCGACCGGAAGCCCGCCTCCGCCGCCGGCCTCGGAACCGCCGCCACCGCAGCCGCAGCCCCAGCCCCAGCAGCGCCAAATCCGGCCCGAGGACCTGCTTAAGGAACTGTTCCGCCGCCGTTAGGCCCCACCGTCAATCCGCGCCCTCAATCCCCGCCGCCCGCCGTGTTTTGCAGCACGAACACCCTGATGGCGCTCGACAGGTTGCCGGAAGCGCCGCCGGAAAAATCCTCCGTGCGCCGGCGGTCGATGTCGGCGATCAGGGCGTTCACCGACAGCCCTTGGGCCCCGGCGATGGCCTTCAGCGCCCGCCAGAAGGCCTCTTCCAACGACACGCTGGTGGCGTGGCCCTGGATGACCACCGAGCGCTTGCGGATACGGAATTCGGCCGCCGACGGGGCGCTCATTGCGCCGCCCCGGCTTTTTTCTTGTTCTTCTTTTTCTTTTTGCCGCCGCCGAACATACGCTTCGCCGCCACCGGCCCGAAAGGTTCCAGTTGATCGACAAGGTAATCGCGGAAATTGGGGCTCATGGTCATGGGGCGCGGGCCTCTTAAAGCAGGTGCTGGGCCAGCATCAGCGCCGCCATACCCAACAGGATCGCGCCCGAGACCCGGTTGACGGCGCGCATGGCCTCGGGCCGGCCGAGCCACCGGCGCACCCCGTCGGCGGCCAGCGCCATCGGCGCCTGCCAAAGGATGTTGATGGCGATCAACAGCGCCGACAAGACGATCAACTGGGCGGTGACGCCGCCGGCCTCGGGATTGACGAAGTTCGGCAGCAGGGCCAGGAACCACAGGATGACCTTGGGGTTGAGGAGGTTGCAGAGCGCCGCTTCCCGGCACGCCCGCCCGGCCCTCGCGGGCGCGGCGCCGGTTTCGACCTCGAGCCCGCCGACGCCCCGGAGGCTTTGGATGCCGAGCCACGCCAGGTACACGGCGCCGATAACCGTCAGCGCCTTGAACAGCACCGGCGACGAGGCGATCAGAATCGAGATGCCGGCCACCGCCAGCGCCGTGTGGACGAGCAGTCCCAGTTGCACGCCGGACACCGCTGCCAGGCCGGTGCCGCGGCCGCCGGTCAGGGCGTGGCGCAGGATGACGATGGTGTCCGGGCCCGGCGAGACGATGATGGCGGCGGCGGCGGCGATGAAACCGCCGAGCAGCGCGAGGTCGATGGGAAGCATCAAAGCGCGCCCAGGAAACGGACGATGGCGCCGATCGCCGATCGCCAGTTGCCGTCTTTGGTCAGCCCCGACGCCTTGCGCGGCTTGAAGCCGTGGTCGCCGTCTTCCAGCCAGTGGACGGAAATGGCCGGAGATAACGTATAGCCGGCGACGTCTTCGGCATTGCCCAAGGTGTCCCGGGTGCCCTGGCAGATCAAAGTCGGCGTCCTGAGGGTTTCCAGATGGGCAAGCCGGTCCGGGTCCGTCGGCCTGCCCGGCCCGTGGAACGGATAGCCGAGGCAGACCAGGCCCCGGACCCCGGTCCCCGCGTCCTCCATCTCGGCCGCGATCATGGAGGCGATGCGTCCCCCTAAGGACTTGCCGCCGATGACCAGCCCGTCGCCGCCCAGTTCCCCGATCACCGCCCGCCAGGTGTCGAGCAGGACATGAGCCCGGTCGGGGGGCCTTTTCTTGCCGGTTTCGCGCCGGGCGATCATGTAGGGGAATTCGAACCGGGCGGCGCGGTAGTCTTCCGCCGCCAGCCCCTCGGCGAAGGCCGCCATGAACGGTGAGTCCATGGTCGCCCCGGCGCCGTGGGCCAGCGCCACGGTCAGGGGCGCGTCATCGGGCCCGTCGAGGAGGAGGGGGGGAGACTCCATGGTCCTTATCGTCCTTATCGCCCTTATCGCCCAGAGGCGCCCCTCAGCCGTCGTGGATCGGCTGGTATTCGAACTCGGCGAAGAAGTCGTTGCCCTTGTCGTCGACGACGATGAAGGCGGGGAAGTTCTCGACCTCGATCTTCCAGATCGCCTCCATGCCCAGGTCCTCGTATTCGACCACTTCCACCTTGCGGATGCAGTCCTGCGCGAGGCGCGCCGCCGGGCCGCCGATGGAGCCCAGGTAAAAGCCGCCGTGCTTCCTGCACGCCTCGGTCACCGCCTTCGAGCGGTTGCCCTTGGCCAGCATGACCATGGAGCCGCCGGCGGCCTGGAACCGGTCGACATAGGGGTCCATGCGCCCCGCCGTCGTCGGGCCGAAGGACCCCGACGCCATGCCTTGCGGCGTTTTCGCCGGGCCGGCGTAATAGACGCCGTGGTTCTTGAAATAATCCGGCAGGCCCCGGCCGGCATCCAGCCGCTCCTTCAGCCTGGCGTGCGCGATGTCGCGGGCGACGATGATCGGGCCCGAGAGCGACAACCGGGTCTTCACCGGGTATCGGGTCAGGTCGGCGAGGATATCGGCCATCGGCCGGTTGAGGTCGATGTTGAAGACCTCGCCGCCGAGGGCCTCATCGGTGATCTCGGGCATGTGCCTGGACGGGTCGGTTTCGAGCTGTTCCAGGAACACGCCGTCGGCGGTGATCTTGCCCAGCGCCTGGCGGTCGGCGGAGCACGACACGCCGATGCCGACGGGGCACGAGGCGCCGTGACGCGGCAGGCGGATGACGCGGACGTCGTGGCAGAAGTACTTGCCGCCGAACTGCGCGCCTATTCCTAAGCCGCGGGTCAGCTGGTGGATCTTTTCCTCCCATTCGGGGTCGCGGAAGGCCTGCCCGAATTCGTTGCCCGCCGCCGGCAGGCTGTCGAGGTAATGGCAACTGGCGAGCTTCACCGTCTTCAGGTTGAGCTCGGCCGACGTGCCGCCGATGACCACGGCCAGGTGATAGGGCGGGCACGCCGCGGTGCCCAGCGTACGCAGCTTTTCGTCGAGGAACCGGAGCAGGCTTTCGGGGTTCAAGAGCGCCTTGGTCTCCTGGAACAGGAAGGTCTTGTTGGCCGAGCCTCCTCCCTTGGCGATGAACAGGAACTTATAGGCGTCTCCTTCGTCGGCGTGGATTTCGATCTGCGCCGGCAGGTTGTTGCCGGTGTTGGCTTCGGTGAACAGGTCCAAGGGCGCCACCTGGCTGTAGCGCAGGTTGGTCCCGGCGAAGGTCTTGAGCACCCCTTCCGACAGCGCCGCCTCGTCGCCGCCGCCGGTCCACACGTTGGCGCCCTTGTGGCCTAAGATGATGGCGGTGCCGGTGTCCTGACACATGGGCAGCACGCCGGCGGCGGCGATGTTGGCGTTCTTGAGCAGGTCCAGGGCGACGAAGCGGTCATTGTCGGATGCCTCCGGGTCGTCGAGAATCCTGGCCAGTTGGTCCAGGTGCCGGGGCCTGAGAAGGTGCGAGATGTCCTTGAACGCCTCCGCCGTCAGCAGGGTCAGGGCTTGCGTGCCGACCTTCAGCACCGTTTCGCCCTCGAACGCGGCGGTTTCGACGAAATCGCCGGTCAGCTTGCGCCACGGCGTATCCTCGGCGGCCCCATTTTCACCCAGGGGGAACATCGGGTGATGAACGTAGTCGCTCATGGTTTTTCCCTCCCGCCCCTATAAATAGCGCCAAGCGGCAACCGTTCAAGCCGGGAGCCAAGGGCCGCCCGGCCCGGGGCGTTCAGTTTTTCTTGCGGAATGCGTCGAGCGCGATGACTTCGCCCGTTCCCTTGCCGCCCGTGGACGGGGGCAGGTCCTGTTCGATGTTCAGGTCGACCTTGTCCCGGTCGAAGTTCTGGGCCGCCGACGGGTTCAGCTCGATCTCCCCTTCCGGTTCTCCGGCCATCTTCAACTGCAGGCCGAAGTTCACCGACGGGTCGGCGAAGGAAACCACCGCGGCGAAGGGAATGCGGAGCCTTTCGGGCTTGCCGTTAAAGCGCAGCGTCACCCAAAGGGCGTCCTCGTTGATGACCAGATCCTCGAACTGGTGCTGCAGGACGATGGTCATTTCCTCCGGGTTCTCGGCCTTCAGATAGCTGGGGATTTCGATGCCGTCGGCGTCGGTGCGGTAGGTTATGTAAAAATGGTGATCGCCCGGCAGGCCGGTTTCGGCGGCGAAATCGAGAGTGCGCCGAATGACGCCGCGCAGCGCATCCTCGATCCATGTGTCATAACGGAGCGGATCGTCTGTCATGGCTTCTCTTTTAGCGCGTCGCGGAAGGTTAAGCCAGCACTGAAATAGCCGAAAAACCCTCCCCAAAACGGCTTCGGATACGGGCGCCAAGGGCGGCGGCGGGAAAGGCAAAAATAAAGTGGGAGGCTTCTGTTGCCAGGCGCCTCCCGAACCCCGCCCCGGCCAGCTCAAGGGCCGGGGACTTATTATCGGATCATCCGGCCGCGTTAAGCGGCAAGACGAACCGGAGCATAGTTATCATTGGCAACTATTGCTTTTGGCCCGATAACGGTGGTGCCATGCCGGGCGAAAATCCGACCTTTACCACGCACGTCGATCCTGTTTCGCCCCCGCGAATCCCCTCCCGCTGGTGCAGGAGGGAAAGGAATTGGTGGAGGCGCCGGGTACTGCCCCCGGGTCCGTAACGCTTATTCCGTCAAACGTTTATCGCCATAGCCGGTAAACCGGCGCCCCTAATATAGTGAGGTATAAGGGGTTTTCGCAAGGGCGGGGGGGTGGAGGCCCGGATCAAGTGGGATCGAGGAGGCTTTGCCCCCTCGGCGCCGGGCGGTTTTTTTCTTTCCGGTGGATGCCATGAGATTGGAAAGTGTGTTGGTGCTTATTCCAGGAGAAGGTGTTCGTTGATGATGCGGTCGGCATCTTGGTAGGCGTCGTGGGCCTCCTGTTGTCTAACTTCGGAACTGAGGTGGTAATCCGCTGTGGTCCGACGCAGTCGTAACGCTTGAAGCAACTTGCCGGCATAGCGGACATCAGCGTCACTAGCTTTGATAAGATGGTACGCCAGCGCAGTGTGTTGACTCTGATTTTCCAGCGGTTTGAAACCCTTAGCCGCAGGGTGCATCAGTGCATGATGGAAGGCGGCGTAATAGGCGCGGCCGACAATAGTTCGGCATCTGGGTTCATTAATGACGACACCGTCTAAAAGGACGCGCGCTTCGTTCAGGATTTCGCTTGGTGTGATCAAGCTACAGCTTGGAGCCCATCGGTTGGAATTGACAGGAACTCTGTGCCGAAATATGGCAACAATGGGCTCGGATCAAACCCGGCCTCGACAGCGGCCTCCTCCGAAGCGTCGAAGACTTTACGGTCAAGTTCCCGCCGTTCTTCTGCCCCAATATTCAAATAGTACCGCACCGTAACGAATAACTCGTCACCATCAGTGACGATGACTGGGTTCGCGTAGCACTGGTGTCGCTGTATCATTTCGTGAACACACGTCTGATGCGTCTGCAAAAATTCCGCGGCGCCCGTAGAATCGATAACCTCGCGGAAGGCACTTGCAATTATCGCCTCTGTGCCAGCCCCAATTGTCTTTTCCGAAGCTCCCACCACTTTATCCAATCGCTCGAGATCGCCCATCAAAACGGCGGTTCGCGCGACGTTATCGAGAAGGGCCGATGCCTTGTCGAACACAAAGGACTCGAAGACCTCCCAGCTTTTTTCGTATTCACCGAGCCAAGCGTAAACGGTCGCGAGATAGTTCAAGTTGCCGACGTCCATATTTCCGCGAAGGTTTTCAATGCCAGCAAGCTTCTCCTCAGCCTGGCCCCGCCGACCCATGAGGCAAAGCACCCGCACGAGGGCCAGCAGTATATCAGTATCGCCACGCTTTCTCTCGTTGAGTTCACGGACATCAAATAAGACACGCTGCAACCCAACTTGGTCGAGCGGGTTCAAGCAGGCAATATGGTTATCGATGTCTTGGATTTTCGTCTTTGGTACTGCCCACGTCATCGCAATCGGACTCCCGGCAAAAGGATGGAACGACAGCGCATGCCAAGGCGCGACGCTCCACACATTCGTCCCCAAGTGCAAAGATTGTCAAGCTTTCCCACAGCCTCTGGTGCCGTTCGCTTCCCGGGTGTTGTAATTGGGATACGCCGAATTTATTAACATCCGGTTGTGCGGGCGCGAACAGCTACTCCTCCCACTTATATCGTGCCATTTTTCGGCTTTGGATTGCAATAACCCCGATCAGTAGCGCCAAAATTCGTTGAAATCCCGCAGTGCGCGGCGGCGCGGTTCTTGGGGCCTCCCATGGGAAAACTCTTTTTAAAAACAGCAAATTAGAGACAAAATCTGACTTAAATCATGACACCATCAATTAATAGCTTATAATTCCCATCATGTCAAGAACAAAAAACGAACATTAAGGGTTTTTTTGGAACTGTCATTGGAGTGGAAGCCGCCGGGCAAGCGACGGCAAACCGTGATGGCAGTTTGCCATGCAGACCAAAGCCGGACACGCCGCGGGCGGGCCGTCGGCACGAAACGCGCCGGCGATGACCGCCGGGGGATCGAGGAGGCTTTGCCCGGGCGTCGGCTCGGGGTAAAATCGGCGATTCCCCGGTTTCGGGAGCGTGTAACGGACCTTCCATGAAGCAATACCTCGACCTGCTACGTCACATCCGCACCGAAGGCGTCTTCAAGGACGACCGCACCGGCACCGGCACCGAGAGCGTCTTCGGCTATCAGATGCGGTTTGACCTGGGCGCCGGCTTCCCGCTGTTGACGACCAAGAAGCTGCACCTGAAATCGATCATCCACGAGCTTTTGTGGTTTCTCGCCGGCGACACCAACGTCAAGGCCCTGAACGACGCCGGGATTTCGATCTGGGACGAATGGGCCGACGAAAACGGCGAATTGGGACCCGTCTACGGCCATCAGTGGCGGTCGTGGCCGGCAACCGACGGCCGCCGCATCGACCAGATCGCGGGCGTCATCGATTCGATCAAAACCAACCCCAATTCGCGGCGCCATATCGTCAGCGCCTGGAACCCGGCCGACGTCGACGCGATGGCGCTGCCGCCGTGCCACTGCCTGTTCCAGTTCTATGTCCTCGACGGCCGCCTGTCGTGCCAGCTCTACCAGCGCAGCGCCGACGTGTTCCTGGGCGTGCCGTTCAACATCGCGTCTTATGCGCTGTTGACCCTGATGGTGGCGCAGGTGACGGATTTGCAGCCCGGCGACTTCGTCCACACCTTCGGCGACGCGCACCTCTACGCCAACCACGTCGAACAGGCCGACATCCAGCTTTCCCGCCAGCCGCTGGCGCTGCCGACCATGACCCTCAACGCGCGAGTCACCGACATCTTCGGCTTCGCCTACGAGGACTTCACGCTCGAAGGCTACGAGCCCCACCCCCATATCGCGGCGCCGATCGCCGTTTGAGGCGGGCGGCTTCTCCATGCGCCTGTCCCTGATCGTCGCCATGGCCGAAAACCGGACCATCGGTCTCGACGGCGGCATGCCGTGGCATATCCCCGAAGACCTGAAGTTGTTCAAGCTGGTGACCATGGGCCACCCGGTGATCATGGGCCGCAGGACGTATCAGTCCATCGGCGCCGCGCTGCCGGGGCGGACCAACATCGTCGTCACCCGCAACAAAGACTTCGAGGCCGCCGACGCCGATGTCGTCCACGGCCTGGACCAGGCGTTGACCAAGGCCAGGGCGGTGGAGGAACTTTGGCGCCCGGACGGCGGTAGGGAAGAGATTTTCGTCATCGGCGGCGCCGAGATCTACGGCCAGGTCCTGGCGCAAGCCCAGCGCATCTACATGACCGAGGTCCACCGGGAACTTCCGGGCGACACCTTCTTCCCCGAACTGGCCGAGGGCGAGTGGAAGGAAACCGACCGCCAGGACCGCGACCCCGAAACCCCCGGCGGCCCCGCCTACAGTTTCGTAATTCTCGACAGGATGGGTTAGTGGCCTGTATCATCTTAATTGTACCCCTACGACGGCGTTGCGAGGTTTCCGGCTAGGAGCGCGTTGTGCCGTGGTGCCAACCCACCACAAGCGGCGCTCGACGACGCCCGGAAGCCTCGCAACGCCGCCCCGGGGGTCGCTTTTCCAGTCCCCTCGGGGCGTCGGGAAGGCTTGCCCCCGGGGTTTCCGGGGGACGCCCCCGTGCCCCCAGGGTGCCCGCATCGCCTGCCCCTCCCCTCCTGCCGAGGAAACGGGAAAAGCGATCGTAGGGGTGCAATTAAGATGATACAGGCCACTTGAATTCCCGAAAGCGAAAGGAGGAGGCCATGACCAAGGTATCCATGTCCACGGAGCTGGGCGTTTCCGCCGACGAGGTGTGGAAGCTGATCGGCGGTTTCAATGCGCTGCCGGACTGGCACCCGGCGGTGGAAAAAAGCGAGTTGGAGGAAGAAGGGCAGATGCGCCGCCTCAGCCTCGCCGGCGGCGGCACCATCGTCGAGAAGCTGGAGAAGATAGACGACAACGCCCGCACCTATACCTACACCATCACCGACAGCCCGCTGCCGGTAGCCAATTACACCGCCACCATCAAGGTTATCGGCGAAGGCCCAGGGAACGAGGGGGGCTGCCGGGTCGAATGGTCGAGCGAGTTCGACTCCGAAGCGCCGACCGAAGAGGAAGCCCGGGACGTCATCCAGGGCATCTACCAAGCTGGGTTCGATAACCTGAAGAAGATGTTCGGCGGCTAGATTTTATCGACTAATTCTTCGGCCCGCCGATGGCCCCCGGCGCGCCCGCGGAATCGGGGGCGGCTTTCGCCGTCGGGGCGGGCGGCTTCAGCGGCCCCGGGACGCCGAAGCAGTCGATGGATATCCACCATTCCCGCTGATAGGGCTTCAGCGCGCTCAGGCGCACCTTGCCGTCCTTCTTGGCTTCGGGCCCCGGTTCGGCGCCGTCGACCAAGCCGACGACGATGGTGGTGACGCAGATGGCGTTGTTCCCGGACAGCGCGAAGACCTCGCGCCCGGGCGTCGATTTTTCGGAAAAGCGCCCGGTTTCGGCGGTTTCCGTCCAGCCGCCGGCGTTCAGCGCCGCCATCACCTTTGTCCGCATGTCGCTCAACGACCCGATGCCGTAGCCTTCCATGTGGGCGCCGGTGCCCATGGTCAACAGCCGGCACACATGGCCTTCGATGTTGTTGTCGTTTTTCGGGAATTCGACTTCAAGGCGGCGGAAACCGGGGCCGAAGGGCAGGCGGCTCTCCAGCGCCAGGCGGACCCGCTTGCAGTCCTCGGGCGGCAGCGGCTTGGCCGGTTCGGCCCCGGCCGTGGCGGCCGACAAGAAGGCGATGAGCGCCCATGCCCCGAAGCCCGTTACAATCCGGCGAATGTTCGCAACCATGGTCTTATACCAAGGATCGGTGATAATGACCCCTAGGGATCGTCCATGAGGCCCGTCGGATAGGAGGGAAGCCGCGGGCGATGCGGGACATCGTCAAGGCTTTCCGACGCCCTCCGACGGGCCGCATGGACGACCGGAACGGCGGCTTGCCAAGGCTTTCGGACAGCGTCGCCCGCGCCTCGCGATGTGCCGCATCGCCACGCCGCGCGCTCCTTGCCGAAAACCTTGGCAAGCCGTCCCTATGGGTCATTATCACCGATCCTTGGTATTGATGGTAGGCGAAAAACACCCGCCACCCAAGCGGGCCGTGAGCCCGGCGCGATGGAGGCGGCTACTGAATGACGATTTTCGGCGCCGAGGCGGCCTTGTCCGAAAGGGTATGCCCGATCTTTTCCCACACCTTGTCGGCGATGGCGCGGTAAGCCTGGGCGTGTTCGCTTTCCGGTTTAGAGACGACGATCGGCCGGCCGCCGTCGGAGGTCTCGCGGATGATGATGTCGAGGGGGATTTCACCGAGGAAGTCCATGCCCAGGCGCTCGGCCTCGACCCTGGCGCCGCCGTGGCTGAAGATTTCCGAACGCTCCCCGCAATGGGGACAGGTGAAGTAGCTCATGTTCTCGATCAGGCCGAACACCGGCACGTCCACCTTGCGGAACATGTTAAGCCCCCTGCGGGCGTCCAGGAGGGCGATGTCCTGCGGCGTCGAGACGATGACCGCGCCGGTCAGGGGCACCCGCTGGGCCATGGTCAACTGGGCGTCGCCGGTGCCGGGCGGCATGTCGATGACCATCACGTCCAACTCGCCCCAACTGACGTCGCGCATCATCTGCTCCAGCGCCGATTGCACCATCGGCCCGCGCCAGATCATCGGCGTGTCCTCTTCGACCAGGAAGCCCATGGACATTACCTTGACGCCGTAGTTCTCCATGGCGTCGAGCGTCGTGCCGTCGGACGAGGACGGCTTGCCGGTAATGCCCATCATCCGGGGCATCGACGGCCCGTAGATATCGGCGTCCAAAAGCCCGATCTTGTGCCCGCCGGCGGCCAGCCCCAGGGCCAGGTTGACGGCGGTGGTCGATTTGCCGACCCCGCCCTTGCCGCTGGCGATGGCGACGACGGAAGCGACGCCCGGCAGCAACGCCGGCGTCGATCCGCCGGGGGCGTCGCCGTGGTCCAAAGGCGGCGGCCCGCCCGGGGACGGCGGTCCCTGGCCGGGCTCCTGGGCCGGCCGGTCGGCGGTCAGCACCACCGTGGCCGAGATCACGCCGCCCAGGTCATGGACCGCTTCCTCGGCTTCCTTGCGCAAGGGTTCCAGCCCGGCGCCCTTGTCCGGATCGACCTCGATGGCGAAGGCGACGTGCCCGTCCTTGGTCCGCAGGCCCGTGATCATGCCGGCGCTGACGATGTCCTTGCCGCTGTCCGGGTCGATCACTTCCTTGAGAGAATCGAGAATTTGTTGTTCGGTAACCCCTGCCATCCTTGAAATCTCCGCGTCATAAACATATCTATCCGGTTCTTGCCCATAGTCTGCGTTGCGAAGGTACCGGTGCTGCCTTATAAGACAACCAAGTACGTAATAGGAAGTAACGCACGGAACCTGAATTACAAGGTTTCATATTCCATGGACTGTAAATAAGGGACGGATAATCATGCCGTGGAAAACACCAGGCGGCGGTGGCGGCGGCGGCCAAGGCCCTTGGGGCGGCGGCGGGCCAACGGGCCCCACCCCCCCCGACATCGAGGAGATGCTGCGCCGGGGCCAGGACCGCTTTAAAAGATTTCTGCCGTCGGGCTCCGGCGGCGCGCGGGGGCTTGTCCTGATCGTGCTGGTGGTGGCCGCGCTTTGGGCCGGCAGCGGCTTTTACCGGGTGCAGCCGGGCGAACAGGGCGTCGAGTTGTTGTTCGGCAAGTTCATCAAGCTGACGTCGCCGGGCCTGAATTATTGGATTCCGAGCCCCATCGGCGAAGTGCTGAAACCAAATGTCGAGCGCACCAACACCATCACCATCGGTTTCCGGGGCCTCGGCGAAGGCAGGCGCGGGGCCGGAAACCGCGACGTGCCGCAGGAAAGCCTGATGCTGACCGGCGACCAGAACATCATCGACATCAATTTCGTCGTCCAGTGGCGGATCAAGAACGCCGCCAATTTCCTGTTCAACATCCGCGATCCCCAGGCGACGGTGAAAATCGCCGCCGAGAGCGCGATGCGCGAGATCATCGGCCAGACGACACTGGACGACGCCACCACCGGCAAGCGCCAGCAGGTGCAGCAGCAATCGAGGACGCTGTTGCAACAAATCCTAGACGACTACGGCACCGGCGTTTCCATCGCCGAGATTCAGCTTCAAAAGTCCGATCCGCCGGCCGAGGTCATCGACGCCTTCCACGACGTGCAGCGCGCGCGCCAGGACCAGGAACGCTCCATCAACGAGGCGCAGGCCTACAAGAACGACATCGTTCCCAAGGCCAAGGGCAAGGCCCAGACGATGATCCAGGCAGCCGCCGCCTATAAGGAAAAAGTCACCAAGGAAGCCGACGGCGAAGCCAAGCGTTTCCTGTCGGTCTATGAGACCTATAAAAACGCCAAGGACGTGACCGTCCGGCGGCTGTTCCTTGAGCGCATGCAGGAAGTGCTGAAGGGGTCCGAGAAGGTAATCATCGACAAGGGCCAGGGCGGCACCGGGGTCGTCCCCTACCTGCCGCTGCCGGAGTTGCGGAAACGCCAGGGAGGGGCAAGCAAATGAAGAAACCCGTCCTCGCCGTTCTCGGCCTGATTATCGCCGCCGTCGGCATTACCGCCTATGGCTCGCTGTTTACCGTTCACCAGACGCAGCAGGCGCTGATCCTGCAATTCGGCAACCCGATCCGGATGGTGCGGGAGCCGGGCCTGAGTTATAAAATGCCCTTCATTCAGAACGTCGAATATTACGACCGCCGCATCCTCGATCTCGACCCGCCGGTGCAGGAAGTGATTCTCGCCGACCAGAAACGCATCAACGTCGATGCCTTCGCCCGTTACAAGATCGTCGATCCGCTGGAATTCCGCAAAAGGGCGGTCACCAACCAGAACTTCCGCCAAGTCTTCGGCAACCGGCTGAACGCCGCCATCCGGGCCGAGATCGGCAAGATTCTGCTGGGCGACATGCTGACCGAAAAGCGGGCCCAGGTGATGGGTGTCATCTCCAGACAGATGAAGAGCCAGGCCGCCGAGTTCGGCACCAAGGTCATCGACGTGCGTATCGGCCGCACCGATCTGCCCGAGGCCACGGCGCAGGCGGTCTATAACCGCATGCGGTCGGACCGTGTCGCGTCGGCGGCGAAGCTCCGCGCCGAGGGCGAGGAGCAGAAGCTGAAGATTCAGGCCATCGCCGACAAGGACCGCACCATCATCATCGCCGACGCCCAGCGCCAATCGGAAATCCTGCGCGGCGAGGGCGAGGGCGAACGCAACCGGATTCTCGGCGAGGCCTTCGGCCAGGACCCTGAGTTCTTCGATTTCTACCGGTCCATGGAAGCCTACGGCGATGCCTTGGGTGACGGCACGACGATGGTGCTGAGCCCGGATTCGGAATTCTTCCGCTTCTTTGGCACCGGCCAGAAAAAGAAATAACCGGCCCAAGGGCCTGAACAGGACGACCATGGGGGCGGTGCCGATGGGGACGCCATGGACGTGGACATTCTGATCATCGCGCTGGCGTTGGCCATCACCATCGAGGGAATCGCCTATGCGCTATTTCCCGACGGCATGAAGAAAATGATGGCCCAGGTGATAACCCTGCCGTCCGGCAACATCCGGGCCGCCGGGCTGGCGGCGGCGGCGGCCGGGATTTTCATCTTGTGGCTGGTCCGGGGATGAAATGCCCCGCCATTGCCCAAAGGCGGCCATCGTTCGACCACATTTTTAGGGCTAAGTCTCCCCCGCCGCGCTGGAATTGGGCGGCCCAGAGGACTACATTTCAGGGCAAGGAAACATGCTCCGGCCCGAGATCAAAAGGAAACGACAAAACATGACCAACCTTGCTCCCGTCCTGGCCCCCGTTCTGGCCCCCGTCCGTCCGCGCTGGAACTGGTTCCTGGCCCCCTTGCTGGCCCTGGCCCTGATGGCGGTTTCGGGCGCCGCCAACGCCAAACCGGCGCCGGACAGCTTCGCCGACCTGGCCAATAAACTGCTGCCGTCGGTGGTCAACATCTCGACCACCCAGGTCATCGAAGGCCGCCCCGGCATGGAGCTGCCGAAGCTTCCGCCGGGGTCGCCGTTCGAGGATTTCTTCAAGGAGTTCTTCGACCGCAACCAGCCGGAACAGCGTTCGCGCCGGGCGACGTCGCTCGGGTCCGGGTTCATCGTCGGCGCCAAGGGCTACGTGGTCACCAACAACCACGTCATCCAGGACGCCGACGAGATCACCGTCATCCTGCACGACAACACGCGGCTCAAGGCCGAATTGGTCGGCCGCGACCAAAAGACCGATATCGCGGTTCTCAAGGTCAAGCCCAAATCCAAATCCAAGCTTTCGGCGGTGACGTTCGGCGATTCCGATTCCGCCCGGGTCGGTGATTGGATAATGGCCATCGGCAATCCCTTCGGCCTTGGCGGCACCGTGACCGCCGGCATCATTTCCGCCCGCGGCCGCGACATCAACGCCGGCCCCTATGACGATTTCATCCAGACCGACGCCTCCATCAACCGCGGCAATTCGGGCGGCCCGATGTTCAATCTGAAGGGACGGGTGATCGGCATCAACACCGCCATCTTATCGCCCTCGGGCGGCAGCGTCGGCATCGGTTTCGCCATTCCGTCCTCGGTCGCCAGCCCGGTGATCAAGCAACTGGTCAAGCACGGCCAGGTGCGCCGCGGCTGGCTCGGCGTTCACATCCAGGCGGTGACCGAGGAAATCGCCGAGACCTTGGGCCTGAAGGAAGCCACGGGCGCCCTTGTCGCCAGCGTCATTCCCGACGGACCGGCGGAAAAGGCGAAGATGAAGGCCGGCGACGTCATCCTCAAGTTCGACGGCAAGGACGTCAGCAAAATGCGCCGCCTGCCGCGCATGGTCGCCGACACCAAGGTCGGCAGGTCCGTGGACATCGAGGTGTGGCGCGACAACAAGAAGGTCATGCTTAAGGCCAAGGTCGAGGAACTCGGCGAAACGCCCGCGGAAGTCGCGGCCCGGACCCCCGGATCCAGGAAAGGCAGCGAAAGCACCATCGACGCCCTGGGGCTCCGGCTTTCCTCCATCACGCCGAAGCTCAAGAAAAAGTATTCGCTGGGCAAAGACGTCAAGGGCGTCGTCGTCACCAAGGTCACCGAGAGCGGCCCGGCGGCGGAAAAGGGCATCCGCCCCGGCGACGTGATCGTCGAAATCAGCCAGCAAGAGGTTGCCGAACCCGCCGATATCGCAAAAAAGGTCGCCGAGGCCGAAAAGGCCGGCCGAAAATCGGTTTTGCTGCTGCTGGAAGGCCAGGGAGGGCTGCGCTTCGTCGCCATCCGTATCGCCAAGGGTTAATTAATACTCACCGGACCCCGGGCGTCCGTTTTTTTACCCGGCGAATTCGTCCCGCCGGTATCCCTGCATGTATAACGCCGCCGTCAGGCCGCACGCCTCGATGCGCGCCCGGGCGGCCTCCCTGGCGACCGGCTTGCCCCGGTAGGCGACGCCCAGCCCGGCGGCCCGGATCATCGGCGCGTCGTTGGCGCCGTCGCCGATGGCCAGCGTCCGGGCAAGGGGGATATGGCGTTCGGCGGACAGACCCGTCAGCGTCTCGAGCTTGGCCTCGGGGCCGAGGATGGGCTCGATGACGCGCCCCGTAAGGCGCCCGTCGGCGATCTCGAACCGGTTGCTCCTGGCTTCGTCGAACCCGGCCATGGCCGCCACCCGCTCGGTGAAAAACCCGAACCCCCCCGATACCAGGACCGTATGGGCGCCGTTCCCGGCCATGGTCCTGACCAGGGTTTCGGCGCCGGGGCTCAACGCCACCTGGGCCAGGGTTTCCTCAAGCGCCCCTTCCTCAAGTCCTTCCAGCATCGCCACGCGCTCCCTCAACGCCTCGGCGAAGTCGATCTCGCCCCGCATGGCGCGTTCGGTGATGGAGGCGGTGTCTTCCTTGCGGCCCGCCCGCGCCGCCAGCTCATCCAGGGTTTCGGCCGTGATGATGGTGTAATCCATGTCGGCGACGAGAAGCGATTTCCGCCGTCCGGCGGCGGGCTGCGCCAACAGGTCCACCGCCGCCCCCGACAGCGCGTCGCGGACCGCCTTTTCCACGGCTTGCGTATCGGCGCCGGAGAAAGGGATGTCGCAGGCTTCGCCCGGTGAAAGCCAGTCCGCCGCGCCCCCGTCGCCGCCGACACCCTTGAGCGCCTTGGCAACAGAGGCGACAATGGTTTCATCCAGGCCGCCGGCCGGAGCGATCAGGGTCAGGACGTTTTCCATAGAGTGAGTCCAAACGAATCGAAAGATTGCCGGGACAGTGACCGATTTAAACCCCGTTGTCATCATCGCCGGGCCGACGGCCAGCGGCAAATCGGCCCTGGCGCTGGATGTCGCCCGGGAATTTTCCGGCACCGTCATCAACGCCGACAGCATGCAGGTATACGAGGACCTATCCGTGCTGACGGCGCGTCCCGGCGAAGGGTCGGAAGCGGCGGTCCCGCACCGGCTGTTCGGGGTGCTGCCGGCGTCGGAAGGTTGTTCGGCCGGGCGCTGGCTGAAGATGGCGGCGGCCGAGATCGAGGCCGCCTGGGGCGACGGCCGGCTGCCGGTGATGGCCGGCGGCACCGGGCTTTATCTCAAGGTCCTCACCGAAGGGCTGGCCGAAATTCCCGACATTGCCGACGAATTCAACGATCACGCGAGAGATCTTTATGACCGGCTCGGCGGCGAGGCGTTCAAGGACGAGCTGGCGAAGCTGGACCCGGTGGCCGCCGAAAGCCTTCCCGCCGGCGACAGCCAGCGCCTGAAAAGGGCGATGGCGGTGGTCCGCGCGACCGGCCGGCCGCTGGCCGATTGGCGGGGCGAACAGGCCGAAGGCCCGGCCGTCGCCGCCCGCTTCGCGACCATCGCCCTGATCCCCGGCCGCGAAGACCTATACGCCGCCATCGACGCCCGCTTCGAGGCGATGATCGGGGAAGGCGCCTTGGACGAGGTCAAGGCGCTGATGGCGCGGGGGCTCGATCCCGGTCTGCCGGCGATGAAGGCGCTGGGGGTGCCGGAACTGGGCCGCCATTTGGCGGGCCAAACGACCCTGGAGGACGCCGTCCTGGCCGCCAAGCAGGCGACCCGCAACTTCGCCAAGCGGCAACTGACGTGGCTGCGCAACCAGGTCGCCGCCGATTGCGTCATCGAGGCGGCCTACGGCCCCGAGGGCCGGGACAAGGCGTTTTCGTTGGTTAGTGAATTTTTGGCCGCCGCCGAGGTCTAATTCCCCTCCTTCCAGGCTTCGCCGCTCATCGGTTCTAGTCTTCCAATTCCCGGCGCAGGCTCTCGAAATGGGCCGCCATGGCGTTTTCGGCCGCCCCCGGGCCGCCGGCGGCGATGGCGTCGTAAACCGGTTGGTGATCGGCCCGTAGCCCGGTCCAGTCCTCCGGGCCGGCTAAGTCCGTGAACCCGGTTTCGTGGAACCGGCCGAGCAAATCCAGGATCATCTGCTCCAGGACCGGGTTGCCCGACGCCCGGGCGATGGCGGAATGGAAGTCGAGATTGACGTCGCCGCGCCGGTAGGCCTCCGGGGTCATGGTTTCAAGCATCCTCAGCGGACGGCCGATGGCCGCCAACTGGCCGCGCGACGCATTGGCCGCCGCCAGCCCCGCCGCCTTGACCTCGACCGCCTCGCGGGCCTGCCAGATGTGCAGCAGCGTTTCGCGGCTGTCGGTCAGGCGCAGGCCGCGAAACTCGGCCGGGTGGGGAATGCGTTCGGCCCGAAGGTAGCGCCCGCCGCCGGGCCGGGATTCGACGATGCCCTGCATCTCCAGCGCCCGGAAGGCTTCGCGCAATACCGGACGGCTGACCCGCCACTTTTCCCCAAGGGCGCGCTCGGTCGGGAAGCGGTCGCCGTTGGTCAATTGCCCGTTCTGCACCAGCGCGGCGATCTGTTCGATGATGGTCTCGTAAAGACGCACGCTCCGGATCGGCGTGAAAGTGTCGTCCGGGGAAATCGGCGCCGGTGTCTTCATCGAAAAACCCCAAAAAGTAAGTTAACTGGGTATCCCAATATTGGAGAAGTTTGCCCCACGGTTTCCCGGTTGTCAAATGGGCTTTTGGGTTTCGGGGGAATTCAAGACTGGAAAAAGGCCCTTTGACGGGGAATTTTTTAGCCTATACGCAATAATTGGAAAGGTTTTGAGCAATATTCTTTCTAAATGTTCCGATCCTCTGTTGACCCGGTATCCGCAAGCCATTAGTTTGCCGCCCCTGTTCGTTCCCCGGTGGAGGGGCGGCAATAAAAATCAAAAGGACGAGGGCGATGGCAAACGAACAAATGACGGGTTCGGAAATCCTCCTGAAAAGCCTGGTCGATCAGGACGTGACGGAGATCTTCGGCTATCCGGGCGGCGCCGTGCTGCCGATCTATGACGCCCTATTCAATCAGAACGCGCTTCGCCATATCCTGGTCCGCCAGGAAGCCGGCGCCGTGCACGCGGCCGAAGGCTACGCCCGGTCCACCGGCAAGGCCGGCGTGGTGCTGGTGACGTCCGGTCCCGGCGCCACCAACGCCGTGACGGGGCTCACCGACGCGCTGATGGATTCCATTCCCGTCGTCTGCCTGACCGGCCAGGTGCCGACGCACCTGATCGGCAACGACGCCTTCCAGGAGGCCGACACCACCGGCATCACGCGCCCGTGCACCAAGCACAACTACCTGGTCAAGACCGTCGACGACCTGGCCCGCACGGTGCACGAGGCCTTCCACGTCGCCCAGAGCGGCCGCCCCGGCCCGGTGGTGGTCGACCTGCCCAAGGACGTGCTGATGGCTCCCGGCGCCTACACGCCGCCGAACAGGGTCAAGCACAAAAGCTACGATCCCCAGGTCAAGGGCGACCTGAAGGCGATCAAGCAGGCGGTGAAATTGATGGCCCAGGCCAAGAAGCCGGTCTTCTATTGCGGCGGCGGCGTCATCAATTCCGGCCCCGCGGCGTCGCAGTTGTTGACCCAGTTCGTGCGCCTGACCGGTTATCCCTGCACGCTGACGCTGATGGGGCTGGGGGCTTTTCCGGCCTCGGACCCGCAGTTCCTGGGCATGCTGGGCATGCACGGCACCTATGAGGCCAACCTGGCGATACACGATTGCGACGTCATGGTATGCGTCGGCGCCCGCTTCGACGACCGGATCACCGGCAAGCTTGACGAATTTTCACCGGGCTCGAAGAAAATCCACATCGACATCGACCCTTCCTCCATCAACAAGAACGTGCACGTGGACGTGCCGATCGTCGGCGACGTCGCCCACGTGCTCGAGGACATGATCAAAATCTGGAAATCGGAACAGGCCAAGCCCGACCAGAAGGCGTTGAAGGGGTGGTGGAAGCAGATCGACGAATGGCGGGCCAAGGACTGCCTGAAGTACACGCAAAAGGGCGACGTCATCAAACCCCAGTACGCCATCCAAAGGCTTTACGAGGCGACCAGGAACCTCGACGATGTGTTCATCACCACCGAGGTCGGCCAGCACCAGATGTGGGCGGCGCAGTTCTACGGCTTCGAGGAGCCGAACCGGTGGATGACCTCGGGCGGCCTCGGCACCATGGGTTACGGCCTGCCGGCGGCGATGGGCGTGCAGGTGGGGCATCCGGACGCCCTGGTCATCGATATCGCCGGCGAGGCGTCGATCCTGATGAACATCCAGGAGATGTCGACCATCGCCCAGTACCGCCTGCCGGTAAAGGTGTTCATCCTCAACAACGAATACATGGGCATGGTGCGCCAGTGGCAGGAGCTGCTGCACGGCGGGCGCTACGCCGAAAGCTACATGGACAGCCTGCCCGATTTCGCCAAGCTGGCCGAAAGCTTCGGCGCCGTCGGGCTGAGCGCCGAAAAACCGGGCGACGTCGACGGACTGATCAAGGAAATGCTGGCCGTCGACAAGGCGGTGATCGCCGACGTCAAGATCGCCAAGCTGGAAAACTGCTTCCCCATGATCCCGTCCGGCGCGCCGCACAACGAAATGCTGCTGGGCCCGGAAGACAAGGCCGAAAAGCCGGCCTCCGAAGACGGCATGGTCCTGGTCTAGGTCATTACCTTTTAGTGCAGGCCCTGCCCTTCGGTCGAGGGCGCGCCGAAACCTGGGAACGAACATCGTGACACCGAAAGAAGAAACCGAACACGCCCACACCATCGCCGTCCTGGTCGACAACGAACCGGGCGTGCTGGCCCGTGTCATCGGCCTTTTTTCCGGCCGCGGCTACAACATCGAAAGCCTGACCGTGGCCGAGGTCAGCCACGAGGAGAACCTGTCCCGGATCACTATCGTCACCTCCGGGACGCTGATGATCATCGAGCAGATCAAGGCGCAACTGAGCCGGCTGGTGCCCGTCCATACGGTCAGCGACCTGACCATCGAGGGTCCGTCGGTGGAACGCGAATTGGCGCTGGTGAAGGTGGCCGGGAGCGGCGAAAAAAGGGTTGAGTCCCTGAGAATCGCCGATATCTTCCGGGCTCGGGTCTTGGACAGCACGAATGAATCGTTTGTGTTCGAGATCGTCGGCGATACCGGAAAGCTGAACGCCTTTATCGAGTTGATGAAGCCCTTGGGGCTGGTCGATGTTTCGAGAACCGGCGTCGTCGCCATCGCCCGGGGCACCGAGGCGCTTTAGATAAAAGTCCTGAACGAGAGGAAGTGATTATGCAGGTTTATTATGATCGAGACGCCGACGTCAGCCTGATCAAGAAAAAGAAGGTCGCCGTCGTCGGTTACGGCAGCCAGGGCCACGCGCATGCGCTGAACCTGCGCGACTCGGGCGTCAAGGACGTGGTCGTGGCGCTGCGCCAGGGATCGGCTTCCATCAACAAGGCGAAGGCCGAGAAGCTGAAGGTGATGACATCCGCCGAGGCCGCCAAATGGGCCGACGTGGTCATGGTGCTGTCCCCCGACGAGGGCCAGGCGGCGCTCTATAACGACCACATCCGCGACAACCTGAAGAAAGGCGCGGCGCTGGCCTTCGCCCACGGGCTGTCCATCCACTTCCGCCTCATCGAGCCCCGCGGCGACCTCGACATCTTCATGGTCGCGCCCAAGGGCCCCGGCCATACGGTGCGCTCCGAATACCAGAAGGGCAACGGCGTGCCGATGCTGCTGGCCGTCGCCCAGGACGCCACCGGCAACGCCCACGACATCGGGCTCGCCTATGCCTCGGCCATCGGCGGCGGGCGGGCCGGGATCATCGGCACCACCTTCCGCGAGGAGTGCGAGACCGACCTGTTCGGCGAACAGTCGGTGTTGTGCGGCGGGCTGACGTCGTTGATCCAGAGTGGCTACGAGACCCTTATCGAGGCCGGCTACGCGCCGGAAATGGCGTATTTCGAATGCGTGCACGAGGTCAAGCTGATCGTCGACCTGATCTACGAGGGCGGCATCGCCAACATGCGCTATTCGATCTCCAACACCGCCGAATACGGCGATTACGCCTCCGGCCCCCGGATCATCGACGAAGGCGTGAAGACGCGCATGAAAGAGATCCTCGACGACATCCAGTCGGGGCGTTTCGTCAGCCAGTGGATGAGCGAATGCGCCGCCGGCCAGCCGAGCTTCAAGGCCATGCGGCGGCGCGCCGCCGAGCACCAGATCGAGGAGGTGGGCGAGAAGCTGCGCGCCATGATGCCGTGGATCGCCGAGAACGCGCTGGTCGACAAGTCGAAGAACTAGGGTCTTTCCGGTTAAAGTGGCGCTTTCCAGACTTCACTCCAGTGGGTCTGTCGCCCGGTCAATCCCCATTACAGCGTTGGGCACGTGGCGGAATTGCACCGCCTTCCCGA
>NZAZ01000151.1 GCA_002686255.1 Rhodospirillaceae bacterium
AAATGGCGGTTAGGGATGACAGGAGTGATGTGAAACAGACAACGACAGGGTTTCGAGACCCAAGACACCACATCTGCCAAAAGCAAATTCCTATCCCTTCATGAACCCTAAAAATGTGTGTTAGAACTATGTTTGAAATAGTGACAGGCCTGTTCTCCAGCCAACTATTGGAATGGATTTTTATCCTGCTACCTTCCAGATTTGCCCGATTTCGGACTTACCCCGGAGTGATCGAGCGGATGGAGATCGGTGCGAGCAATCTGGTGGCTACGGGTTTGCTGGTGCTGTTATTCTTGGCGGTCTACACCCTTACGCCGGTAAAGGCTCGGGTGCGGCTCTTCAAGGTTTGTTTGGGGCTGCTTGCCGTCTTGCCCACGATGGTGCGTCTGGCGGTAGAATATGCCTATGATACCCCTTTGGCGTTGGTTTGCTTTGTGGTGGATCTGGGGATCCTGTTTTTCATCTTTCTGGAGATTGGCAAGCGACTTTTGCCTGGTGCGAAGTGGCCATTGTCAGTAACCATGGGCATGGCGGTGGCCTCATTTGTTGGGGCGGTCCTACTGCTGGTTCAGGTGAATAGCTTCTACGGTGCCCCAACTCCGCTTTTCAGTCTGATTGTGCTTGCCTACGTCCTTTACCGGATCTGGTGTTTCGAACCGAAACCCTTACCGCCCTTCGACTGGAAGGTCTGGGGGATCGCCCTGATTATTGTCTTTCCTATGCTTCCCATGCTCTTTTCGCCCGGCGTGAGTGATGCGGACATCACCTCCCAATCGGAGTTAATGGGCTTCTTGTTTCAAGGCAAGACCTATGTCCTGATCGAATCGGGTGTACCAGGCGAATGGTTTTCCATTCGTTATCCCATTGGGATGGCAGCCCTAGGCTGGGTCAGCTCCCATTTGATGGACATCTGGGCCAGCGAAGTCCTGTCACTGTTCTGGATAGCCACCTTTATTCTGTTGATCCAGATTCTGCTGATGATGGCCAAACGGCTGGAATTGAACCGCTTTGTGGTGCTTTTGTTGGTCATAAACCCCGGTTTTTTAGGGCCCCGCGGCTTTGCTGGCGGCCAGGTGCAAGAGATGTTAGCCTTTGTGATGGGAGTGTCCATGCTGGTTTTGCTGCTGGACAAGCACTTCAACTTGGCCGCCCTGGCCTTTGTAGTGTCCCTTGTGCTCCAGCCGACGGTAGCTCCACCCTTTTTGCTGGTCCTGGCGGTTTGGGGCCTGATCAGCCTTTGGAATCGCAGCTTTGAGTGGAAGGCTTCCTGGCCGGGCTGGGCGGTTCTCTTTTCGGGTTTCGCCTACACGGCCAGTTTGGCTGCTGGAAAAAGCCTGAAAACCTCGGAGGCCTCTCAGGCGGTGATCGACCTGACGGCGGACTTTTTCGTAAACAACAGTTGGCGGCTTTTCAACACGGAAACCTTCGGGTTGGGATTTTTGGTTCTGGCCCTGCCGCTTTATTATTACGTCAAACGAGAGCATAGGCCAGTTACCGTGCTCCTACTGGCTTGGTTGGCAGGCACCATGATCAACGCGGGCATCTGGGAATACTACGGGTGGTTTAACTATGCAGGCGTTTGGGTAATCGCCGCCGCCTTGGCTCACAAGCTGCTCACCCATTACAGGCCCAGGCTCGAACATTTTGCCCGGGCCGGTTGGGTCGTCTGCTGGGCCTTTATGCTGGCCCCTGGAATCTCCCTTTACCCTGTCTCGGTCTATAGTACCCACACGGACATCCGCATGAGTTTCTATATGGCGAAAAACCTGCCTAAGGATGCTCTGGTAATGAATATTCGTCCACCTGAAGACAAGGCGGAAGGACATGAATACCTTTCCTGGGTGCGCGGGGTGGCGGCGCTCGATACAGTTAATTTCAGGCTGAGCACGAACCAGATCAAATGGGGCGAACTCGTCTCTCGCGATCCCTACAAGGCTTGCAAGGCCAGGATCGAAGAAATAGCCCGTTGCTATACCGATTTGGGAGTCACTCATCTGCTGGTGCTGGCTCGGCCCAAGAGTGAAGCCTTTGTCAAGCAGCTGAATCTTCCTTACCAAATGAAGATCGGCCAAACCTACCTTTTCAAACTTCCAGCTAACTCCCCATCCTTAATTTTGAAGGTAAGATGAAGCTAATCGTACAGATTCCATGCTACAACGAAGAAAAGACCCTGCCCCAGGTGATTACCGATATTCCCCGCAAGATAGAGGGCATCGATGAGGTGCAAATCCTGATCATTAACGATGGCAGCACGGATAATACAGTGGAGGTAGCCAAGGAAATGGGGGTGGATTACATCCTGGAGAATCCCCGAAAACTTGGACTCTCCAAGAGCTTTGTCAAGGGACTTGAGGCCTGCCTCTATTTTGGGGCGGATATCATCGTCAATACGGACGGAGACAACCAATACCGGGGTGAAGACATCAAGACTCTGGTCAAGATCCTGTTAGAAAGAAACTCGGATATGGTGATTGGTTGCCGGGATATTGTCGGCCATACCGAATTCAGCCTGGTCAAGAAATTTTTCCAAGGGCTGGGTAGCAAGGTGGTCAGCCGATTGGGCAGTCTGAAGATTCCGGACGTAACCAGTGGCTTTCGTTCCTACAGCAGGAACGCAGCCATGAAGACCACCGTCATCAACGATTTTTCCTATACCGCTGAGACCTTGATCCAGGCAGGTTGCCTGGGCATGAAGGTCGATTGGGTCCCTATTCAGGTTAACAAGAAAACACGGGAAAGTCGGCTTTTTCATTCGACTTTTCATTATATGCAGACTCAGTCCTTCGTGATCTTGAAGTCTTACCTTTTATACCGGCCAATTCACTTTTTTTTCACTATCGGTGGGCTTTCTCTGTTGGTGGCTTTGGCTTCGGGGGTGCGTTTCGCCTATTACGTTTGGTTCATAAGGCCGGAAGAGCAGGTTTTCAAGATGGGCTCAGGCATTTTATTGCAGTTTAGCTTGATCTTAGCGGTGGTTTGTTTCCTTGGAGGCTTTTTGGGTACAGTGCTTAGTGGGCTGCGGACCTTGATTGAAGAGATGCGTTTCGACCACAAGCGCCAGATCCTAAGCGAAGAAAGGGGTGCCTCCTATCTGGAAACCCACGTTTGGAAAGCTGGTGGATGTGATGACCTCTAACCGGCAGGCTATGAAGTCATTCTCCCAGCTTGAACGGGAAGTGATCGAGCCTGGCAACTGCGTGGCTTGCGGGACCTGCTTGGGACTATATCCGGAGCAGCTCAAAGAAGAAAATAACCTACTGGGACCTAAGCCGGTGCTCAAGCCAGGAGCCAAGCTGGAAGCCGAAGGCTTGCTAGAGATCTGCCCCGGCTACGGTATCCATTACAAAAATTTGAATGAGCACTTTTTCGGCGAAGGTTTGCAGGACTATGTGCTCGGCAACCATACGGCTGGTTACATAGGCTTTTCCACAGACAAAGAGGTACGCCAGGGAGGTGCTTCCGGCGGGGTTTTGACCGCCATGCTGCTGCATCTTTTTCGGGAAGGCAAAATTCAAGGGGCAGTGGTGATAGAGCAGGGTCGCCCGGAGCCTTGGTCGGCTCGACCGATCATCGCCACCAACGAAGAGGAAATCAAGGCTTGCGCCCAGTCGGTTTACATTCCGGTGATGACCAACAAAATCTTGGCCGAAGTGGCCCAATTCAAGGGCACCTTGGCCTATGTGGGACTGCCTTTCCAGGTGGCGGCTTTGCGGCGACTTCAGCAGCGGGGCCATCAGGCGGCATTGAAGATCAAATACGTCTTTGGTCCCTACAAAGGCACCAGTTTTCTTTTGGGAGCGGTGGAAAGTTACGTGCGTTCCAACGGTGCCAAGGGGTTGGAGGATATCGAGTCGCTCAAGTACCGGGACGGCGAGTGGCCAGGTTATTTGCGTATCAATCTGAAGGATGGGCGGGTGTTCCGTTCGCCCAAGTTCTATTACAATTACCTAATTCCTTTTTTCATAACTAAGGAATCCTTGATCAGCATTGATTTCGCTAACGAGCTGACTGACGTTTCGGTGGGGGATGCTTGGAATCCGAGATTCGAGTCTCAAGGTCAGGGGTTTTCGGTGTTGTTGACCCGTACTGCCGAAGGGACCGAATTGGTGCGGGAGATGGCCGAGCAGGGGTTGCTTGAGATAGAGCTGATTGAAAGGGAAGAGTTGATTCGCATGCATGGGCATATGATTGATTTCAAGAAGCGGGGTTCTTTCATTCGCATCGATTGGTTGCGCCGTTTGGGGCGAAAGACGCCTCGTTACGATTACAGGCCTGTGCGGATCGGTTTTTCCCGGTATTTAGTGGAATTGGTGATTTCTTTGGTGATTGCCAGTTGCAGCAGCTGGCCGGCTCGGGCATTGGCCGAGCGGATTCCTGCTTCCTTGTTGGGCAAGCTGTTCGACGGATTGCGGCGTTATTGGAAGTTTCTTTCCAAACCAACCAAGCGTAAGGGGATTTCCCATGTGGATTATGAGCAGATTGATTGAAGATTTAAATAGGGGTTTTTGATGTAACTATTTTTCACAGTATTTAACTTTAGGATTTTGAAATAATTCAGGAAGCCTTCAATTCGTCTGGTTTTCATCGCCACATCTAAATTAACTATGTACCACCGATATTTTCTCCGTAACCTACCAAGGTTGATGACTCAGCTAGATAAAGACCGAGACTCGCCCACCTTCGGCTCATTCGACCGCAACCACTGGCACTATAAAATCCGGGATTTCTCGTCTGTAATCATCCAGCAAGCCGGATTGGCTCTGGCCCTAACTTACGCTAATCCCTTCGAAGGAAACCATTACCAAGGAAAAGAAAAACTAAAGGAATGGGCCTTGGCCTCGGTAGACTTCTGGAGCAAAATCCAACTCAAAGACGGCTCCTTCAATGAATACTACCCCAATGAACACAGCTTCCCCGGCACCGCCTTCAGCCTCTTCAGTGCCGCCTCTATCTGCCGTACCTTGGGCCAAGCCAGACCGGGAGTGAATCAGGGCTTGAAAAAAGCGGCTGCTTATCTCCTGAACAAACGGGAAACCCAAGCGGCCAACCAAGAAATCGCCGGTATCGGAGGAATCTTCCAAACCGCCGCTTGGCTAAATGATGGCGAGATGCGCAAGGGTGCCCAGAAACTGCTGGACAAGGCTCTGGATCAATTCTCCCCCGAGGGCTGGTGCCAAGAGTATGGCGGATTTGATTTGGGATATCTTTCTGTAACGGCGGACCAACTGGCCGAAATCCACCGCCTAACCGGCGAAGAAAGACTGCTGGAAGTGTTGAAACGAATCGTGGATTTCACCAAGGCCTTCGTCACCCCGTCGGGAACCATCGGCGGGCAATACAATTCCCGGAACACGGAATATTACTTCCCTTTTCACCTGGAATACCTAGCCCCCTATTACCCCATGGCCGGGGCAATGGCGGACCGCCTCTATAAGGATATCGACCGAGAAGACTTTTTCCAAAATAGCTTCGACGACCGCTACCTCTGCCACTACGCAGGTTATTCCTTCTTGAAGGCCCAGCTCGAATTGGAAAGGAATTCACGCCTGATAGAACCTTGGGAACCCCAAGAAGGAGAACACCTCTTTGCTGAAGCCGGGATCTGGATTCGGCAGCAAAAGGATTTACAAATCATGGTCAACCTGAAAAAGGGCGGCTTGATACAAATTTACGGGCCTAATGGGGAACTCTTCGCCGACTTCGGCTACCGTATTCAAGACCAAGAGGGTGCTTTCTGGGTAAACAACTGGCTAGGCAAAAGCTACCAAATCAACTTAGAAGGTAAAATCAAGAGCGTTAAAGGCAGCTTTACTAAGGGGGGCTTCCTGAAGGCCACCCCCACTAAACACTTGGGCTTACGGGTACTTTCCAAATTCTTCGGTAAACGGTTGATCGCCTTTTTGAAAAAAAGGATGATCTTCTTTGAAGAGGAAGGCCCCTACCGCTTCGAACGCCACATCGAGGTCAATTTAGAGGGCGTAGTCATTCGCGATTCCATCCAAGGATACAAGCCCATGGCCCGACTCTATTCGGCGGAGAAGTTTTCCCTGCGCCACGTAGCTTCCGCCAAGAGCTTTCATCCGGGAGACCTGCTAGAAATCGAAGGGGCTATTGATGAGCGCCATTTGCATAGCCTGCGGTTATCCCGCTGCTTTAACTTTCAAAGTGGCAGAACCGAATCTCTGATAGAAGAGAAGGTTTAAATGTGCGGTATCTGCGGTATCTACGACCTGGAGGGCAAGCCCGTCGAAGAAGGATTGATCCTCGCTATGCGCGAAGAGATGATTCACCGTGGGCCCGACGATGTTGGGCATTATACGGAAGGCATCCTAGGCCTGGGCCATCGTCGGCTTTCAATCATCGATCTTTCCGAGCATGGTCACCAACCAATGTTCAACGAAGACCAAAGCCTAGCCATCGTCTACAACGGAGAGATCTACAACCACCTCGACCTACGGTGCCAACTGGAGAAAAAGGGGCACCTCTTCACTTCGCACTCGGATACGGAAGTGTTGCTGCACGGTTATGAGGAATGGGGGAAAGATCTGCTGCCGCGTCTCAACGGCATGTTCGCCTTCGCCATTTGGGATAGCAAGGAAAAAGAACTCTTCCTGGCCCGGGACCGCATCGGCATCAAGCCGCTATATTATTACCAGGATCAAAAGAGATTCCTCTTTGCCTCGGAGATCAAGCCTCTGCTCTCTGCCGGGGTTCCCGTCGAACTGGATCCTAGTGTTACCGCCCTCTATCTGGGGCTACGCTATTCGCCTGGCGAGACAAGCTTCTTCAAGGGCATAAAAAAGTTGCCTCCCGGCTGCTGGGCCAAGGTGGATTCCAAGGGCTTGGGGCCAGTGCAAACCTGGTGGAATCTGCTCGACAACGATCGGATCCTGCCCTATTCACAAGTTGAGGCGGAAGAACGTTTCTACGAATTGTTAGAGGATGCTGTCTTTACCCGGCTGATCGCTGATGTGCCGATAGGGGCCTTTTTGTCTGGAGGCATTGATTCCTCGGCCATTGCTGCCTTGATGAGCAATCGGGAAAGAACAGTCAACACCTTCACCTTTGGCTTTGGGTTGGAGCTGGACGAGGTGGACGAAGCTAGGCGCATTGCCCAGGAGATCGGGGTCAAGAACGCTTCGATCTATCTAAATAAAGATGACTTTCACCTCTACCCCAAGGTCTTGCGACATCTGGAAGAGCCCCTGGGGGATTCAATTATCCTGCCTACCTTTCTGTTGGCCCAAAGGGCGGCCCAGGACGTGAAAGTAGTGCTGCTTGGGGACGGGGCAGACGAGATCTTGGGTGGCTACGTTCACCATCTAGCAATGGTCTACGGCGACTTGGCCCATAGCTTGCTGGGTCGGAGGGCCTTTTCAGCCCTTTCGGGCCTGGCTGGGGGCTTGCCCCAAGTGGCCTGGGAAAAGTTTTTTGTTTATCCCGCTGCCATGGGTGGTAGCGGTGTGAAACGAGTGTTGAACTACTTCAAAGCCATTGATTCACCGGGGCAAGCCTATATGGCCTTGGGTTCCGCCTTTAACGAAGAGGATAAAGCCAAGCTGTTGACAAGCGACTTTTATGCCTCAACGGCCAGCGGCAGCGGGGCGGCAGAACTATACGGCGACTACTTCGAGCGCAGCCGAAACCCGGATTTTCAAAATCGGTTGCTCCAGTTGGACTTGAAGTATTGGAATGTGGATTTCACCCTGCTTCGTATGGACAAGCTGACCATGGCACATTCCTTGGAAGCAAGGGTTCCCTTTTTGGATCACCGCCTGGTCGAACTTTGCTTGCGTTTGCCCCGCCGTTTTAAGACCCGCCGTTTTAACCAAAAGCTATTGATGCGTGGTGCTCTAAAGAACAAAAACATTCTGCCCGAGCGGGTGGTCAGGCGTAGGAAAAAGTCTTTCTTCTTTCCTTTGGAGAAGGGGTTCGATCATTCCTTTTTCGATTTCGCCAATGATACCTTAAGCGAAGGAGCCCTCAAACGGCGAGGGATCTTCAATCCTTCTTACGTAAAAGATTTGCTGGGCAACGGGGACAGGGAACTGATCCACAATAAGCAATTAATGGTGGTGTTGGCCTTCGAGCTATGGGCCTGTCAATTTTTGGACAACGAATGGAAGACTTAAATCTAGGAGGAACGATGAAACCGGGAAAAAATAACGAGGAGGTGGTCCATTATTGGGACTCGAACCCGATCCATTCAATCGAATTCGGCCCCATTGAGGACATCACCGAATATTGCCGGCTGGTGGACGATGTACGCTGGGACGAGCATGAACGCTGGGCGGAAAAGGGATTTTTGGACTTTGGCGGGGACCCTGGCGCCAAGCTACTTGATGCGGGTTGCGGAATTGGGGTTTTTACCCGTTATTACTCCAAGAAGGGTTATGAAGTAAGCGCTATTGACATAACCCCCAAGGCGGTTGAGATTGCCCAATCGAGTCTTGAGGCTTTGGGGCTGAAGGGGGATGTGCGCCAGGGAAGCGTGGAGAAAATTCCTTTCGAGGATAATCAATTCGATTACGTATGCTGCAATGGCGTGATTCATCATACCGGAGACACTGAAAAAGCAGCTGCTGAGATCTTGCGGGTACTCAAGCCTGGTGGGCGAGCTATGATAAGTGTTTATTACCGAAATTTTTTGTTAACCAAGAGATTTTTTCCTTTGATGAAGACTACACTTTCTATTTTGATTCGTAAGAGCAAGCTTGAGGGGCGTGAGAAGTTTCTTAGAGCCGAAACCCCAGAAGACTTTGTGCGTATTTATGATGGGGACGATACACCGATTGCCAATCTTTATAATCGGGCCGAAGGGGATCATCTTTTTGCGGACTATAAGATCTTAGCTGCCGAGCCACATTATTTTCCGATTCGGTTTTTCAAATTTTTCAAAGTAGGCGGTCTCGTTCATTGGGCGTTGGATCGATATTGCGGCACCTTGATTTATTATTTATTGGAGAAGCCGGCATAGAAAATTAGCAGCTAAGAATACCTGTAAACAGGGGTCTGGTGGCCAGTCGTAGCAAGGTGTGTTATATTTATATCATTTATGGGTTGAAGGTAGTCATAAAAATGAAATATATTTTTAAATTTCCTAACCTTTTTTAAAAACGCTTATGAAACGATATCTTCCCCCTATTTTCGAATCAGAATCGAAACTGATCGAAATGATGAATCAAGAGAAACGTAAACGCTATTGCGAACGCCTTCAAGCCCTCTATCTTCTTAAAAGTGGTCAGGCTGAGCCGTAAAACCGTTGCAGCGAATTTAGGCCGCAATCGTTTGACAAAGTGAACAAGCTCAATTAAAAAAACGTTTGGATGATCCCGAAGGCTTCAACAATTATGGAGAAATCCAAGGTTGGATTGCTGAGCAGTTTGATAAATCTTTGCCTTATTCAACGACTCATGGTTTAGTTCGTTATGGCCTCAAAGCGAAGTTAAAATCTCCTCGCAAATCTCATGTCAAGAAAGATGAAGAGTTATCGGACCGATTTCGTTCCGGGTTCTGCCGCCGATACCAACAGTCTTGCTGGCAGAACCGTTGCGCCATGCAGTACTGGATTACCTGGTTGAAGACGAGGCCATCACCGAGG
>NZAZ01000152.1 GCA_002686255.1 Rhodospirillaceae bacterium
ACAATCACCGTCAAAAATTCTTCCACTTCGAGGATTGTCGCCAGCCTTTTTCGATTGATCATATTCTGAATTCCACGTGTCAATACAGAACCGTTGTCTGTAGGATAACGATACACATTGTCACAGATGTGACATGATTTCGGAATATTACTTTCAAACCAGTTATCCGCAACTTCTTCCTGCAGCCAGGGATACAAAACCCGCTCGACACTTTGGGTAAATACATAGTGCACTGCAGTAGTTTGCTGATTTAGCGGCTTTTCTTCTCCAGTTATCGATAACGGGTAAAAAGCTGAACAAATTACTGATAGCAGCACTAATCTCCAATATTTAACAGATAAGCAAGCCATAGTTATTTAAAAAAATACACCAAATCCTAATAGTAAACGTGTAAGATCCTTTGCTTTTGACCAGCGGTCCACAACAGTTGTGCGTTGATTGGGATTGACCGGAATACTTGATTCTACAAAATTGTCATCATAATAAAAATAGAAAGAAGGCTGCAGCGAAACTTGAAAATAGTAGTTTTCCAGTCCCTGCCAGCCTGCGTCCAGCATCGCAAAAAGTCCCAATCCATTCGCCGAATGGAAATATTCTGTGGCATTTGAATTAAAAGTCTCTGTCTCATCAGAAACACTGGATGATGTAGTTGAGTCTCTGCCTTGGTATTTTAAGGTTGCATAACCCAAACCAACACCTGCACCGTAATATAGACCTTCCGTAATTCCCCATATAGTTGAGTCATCAACAAACCAGCGGTAAGTAGCAGACAGCAATGTCCGGTTAATTTCCAACGAGTTTCCGGAACCGCTCATTGCAATACTATGCATATTAGTACTTTCTTCTGTCAGTCTAAGTGCCTTAAAAGTGCTGCCGACCTGCGGACCTGTGAGTTCAAGAGAATAATGCAATTGCTGATTATCATCCAGATTATAATCATAAAAAGTTGCAATTCCATTCAATCCGGAAAAAGAAAGTCCAAGTCCCAAACCACGATTTTCAGAAATCCTCCAATCCGGACCCTTCCTGATTTTCGTCCCTTTTGTTATTTCTCCCTGAAATATACTTTCAGGATTTTCTTTTTTTTCTTGGCTTAATACACTTTTGCTCTTAAATTGTGTAATCGAAAAGTTTTTAAGACCCTCTTTAATTTTACTTTTCTTTTTTTCTTTATTCCTGCTTCCATCCGGATCTTCTATCGAAACAGCAGCAATCGGCCCTTTTAGCCTGCGTTCAGCATTTTCCTGAAACCAAAATTTTTGTTGAACAAATGCCAGAATGTATGTCGCACCTGCGGGGATAAATGTTTTTTTTGGAAACTCAAATTTTAACTTACGATCTGCATCTTCCTCTGGTGACACCTGCAGTTTTTGATCCATCACAGTCATAGTGGAGACTTGTATTTCCTTTACATTCAGGCCATCTCTGATTTTATTTACTTCAAACTGGGCCAAGGGTGGCAAATTTTCCAATCTGGTTTTTTTATTTTTCCCCCAAAAAAACAAATAGTGACCCGTGTCAGTCTCTTCTTTGTCCCGGACAAGAGTAACGTTGCCGGAAATCATCCCGGAAGGAGCAGATTTTTTATGCAACAGCATTTTTCGGGACATGCTTATGCCTTTCTTTTCCGTACCTTCCAGTTCAACAGAAACACCTTCATTCATTTGTCCTTCAGTATTCCTACTGAACGCAATCAGGTGAGAGGCCTCTGGCGGCATAAGGAGATTTATTTCCTCAGTCAATGTGTTTTCCTTCCAGGGAGCTTTGAGTTGAGCTACTAAACTGCCAAGCCATGTTTTTTTTCCAATTACCATGACCGACGGCTGCGTTCTCAAAACTGTTTCCGGCCCTTCGCCCCAGTAAACCGCATAATGAGTCACTTCACGCTCATCCCAAGCAGGTGATATGCGGATTTCACCATGTACCCTATTCCCTTCCTTTCCTGTTTGTTCAAAAAATATTCCCTGGGGCTTACTGTTAGGAACTCCTTTGTCAATCAAACTAAGACTGAACTTTTCCGTCTCTTCTCCATTTTCAAGACGAGCATAGAGTAAAAAGTGAGTTGCTCCCGAAGGAACTTTGGTGGCATTAAACTGTATTCGCATCCTACTGCCGGATTCTGCTGGCTGCAGGGTCACAATAGGCAGAAACATTCCCAAACTTTGGTGTGGATTATTACCCCAACGTAGTACATATCTGGAAATTTTTGACAATTTTACCGCTGATTTTTTACTTTCAGGAACTGTGAAAATCAATTCACCGTTGAGCCAGCCTCCGCGGGGATCATCATCTTTGAATTCAAGCAACGCTTTTTCTTCCGCCAGCAGAACTCCAGGAATTACCCGAATGAGCAAAAATAACAGAATTAGGAAATTCAGAATAAATGAGCGCGAGGAGCTGTGTTCCCGTCTTCTCCAAAAGTCCGGAGCTGTGAAAAACATAGAGTTCAAAATGCAGGAGGTTCTGCAAATGAGAGACTGGTTGGAACTCCATTGGTGCTGAGACGCAACCAATATCCCTGGCCTTTCTCTACGAAACTGAAAGTACTGTAGCCCTCAGTAGTCAATTCCTGGGCAACAGATGTTTTTGGGGAGTATACCATCCATTTGCTGTTCTCAGCATCCCACTTCCAAACTGAATGGACACGGTCATACGATCCCGAATATTCAAAAGTAGAGGATGTTGAATCACTCTGAGGAGGAGCACAAGCAACGGCCAGTATAAGAATACCTACCACAAAAGCTATTTGCAGTGACGGTATCAACGGATGGGAATTTGCTGATTGAGTTCCACGCCTTTCAAGTATTTTTCTTTGATACCATAACAAACTTGCTGAAACCAACATTAGCATTGCCAGCAAAAGCGCAATCCGAGAAGTTTGGCCAATTTCGTTTACAGCTACTTCAAAATTTAAGTTTGAAATTTGCAGACCGGAAGACGGTCCGTTTCCTCCGGAATTTTCAAGAAATCCCAAAGTGTTAGACTCATCCTCTAAAGTTTGATCAAAATTTCCGGCTTGAATTATTTCTTCAACGGATATCTTTTTTGAGGTTCCAGCCAAATTCCATTCTGATGTCATACTGCTCATTTGTGGTAAAGCTGTATATCCTCCATAATCAGCCACATCCAGATTTGTAGGATTAATAGGTGAATTCAATTCTACCCAAAATCCCTCTCCGGCTTCAATACTTGAGGTTAACTCAGTATAGCCCTTGTCGGTGTAGGCCGTTTTGTTATCAATGCTTGTGTAAAACTGCCATTTCCCGCTACGGCGTGCCCAAACCGCTTTAAAGTTGCCGAACTGGCTTTCAAAACTTGCAGGAGCAATTGAAGTGTAAGCTGGTAATGCAACCAAATTTCGCGAACCGCCCATTGTCACGGAAGCCGGTTTACTTTTTACTGACACAGTACTGCTCAAAGCAGTTGGCGTTGCGTCACCAATACGCAGGTCCGCAGATCCAGCAGACAAACTTATGTTAGTCGTATTGTCATATGCATTTTCCAGGACTAAAGTTGCGCCTGCTGAAGCCGATTGGACATAAACCGGTTTGCCTGAAATTGAGTCAACACCAACCCACTGTCCGGTAGTCGCATATTCAGAGGAAACCCCCACACGTTGTGAAGTCCGTAACGAAGAATTTCTTTTTGAGCTATTTCGTGAACTTTCTGAAGTAGTCAAAGGTATTGTAACAACCAACTTGCCTGATTCTTGACTGACGGTTCCGCCTGCCCCAACTTCAGGGAAAATTTGTTTTGCATTCGAGGAAACAGTGGTAATTGTTGGAATCATCAAGCCTTCACTATTCATACTCACACTACTGCTCATACTTAAACTTGGAGTAAAAGTGGATGTTAATGTGCGATTTTTACTCAGAGCTATAGTAGAACCGATTGCTGCCTTCAACGTGCTGTCCATGCCATCTTTAGCCACAACTTGAATTGCCGTCTCCTTGCTGGAAGTAACACCACTGATTGTTCGGCTGATGCCGTCACTTCCTATTTCTCCTTGTGAAGTACTGACAACTTTTCCACTTAACTCTTCATCTTTCTTGAACTGCAGATCCATGGAAATTGAGGAGCTGAATGTTGTTTTACTGGAACCGTTATCAAAACTTGTCGATGAGGTACCGTTGGTCAAAATACTAGCGGCAAGTGTTCCTTCAGTTAACGACATCCTCGCGTCAATTCCGCTGCTGGTATCAATTGCGACTGCCAAATTTGAATCTGTACTTAAACTTGACTTTGTTGGTTCAGAACTGTCCGCATTTGTTGTCCTGCCTGTACCGCCGCTCATGGTTATCTCAGTCAAAGTTGACCCGTTCGGACTGAGTGTACTTACAACCTGAGAGGTTACTCCACTGCTTGCATCTGTAGAAGCAGGCAAAGAAATACTGGAAGTGCCGTCAGAACCGATGCTAACTTCAGAACCCTTTGGTGCCTTTAAAATGGCACCGGTAGTTTCATTACTGGAAGAAACACCAACTGTCATTTCTCCTTCTGCACTGACGTTTGTTGACAAAGTTACTCCGCTGTTCAGTGCCATAGAAACACTAAGAGAAGCATCCTTGTTCATATTGACTTCCGCTCCAATTGGAACATTCACTTTGGATTCTGTGCCGTCTTCAGTTGTTACTTTGCTGTAACCAGAACCATCCGTTTTCATGTCAATGTCAAGAATAGTCTTATTATCTGAGGAAGACAATTTAAGCGTTTTTGAACCATCATTATTTGTAGTCTTAGTATCCAATACAACATCTTCAGGATATTTAGGCATAATACCTCCCGTTACACCTTCAACCCCGGATACCTTCTTAGTAGGAATAAGGGTAATTGTAGTGGCACCGTAAGCTGACGAACTGTCATCGTCAATTACTTCCAGCCCAAATAACATGGCCGTTTTTGCATCAATATCAGGAGCATCAAAATAGGCAATACTCTCACTCTGACGTATAATTTCTATGTCTTTTCGCTGACCAGCATAAACCCAATTGTATGAAACAATACGTCCAGTCGGGTCAGGGTCATAAGAAGCAGATCCATCCAGAATAACACGTGTTTCTTCATTTACATTTTGATCAGGTCCTATCTGCACTATAGGACTACGGCCTTTTTGCAGGTCATCGTTGATGTTAGTGAAAGTATATTTGAAAGCATGGCTCTTTGTGATTGAAGTCGATGCATAATTAGTATCAATCGAATCTGTGTATCCCAGGATACGTACCCGGACATCACTATCTGCTACATCATCATCTTCACCAGTGATTGTCAGTTCCTGAACTTGATTCCATGTACTTGGGGTAAAAGTTAACGTATCTTTATCTATAGTAGCCTCTGACAAATCTGAACTACTTAACATTACGTGAACATCACTGATAGGTCTACTGAGTAATTTTACTGAAAGAGTCGCTGTTTTACGCACACCTTCAGATTCTGAGAGATACCAGTTGGCACCGCTGACATTTCTGTATAGACCATGTGTATTATATCCGTATGCGCCGGTCTCTGTGAAACCGCTACAGTTGAATGAGCAATCAACTCCTCCAGAAGTACTGATTGTACCAACAGAGCCTAAAGTGGTCGATAGCGAAATATATGAAATCTTGCTGCTATCGGTCATACTCAAATCAGGCTCACCATCAATTTCAATCAACGCAACTCCGCTTTCATCATCAGAGGTCAACAGCGTATTATCAAGCATCATCAAAGCTTTTCCACTGAATTTTGATGTTTGAGCATGGGCTAATTTAATCGAGCCCCCTGTACTTGTCAACTGTCCATCACTCATGGTCAACATGCTCAGCAGAATCAAATCCGCATCTACAGTCAGGATTCCTTCCGTGTATGAGTCTATCACGACTGCATTTTCTACCCTGAGATCACTGTTAGCGCTTCCCAGAGTCAGAGTCAGATTGTTCAGATCCAGATTCACAAAATTTAAGGTTTCAGAACTGTCACTGGTCAAGGTAATGTTGGCGACAAGTTTCAAATCAGTTTGCGAAAATGTGAGTGTTCCGCTTGATTTTACAAAATCACCACCTAGAACCCAGATACTACCACGTAGCTCCAATGTTCCGGTTCCAGAAAGCTGGCCTCCTACGAGCAAAGATACAATTCCACCTGTTGAAGTAAGTCCACCGTCACTGATATTAAGATCAGCTAGCAAATTTAAATCTGCATCTGCAGTTTTAAGCCATTCGTTTGCATTGTTGATTGTAACTTTGGATGTTACTGTCAGATCTGTGCTTGCAGAACCCAGAGTCAGAGCCAGATCATTCAACTCCAATTGGTTAAACACAAGAGCTGAATCACTAGTCAAAGTAGTATTACCCGACAAATAAAGCATAGCAGAAGAACTGGATAACGTTCCGCTACTTTTATTATAGTTTCCACTCAGGCTGAAAATACTTGTTCCAAGATCAAAATCAAATGTTCCGGACTGGAGTCCGCCATTCCGAAAGTCAATTTTACCGCCGGTTGAACTTAATTTTCCGTCGGCAAGTATCACATCGCCTTCCACAGTC
>NZAZ01000153.1 GCA_002686255.1 Rhodospirillaceae bacterium
CGAGTGGCTGAAGGCGGCGGTTTGCTAAACCGTTAAACGGAGACAATCCGTTTCGGGGGTTCGAATCCCCCTCTCTCCGCCAATTCTTTCAAATACTAATGTAATTTCAATACATTAGCGACGAACCCGGAAAATACCGCCCGACCCCGACAGCGGCGACGGGTCGACGTACACCTGCACCATCATCGTCGAATAGGGGCATCGTCGAATAGCGCCGTCAAGGCGTTCCTTTAAACGAAGAAGGGTATTCAGTCGACCAGTTCCAGGGCCCCGGCGTCCGAGGACAAATCGGCCCCGGCGAACGTGGGATAAAGGCCCAGCGTCCGGCCGCGCTGTTGAATCAGGCCGAGGATGGAATCGATATAGGGCGTTTCCAGGTCCACCAGGCGCCCCATTTCCTGCACCGCCGCGACCAGGGCGTCGATTTCCATCGGCTTGTTCTTTTCCAGGTCCTGGAGCATGGAAGTCTTGTGCGGGCCGACTTCGGCGGCGCCGTTGATGCGCCGGTGGACGTCGACGCGGAAATGCACGCCCAGGGCCTCGCCGATGGCCTGGGCTTCGAGCATCATGCCGCGGACCAGAATCCGCGTCGCCGGATCGGTGGCGACGATATCGAGGGTGGCGCCGGTCAACGCCGATATCGGGTTGAAACAAAGGTTGCCCCAAAGCTTGATCCAGATGTCATCGCGGATGTTGTCGCGGACGGGCGCCTTCAGCCCGGCTTTTTCCATGATTTCGCTGAGAATCTGGCAACGGTCGGAAATTTCGCCCGAAGGCTCGCCCAAGGTGAATTTGTTGCCGTAGACGTGTTTGATGACCCCGGGTTCGAGGATTTCCGACGCCGGATAGACGACGCAGCCGATGGCCCTTTCCGGTCCGATGGTGTCCCACTGCCAGCCGCCGGGGTCGACGCTTTCCAGGCGGTGGTTTTCGAATTTGCCCTTGAGTTTGTAGAAATACCACCACGGAACCCCGTTCATGGCCGTCACCACCACCGTTTCCGGACCCAGCAGGGGACGGAAGCGTTCGGCGGCGTCGTAGGCCTGATGGGACTTCAGCCCGATGATCAGGTAATCCTGGGGGTCGGCTTCCGACGGATCGTCGGTGCACAGGCAGCCCTTGGCGACGCGTTCCTCGCCGTCGATCAGAAGCTTCAACCCGTTTTTCCTCATCGCCTTAAGGTGCGGACCGCGGGCGATCAGGGTAACGTCGTTACCGGCCAGGGCCAGTTGCACGCCGAGGTAACCGCCGATGGCGCCGGCGCCGTAGATGGCGATCTTGGCGGCGCCTTTTTCGGCTTTTGTTTTTTTCCGGCGCTTGGCCTTCGCGGCCGGGGGCTTTGTTTCGGGAAGGGGATAGAGGTCGGGGCGCAGTTGTTGGCGGGTCACCTTGCCGCCTGTCGCCTCTTCGATGGTGATGACGTGTTCGGCCGGGCACTTGCCGGATTTGTTCAGCCAGTGCCAGACGTGTCCTTGTTTTACGCCGCAAGCCCGGGCCAGGGCGGATTGGCCGCCGAGGATGCCGATGGCTTGCTCAAGGTGATGTAGCGCGGAATCGCCTGGGGCTTTGCTCATCAGGCCAAATTACATAAAAATTTGTAGCCTGGCAAACAAGAAAATTTGTAGATAATGCGAAACAAGGATTCCCGGCCGCCGGCGGCGCCAGTCCCTGGCGTCGCCAAAAAGGCCGAAGCAAGGGATGGGGCGGTCTCAGGCTTTCTGGATCAGGAACCGGTAGACCCCGTCGTCTTCGCCGGATTCCAGGAGCACGTTGCCGGTGGCCCGGCAAAAGGTGTTGAAATCCTTGACCGACATGGAATCGGTGGAAAGAACCTCAAGGGTGTCGCCGGAATTAAGCGAATTCATGGCCTTTTTCATCTGGATAATAGGTGACGGACAGTTGAGTCCCTTAACGTCGAGTAACGAGGTTGCCATGGCTTATCCCTGTCTTTTGTTCAGTTATTGTTTCGACCGGCTGGGGCTGCCAGCCTCTAATTAAATTTCAGCCGCGTTAACGGTCAAATCCAATCTATACATAATATACAAAAAAACAATATATAAAAATCCTAATTGAATGTATTGCGACTATCGCTCCTTTTCCAAACGCCGACAAGAAGCGGGCGTGGGCTTTTTTTCATGGCACCCATCGGGTCGACCTTATGCGGGGGCTATCGCCAGACGCCGCGGGCATCGAAAACCCGTTTGCCTTCAAGCCGTTTCCGGGGCACATCCTTGAAAACCCGATGGTCGGTCAGCAACACAACCACATCGGCCCTTTCGAGCGCTTCCTCCAAGTTGGCCTTGGTGACGTTATCAAGACCGTCCAGGGCCGGCGGCAGGGCGTCGACGTGGGGTTCGACGGCCAGGATTTCGCCGACACCGGCCCCGGCCAGCTCCCTGACCACGGTGATGGCGGGGCTCTCCCTCAAATCATCGATGTCGGCCTTGTAAGCGAGCCCCAGGCACGCGATCACCGGGTCCTTGAGGCCGCGGGCGGCGTCGGCGATCCGGCCGGCCAGGTGGTGGGGCTTGGCGTCGTTGACCTTGCGGGCGGCGCGGATCAAATCGGTATCGTCGGGGGCCGAATCGACGATGAACCAGGGATCGACGGCGATGCAGTGGCCGCCGACGCCGGGGCCGGGTTGCAGGACGTCGACCCGGGGATGGTGGTTGGCCAATTCGACGGCTTCCCAGACGTCGATGCCGAGCCGGTCGCAGATCACCGAAAGCTCGTTGGCGAAGGCGATGTTGACGTCCCGATAGGCGTTTTCAGACAGCTTGACCAGTTCCGCCGTCGGCGCGGTGGTCAACAGGCATTCCCCCTCGACCACCAAACGGTAAAGGGCCGCCGCCCGTTCGCCGCACCGGGGGCTGATGCCGCCGATGACGCGGTCGTTTTGGGTCAGCTCCCGGATCACGTGTCCCGGCAGGACCCGTTCCGGGCTGTGGGCGATCATAATGTCGGCCTCGGCGCCGGCCTCGTGCGGGAAGCTCAGCCCGGGACACAGGTTCGACAACCGGGCCGACAGGGATTCCGTGGCGCCGACGGGGACCGTCGATTCAACGACGATCAGGTCGCCTTTCTTCAACACCCCCTTGAGGCTTTCGGCGGCGGCTTGCAGGTGGCTGAGATCGGGTTTTCGGTCATCGGTGAAAGGCGTCGGCACGGCCAGGATAAAGGCGTCCGCGGGTTCGGGCTCGGTGGCGGCGCGGAGCTTTCCGGCGCCGACGGCGTCGTGGACCACCTTGTCCAGGTCCGGCTCGACAAGGTGAACCTTGCCCTGGTTGATCAGTTCGACAATCTCGGCATTGATGTCGACGCCCAGCACGTCCAGCCCCCGGCCGGCGAAGATCGCCGCCGTCGGCAGGCCGACGTAGCCGAGCCCGACCACCGAAAGGCTGTTAAAGGTCACGGCTGAGCTCCTTGACGATGCGTTGACTGGCCTTGCCGTCGCCATAGGGGTTGTGGGCGCGGCTCATGGTTGCGTAGGCGTCTTCATCGTCGACAAGGCGCACGGCCTCGGCGACGATGGGTTTCTTGTCGGTGCCCACCAGCTTGACGGTGCCGGCGTTGAGGGCTTCCGGTCTTTCGGTGACGTCGCGCATGACCAGGACCGGCTTTCCCAGCGACGGCGCTTCTTCCTGGATGCCCCCGGAATCGGTAATCACCAGATAGGCCCGGTCCATCAGGTAGACGAACGGCAGGTAATCCAGCGGCTCCATCAGATGGATGTTGGGTTTGCTGCCGAGGGCCCGGTTGACCGGCTCCGTGACGTTGGGGTTGAGGTGGACCGGATAGACGATTTCAACGTCGCCGCGGCCGGCGAGCTCGGCCAGGGCGGCGCAGATATTCTCGAAACCGGGGCCGAAATTCTCGCGCCGGTGCCCGGTCACCAGGATCAGCCGCCGGGCCGGGTCCAAGGACGAAAAGCGGCTTTCCTGCTCCTGTCTTAAGTCTTTGTCTTTCTTCAATCTTTCCGTCACCGACAGGAGCGCGTCGATGACCGTATTGCCGGTTACGACGATGCGGTCTTCCGGCGTCCCCTCTCGGGTCAGATTGTCTTTTGCCGTTTCCGTCGGCGCGAAGTGCAAGTCGGCGATGCCGTCAGTCAGCTTGCGGTTCATTTCTTCCGGAAAGGGAGCGTAAGAGTCGCCGGTGCGAAGCCCGGCTTCGACATGACCGACGGGGACCATCCGGTAAAACGCGGCCAATGCGGCGGCCAGGGTGGTAGTGGTGTCGCCGTGGACAAGAACGCGGTCGGGCTTGAAATCGTCCAGCACGTCCATCATTCCCGCCAGAACGGCCTGGGTAATGTGGGCCAGGTCCTGGTTTTCACGCATGATGTCGAGGTCGTAATCGGGGTTAACGTGGAACAGCTCCAATACCTTATCAAGCATGGACCGGTGCTGCGCGGTGACGCAGATGCCGGCCTCGACGCCAGGGGCGTCTTCCAAGGCCTTGATGACGGGAGCCATTTTAATGGCCTCGGGACGCGTTCCGAAAACGCTCAACACTCGCATTTTGGCTTGTCTTTCAGTTCCTTGTGAGATGATTGGATATCGTGTCCGGTGCCATTTCGCAAGAACGGCTTTGCCAATTCCGATTGAATGCTTAAGGTGAGATTTACCTTATCGAGGAGGACATCGCGCATGGGTCTTTCAGTTTTTTCAAGAATGGCCGTCGGGTTTGCCGGCGCCGTGGCGGCGCTGTTTGTATCCGGGCACGTGGCCTTGGCCGAAATTGTGCCCCACCGGGCGGTTTATTCCCTGACCATGGGCAAGGGCGATACCTCGGGCCGGTTCGTCGATGTCGGCGGGGCGGTCAAAATGGCGCTGGAAAAGACTTGCGATGCCTGGATCACCGCGGAGCAGATCAACATGCACATCGATACCCAGGTTGGGGGCCGGCTGGTTCAAAACCTCAAATACACCGGTTGGGAATCGCTCGATGGCAGGCAATACCGTTTCGCCGCGCAGTCGCGGGTCAACAACGAAAACAAAAAATTCATGGGCAGCGCCCGGTCCGATCCCAACCAGCCGGGGGAGGCCGTCTATTCGAGGCCGAAAACGATGAAAATAGAACTGCCGCCGGGAACGCGTTTCTACTTCGGCCTGACGTCCTGGTTGATCGAGCGCGCCCGTTCCGGGGCTACCAGGGCCGAAACCGTGGTCTTCGACGGCACCGACGAGGAAGGGCCGCAGCGGGCCGTCGCCTTTATCATTCCGTTGGATAAAAACAGCGGCACCTTGGATAACGGACTGGGTCCCCTGGTCGACAGGCCCGGCTGGTCCATGCGGATCGCTTTCTATCCCATCGACGGCCGGGGCGCGGCCCCCGATTACGAGGTGCAGGCCGTGATCCTCGACAACGGGGTGACGCCGAAAATGGAACTGGTTTTCACCAATTTCACCGCCATTCAAAAGCTGGAAAAAATAGAAGCCCTCGAACTGCCCAACTGCTGAGACCGGCGCGGTTGTCATAATCCCCTGCAAGGATTAGACTTTTTGCCGTTATCCCCAGGAAATGGCTGTCCAAGCCTTGAACATTAAAATGAAACCCTCGACGGTTTGCCTAGCCGCCCTGTTGGCGGTGTTGGTGACGGTATTTTCGCTCCCCGCCGCCGCTGAATCCGGGTTTACCGGCATGCAGATCCAGGGTATGTCGGAAAAAATCGCCAAAGCCCTGGGCCGGAAAACCGCGGACGGTGTGCTCGTCCGTGACGTCGCCCTGGGCGGGCCCGCCGACAAGGCGGGCATCCGTCGCGGCGACCTGATCTTCAAATACGCCGGCAAGGATATCGACAGCTTCCAAACCATAGTCAAAACGGCGGGTTCCACCCGGCCCGGCCAGGAGGTTGAGGTTTCCCTCGTGCGCCAAGGCAAACCGATGACGCTGAGGATGAAGCTGGGAAAATGGACGGAACCTTGGCGCATCACCAATACTGCCGTCGCCAGCCTTCCCCCATCCGGTTTGACCATGGCGACGTTGACGCAAAAATTGCGCAAGGGTTTTGGCCTTCGATGGAGCTCCATCGGCGTGGTGGTGACCCTGGTTGATCCCGACAGAGCGGATATCGGGCTCAGGCGCGGCGACTTGATCGTCCAGGTCAATCAGCACGACGTTTGGTTGCCGGAGCAGGTGGTCGAAAAATACAAGGCCGCCAAAAAGGCCGGCCGCAAGGAGCTGTTGTTGCTGATTGAGCGGGTTAACGGATTTTATTACATGCCGTTGCCGGTGAAGTAGAAGAGGCGGGGAAGGCCACAAGGTCTTTCATGGGGCCTGACAGGGAGCCATTCAACAAGAGGCGGGGAAGGCCGCGGGCCCGGGTCAGCTTCCCCGGGCCTGGGAAATCAATTTCTTAAACGTCGCCAGATCGATGGCCCCGCGGACGATTTTGTCGCCGATGACGAAAGCCGGCGTGCCGTTGATGCCCAGCGCCCGCGCCAGGGCATAGTTTTTCTCGATCATTTCGTCGATCCGGGGGTCGGCCATGGTCTTCTTCAACGCCTTGACGTCATAGCCGGTCTTGGCGGCGATTTTCATGACCCTTTGTTCCGGCAACGCGCCCTTGGTGACCATCAAGGCCCGATGGAAGGGTTCGTATTTCCCCTTGTCCGTCAACCACGCCGCCAACGCGGCCTTGGAAGCGGCAATGGATTCCGACCCCAGGATCGGGAATTCCTTGTAAACGTAGCGAATGTTCTTGTCGGCGTTCAGGACCTCCATCACCACCGGGAAAACCTGTTTGCAAAAACCGCAGCGGTAATCGAAGAACTCGACGATAGTGACGTCGCCCTTCACATTGCCGCCGACGGGGGTGGCGGGGTTATTGAAAATCTCGCCGCGGAACTTAACCAGATTAGCCTTCGACCGCGCCTGGGCATCACGTTTATCGCGCGCCTGCAGGCCCCGGATGGCCTCGATGACGATTTCCGGGTTCTTCAGGATAAAGTCGCGGATGACGCTTTCGATCTTCCGCCTTTCGGCCGGCGAAAACGATAACGCCGAAGCCTTGGACTGAAGACCGCTTTGTGACTGTGCGAGGAGAGGGGAATGTTTCTGCGCCTGGGCGGGAAGGGCATCGGCGGCCAATAACAGACCCGCCATCAGGGCGGGGAATATGCGGCGGAAAAAGGGAATGGATTTCATCGGCAGGGTCGATCTCATTGTTGCACCAGGGGCGAAAGAGTGCCGCATGATGGTTGGTCAGGCGGTTATTGTACAGGTTTTAAGCTTGCCGGCGCCTCAATTCCCCAACGCTCCGCCCTAGGCCACATACCCATAAACAGGATTCCCAAACGCGCTGAAATGTGATTCAAGCCTCTTTAGAAAGGAGTTTTGATATGGCGCGTTTTGATTTGAC
>NZAZ01000154.1 GCA_002686255.1 Rhodospirillaceae bacterium
ACGCACGATCAAATGAATGTTCATCGAGATGGTGATGATCAGCATGAGGGCGAGAAAATTGGATGAGATGACGGTGACCTTCCAACCGATCAATCCCAGGACACCGATCATGATTGATCCGGCGTAAAAACAGCTGAGCAGTGGGAGCACGATCCAGCGTAATTCCCGGAAGATGGCGGTGAGAACGATGATGAGAAACGCAAGAACACCACCACCGAAGACGATCAGGTCGTTGCGCACGAATGTAATCATGTCGTCGGTAATCATCGGCACGCCGCCGAGATATAAAACGCCATGCCGCTGGTACGGTTTGATGATGTCCCTGATGCGGGCCACGTCAAGGTGGCGTTTCTCATTTAACGCTTCATGAGCCTGGTCGTATTCGGCACTGATGCGTTTCAGGGTTTGCGTTTCTTTTGCCGAGAGACCGCTTTTTTGTCGTTTGGCACGCAACTCATTTCGAGTCTGGAGCAAGCTGTTGTACTTTTTCTCCTCGGCCAGCCCCAACAGTAAAGCGGTGGTTCGGCCATCCGCGCTGATGATGAGCTCGCGGTAAATGGGGCTATTGAGCAGCTCGTCCTTGGCCTTGGCCCGGTCGACACCGGGTTTCTCCAGGTTTGGTATATCGTCGACCAATTCCTCAATCGGTACGTCCGAGCTTTTGAACAGGGGGGCATCGAGTATGGTGAACACCGTGTCGACGCTGGCGACTTTCTTGAATTCTTCACGGAGTTGCCTCAAGGGCTCCAAGGCCTGGTCCGAGAAGAGATCCTTGTTGGGTGTGAACGTCACGACGAGCAAACCACCACTCGGATATCGCTCGTGGATTTTCCGGAACACCTTGAGGTCGACGTCGTCTTCCAGCAACAAGGAGTCGGCCGATGCGTCCAACTTGAAGTCTTTTGTGTGATAGCCGAAGAAAACCAGAATTGAGAGCAGCGCGGCCAGAACCAGCTTAGGATTGTGGAGCACCAGAGTGTCATAGGCCCGCACGGTACGAGACGTCATGTCAGGCCCCGCCGCCCGTGTAAACACGGTGATAACGGTTGCCCAGGCTGGTGAGGATTTCGTAGCCGATGGTGCCGGCGTCCTCGGCCACCCGCTCGACCGGGTTATTCGGTCCGATCAGGTCGACAAACCGGCCCGGGAGGCAAAGATGGGCGGGGATCGAGGAAACGTCGAGGGTGATGAGATCCATGGATACGCGCCCCACGACCGGCACCGGGGTATCGCCGATATAGCCGGTCCCCTTGTTGCTGAGGGATCTGAGATAACCGTCCGCGTATCCCACCGTCACGGTGGCGACGCGGCCCGGCCCCTCGACCTGATGGGTCGCACCATAGCCAACGGTCTGGGGGGTGTCAACGTCACGCACTTGGGCGATTTTCCCTTGTAATCTAACGACTTGCGCCATCGGATTGGGTTGGCCTGGGACCGGCCCGACGCCGTAGAGGGCGACCCCCGGGCGGACCATGTCGAAGTGGTATTCGGGGCCGAGAAAGATGGCGGACGAATTGGCCAGGCACGCCTGTCCCTGGTGCAGCCTGAGCCGGAGGTCGAGGAAGGCCTCCAACTGGCGGCCGTTTTTCGGGTGGTCCGGTTCGTCGGCGCAGGCCAAATGGCTGATCACGCCCAGGATATTAAGACCGTCGAGGCGGCTCGGCTCCTCGGCCAGCGTGTCGACCTCGCCTGGCGGCAGCCCCAGCCGCCCCATCCCCGTATCGGCATGGAGGTCGCAGGGAAGCGGGCTTTCGATCTGGCCGCCATAGGCCTTCCAGGCATCGATTTCATCGAGGCTGTTCAGCACCGGGACCAGCCGGCTGGCGTCGAATGCCTCCTCGGTACCGGCCATCAGCCCTCCCAGGACGTGGATTTCGGCGTCCACCAAATCCGCATCGCCGGTGTCGTTGAGGATTTGGCGAAGGTCGATGCCTTCCTCGATTAGGGCGACGAAGAAAACCCGGCATCCGGCCGCGGCCAGAACCGGGGCGACGCGTTCGATCCCGAGCCCGTAGGCGTCGGCCTTGACCACGGCGGCGCATTGGGCGCCGTTGAGGCGATCCTTGAGCAGCCGGTAATTGGCGGCGATGGCGTCCAGGTCGATGGTCAGGACGGCGCCGGCGTGGGCCTCGGGGATGGCGGGGGCAGGGGGGATGGACATGGGGGAGCCGCTCCCATTTCTTTAATCTTCGGGGGCGTGGTGCGGGTCCAGATCGCCGAAACGGGTAAAGACGCCGTGGAAGACCATCTGGATGTCGCCGATCGGGCCGTGGCGCTGCTTGGCGACGATGATATCCGCCATATTGGCGACCTTGGCCTTGGCATCCTCCCATTTTTCCATGCGCCGGTCGAGATCCATGTCGTCCTCGTCGCCGCGCCGGCTCGGCTTTTTGCGTTCCAGGTAGTATTCCTCGCGGAAGATGAACATCACCACGTCGGCGTCCTGTTCGATGGACCCGGATTCGCGCAGGTCCGAGAGCTGCGGGCGCGGCGGTTCGCGCTGCTCGACGGCGCGCGAAAGCTGGCTCAGGGCCAGCACCGGCACGTCCAGCTCCTTGGCCAGGGTCTTCAGTCCGCGGGTGATTTCCGACACCTCCTGCACGCGGCCATCGTTGCGCGACGTGGCGGCGGCGGAAATCAACTGCAGGTAATCGACGACGATGAGGCCCAGGTTGTGCTGGCGCTTCAGCCGCCGGGCCCGGGTGCGCAGCGCGCTGACGGTCAACGCCGGGGTGTCGTCGATGAAGATCGGTATCTGGTGGAGCGTCGAGGAGGCGGCGGCGAGGCGGGTGAATTCGTCGTTCGACAGCTCCCCCTTGCGCATGCGGTCGGACGAGATGTTGGACTGTTCGGAAAGGATGCGGCTGGCCAATTGTTCGGCCGACATCTCGAGCGAGAAGAACCCGACCACGGCGCCCTCGCGGCCTTCGCTGTGGCTGTAGTTATAGGCCGCGTTGTAGGCGATGTTGGTGGCCAGCGCCGTCTTGCCCATGGCCGGCCGGCCGGCCAGGATCACCAGGTCGGACGCATGCAGCCCCCCCAACAGCTTGTCCATGTCGGTGAACCCGGTGCCGACCCCGGCCAGGCCGCCTTCGCGGCTGTGTGCGGCTTCCGCCGACTTGATGGCGGTGATGACGGCGTCCTTGAACGGCTGGAAGCCGCCCTCGTATTCGCCTTTGGTGGCCAGGTCATAGAGACTCTGTTCGGCGGTTTCGATCTGGGCGGTGGCGGTTTCCTCGACCTCGCCGCCGTAGGCCTTGTTGACCACGTTCTCGCCGAGCCCGATCAGCTCGCGCTTGAGGTAAAGGTCGTAGACTTGACGGCCGTACTCGCCGGCGTTGATGACCGTCACCGCAGAGGCCGCCAGTTCGGCCAGATACGCGGGCCCGCCGATGTCGGCCATGTTCTCGTTGGCCTCGAAGAAGCGCCGCAAGGTCACCGGATCGGCGATCTGGCCGCGCTCGATCAACTTCGCCGCGGCCTCGAAGATGCGCCCGTGCTGGGCATAGGCGAAATGCTCGGGCCTGAGGAAATCCGAGATTGTCTCGTAGGCGCGGTTGTTGATGAAAATGGCGCCCAACAGCCCTTTTTCGGCCTCCAGGTTGTGGGGCATGGTGCGGAATGGGTGGGCGCCCTGGCCGCCCTGAGTGGTGTCTCCGCCGCCGTCGAGGTCCCCCGAGGGGGTTCTTGCCGTTGTCGTCGCCATTTGGCGAAGCTAGGGAAAATGACCCCGGCGGGCCAGAGAGAATAGCGGGGATAAAGGACGATTCCTGTGTATAAGCTTTAATCCGGTGGGGGGGTCCCCGGAGAGTCCCCTCAGGCGGCCCAGGAGCTGTCGGCCGGGGTCGTTTTCGGCCGGCCGGCGGTGTCCTCCAGCCGGGTCATGTAATCGCGGGTCAGCGGCACCGCGTCCTGGGACTTGGCGATCTGGATCTGGAAGACGGTGGTGTCGAGATAGCGGAAACCGATTTCGCTGATCGCCAGATAATACTCCCACAGGCGGAAGAACCGCTCGTCGTAAAGGGCGACGGCCTTTTCCCGGTTGGCCTTGAAACGCCGGCGCCAGTGACGCAACGTTTCGGCGTAATGCAGCCGCAGGACCTCGATATCGGTGGTCCAAAGCCCGGTTTTCTCGATTGCCGGCATGATTTCCGACAGCGCCGGGACATAGCCGCCGGGGAAGACGTATTTGCGGATCCAGGGATCGGTGACCCCGGGACCGTCGACGCGGCCGATAGTGTGTAACAGCGACACTCCGTCGGCGGTCAAGAGGTCGCGCACCTGCGAGAAATACTTCCCGAAATGGTCGATGCCGACATGTTCGAACATGCCCACCGAAACGATGCGGTCGAAAACGCCGGTCTGTTCCCGGTAGTCGCGGAGATGGAACCGGACCCGGTCCGACAATCCGGCGTTCCGGGCCCGTTGCCGGGACACCTTCAACTGCTCGGCCGACAGCGTCAGGCCGGTGACGTCGGCGCCGGTCTCGCGGGCCAGATAGATCGCCATGCCCCCCCAACCGGAGCCGATATCCAGCACCTTGTGCCCCGGTTCCACCATCAACTTGGTGGCGATGAGGCACTTTTTCGCCTCCTGGGCCTCGTCCAGGCCGGTGCCGGGGGTGGGGAAATAGGCGCAGGAATATTGCTTGTCGGCGTCAAGGAACAGGTCGTAAAGGTCGCCGGACAGGTCGTAATGACGCGCCGCGTTGAGGCGCGCCCAGCCGGCCGGGTTCCATTGCTGCAACCGGCGCAACAGCCAACTGATCCAGCCGGTGGTGCCCTTCAGGTGCGAAAGGCCCGAAAGCTCCATGTTGCGGCCGATCAGGTCGAGGAAATCGTAAAGGCCGGCGTCCTCAACGGTCAGGGTGCCGTTGGTGTAGGCTTCGCCCAGGGCCAGGGGCGGGTTGGTGAACAGCCGGTGGTGGAGGGCCTTGTCGTGAAGGCGCACGATGACGGCGGGACCTTCGGCCCCCTCGAACAGGTGGGTATTGCCGTAAGCATCGATGACGCTCAGCGACCCCACCCGGATCAGGCGGTTCAGCAAATGCGACACCAACATTGCCTGCAAACTCCTTCCGGATGCGGGCGTTTTCCACACCCTTCTCCCGATCCCCCAATCGGGATTTCGGCAAGCAACTTGAAAGCAATGATACATCGGGACGACCCGGGATGGCAAAAATAAAAACGGCGCAACCGTTGGGATGCGCCGTTGCCGGTCTATTAGAAGACTCTGATTTTATTTGGATTTTTTCTCCGCCTTGCCGTCCTCGTCCGGGGATTCCGTAGTCTCCGGGGCCTCGCCGTCGGCGTCGGCGGCCGTCTTTTCGGGTTCGGGCTCGATCTCGGGCGCGGCGCCTTCCTCGAATATTTCCCCGGCCTGTTCGGCCACCGCTTCGTTGGCCGCTTCCTCGGCCGCCTTGGCCGCCTGTTCCCGCTCGGCGTCGGCCTTGGCCTTATTTTCCTTCGTCTTGCCGGGTTCGGGTTCGGGGGCGGTCTCGGGGGCCGGGGCTTCCTCTTCCTCGGTTCTGACGACGGCCTTGCCGGTCTTGGATTGGACCTTGGCCTCGTCCTGGGAGCGGGCGATGTTGGCGATGACCTCGATGTCGATTTCGGGGTGCAGCGACACCCGGACCGGATGCAGGCCCAGCGCCTTGATTGGGTGGTTGAGCTCGACCTGTTGGCGGGCGATGGTGAAACCGGCCTCGGTGACGGCGGTGGAAATGTCACGGGCGTTGACGGAACCGTAAAGCTGTCCGGCCTCGCCGGCTTGGCGGACCATGACGACGGAAAGACTTTCCATCTTCTTGGCCATTTTCTCGGCCTCGGCGCGGTGTTCAAGGTTGGCGGCCTCAAGCTGGGCGCGTTGCTCCTCGAAATGCCGCTTGTTGGCGTCGGTGGCGCGCAGGGCCTTTTTCTGCGGCAGCAGGTAATTGCGCGCGTAGCCGGACTTGACCTTCACCACGTCGCCCATCTGACCGAGTTTTTCAATCCGTTCCAGCAGGATGACTTCCATCGTTTTCGCTCCTTAAGCGCTTGCCGGGCCCGTGGTCCGGTTAATCGTTGTCGTTACTTCGCGGCGGCCCGTTTTCGTCAACCCCGGCCATGCGCCGGCTAAGGCCGGTCCATTGTTCGATGACGCCGATGCCGGCCACCATCAGCACCGCCCATCCCCAAATCACCAGCATCAGGTAGAAGAACACCAGCGCCGTCCCGGTGAAGGAAACCCGATGGGCCCAGGCGTGAACCACCGTCAGCCCCAGGAAAAAGTACGGCACCGCCAGGATCATCGCAAGGTTGCGGCCGGTATACTCCATTTCCCCCGTTCCCAGCAACGCCAATGCCGCCGATCCGACCAACGGCCAAGACATCCATTGCGGCAGTTGCAGGTTGCCGTAGGAGGGCGATGGCCGCAGGTTATGGCCCAACTTGACCAGAAGTCCCTGGGCCAGGGATACGTTGACGATGATCATCAACAGCCACGACACGCCGGCGGCGCCCGGAAACAGGGGGGCCATGATCCCGACCGTGATTTCCAGGCTCTCCGGGTCCATCTCCGGCGCGATGGATTGCAGGATTTGGTTCAGGTTCAGCGCCACCAGGGCCGACAGGCCGTTTTCGCCGGCCGCCGCCGCAACGGCCATGAGCACCAGCATCGCCGCCGCCAGCATCGTCAGCCAGCACAACATGTCGCCGAGGGGATACCATTCGATGGCCGCCCCTGGGCCGGACCCGGGGCCGGGACCCACACCCGCCGGCCTTTGCAACAGCATCTGCCTGACGATCATCCATGCCGGAAGGGCCTGCATCAATCCGAACAACCCGGCCGACAGGCCGCCGCCGACCAGCCCGACGGCCATGAACCCGACGGCGCTACTGACCATCCCGGCTCTCGGGCCCAGGGCCAGCCCGGCCACGAACAAGGGCAGGGACGCCAGATAGACGAAAACCAGCGCCCCCGGCACCCGGCTCAGGAAGGCGGTCGCCAAAATGGCGCTCAGAACGCCGGCGCCGATGGCGATCAGCGTTTCCTTGGGCATGGGGTTCTCCTTACGCCGCCGTGGCAAGGGGCGCCTGGGCCGCCGTTTCTCCGGCCTACTTGATGATAAAGGGCATCAGGGCCAGGAAACGCGCCCTCTTGATCGCCCGGGCCAATTCGCGCTGTTTCTTGGCCGAAACGGCGGTGATGCGGCTGGGCACGATCTTGCCGCGCTCCGAGGTGAAGCGGGACAGCAGCTTGACGTCCTTGTAATCGATCTTCGGGGCCTTGGGCCCGGCAAAGGGACAGGATTTGCGGCGCCGGAAAAAAGACCGCCGCCTCGGTCCGCCGG
>NZAZ01000155.1 GCA_002686255.1 Rhodospirillaceae bacterium
AGCGAGCGCAAGCGAGCGTGTCGAAGCCTCATCCTGAGGAGCCGGCCAGCGGACGGCGTCTCGAAGGATTGTTGGAGAAAATCCACTTTTTCAGCGGCCTGTTAGGTCATGCATCCGCCCATGACAGGAGCCGAACCGCCCTTTTATGCGCCTCAGGGCCGGATAAGGGCCGGATAAGGGGGCTTTTGGCGGTCAGCGTTCGCCGTAGGAGAACGCCTCCTCGATCAGCATTTCCCAGTTCCGGGGCGTGTCCGGGTATTCGGGCTTCAGGTCCATCTCCAGGAAAAACCGCCCGCCATGCTCGGCGCGGCGGCGGATGACGGCGAGAAGGTCCCCGAAGGTTGAGACCTCGGGGTGCTGGATCATGATCTGGCTCAGCGGCAGGGGCGGCAACGGCATGTTTAACGATCCTTCTTCTTCTGTTTCTTGGCCCAACTGTCCCGCAAGCCGACGGCGCGGTTGAAAACGGGCTTTTCGGGCGTCGAGTCGGGATCCGGGCAGAAATAGCCCTGGCGCTCGAACTGCACCGTCTCGCCCGGGGCCGTGTCCCCGAGCGCCGGCTCAAACAGGCAGCCGTCCAGCACTTCGAGGGAGTCGGGGTTGAGGCGGTCCAGGAAACCGTCCCCGGAGGCGTCCCCTTCGGCGATCAGGTGATCGTAGAGCCGGACTTCCGCCGAAAATGCGTGCTCGGCCGAAACCCAATGCAGCGTGCCCCTGACCTTGCGGCCGTCGGGCGCGTTGCCGTCCCGGGTCTCGGGGTCGTAGGTGCAGCGAAGCTCGGTGACGGCGCCTTCCGCGTCCTTGATGACGTCGGTGCAGGTAATGAAATAGGCGTAGCGCAGGCGCACCTCGCGCCCTGGGCCGAGGCGGAAGAACTTCTTCGGCGGGTCCTCCATGAAGTCTTCGCGTTCGATATGGATTTCGCGGGAAAAAGGCACTTTGCGGGTGCCGGCGGCCTCGTCCTCGGGGTTGTTGACGGCTTCCAGTTCCTCGGTCTCGCCCTGCGGATAGTTCTCGATCACCACCTTCAAGGGCCTGAGCACGGCCATGCGCCGGGGCGCCGTCCTGTTCAGGAGTTCGCGCGCGCAATGGTCAAGGGCCGCCATTTCGACCACGGCGTCTTTCTTGGTCACCCCGATGCGGGCGGCGAAATCACGGATCGCGGCGGCCGGGACGCCGCGCCGCCTGAGGCCCGAAATCGTCGGCAGGCGGGGGTCGTCCCAGCCGGCGACGTGGCCGCCGGCCACCAGTTCCGTCAACCGGCGCTTCGACAGCACGGTGTGGGTAAGGTTGAGGCGTGCGAATTCGTACTGGCGGGGGCGGCGCGGGACGGCCAGGTTCTCGATCAGCCAGTCATACAAGGGGCGGTGGTCCTCGAACTCCAGCGTGCACAGCGAATGGGTGACGCCTTCGATGGCGTCCGACTGGCCGTGGGCGAAGTCATAGGTGGGATAGATGCACCAGGCGTCACCGGTGCGCGGATGGGTTGCGTGCAGGATGCGGTACAGCACCGGGTCGCGCATGTTGATGTTGCCCGACGCCATGTCGATCCTGGCGCGCAGCACCTTTTCGCCGTCGGCGAATTCGCCCCCCCGCATGCGCCGGAACAGGTCCAGGCTTTCTTCTTTATCGCGGCCGCGGTGGGGGCTGGGCCGGCCCGGCTCGGTCAGGGTGCCCCGGTGTTCGCGGATCTCGTCCGCCGTGAGATCGTCGACGTAGGCGAGCTCGGCCTCGATCAGGCCTTCGGCCCATTGATAAAGCCGCTCGAAATAATCCGACGCGAAATAAAGGTGCTCGCCCCAATCGAAGCCGAGCCAGCGGACGTCTTCGATGATGGAATCGATGAATTTCATCTCCTCCTTGAGAGGATTGGTGTCGTCGAAGCGGAGATGGCAGCGCCCGCCGAAGGTTTCGGCGGCGCCGAAGTTGAGGCAGATCGACTTGGCGTGGCCGATATGCAGATACCCGTTCGGTTCCGGCGGAAAGCGGGTGACGACCTCCTTGGCGCGGCCCGAGGCGACATCCTCGGCGATGATGTCGAGGATGAAGTTGCCCCCACCTTCCTCGGCTTTTTCTTCTGTATCGGTGTCGGTCATGGCGTCTGGCCTTGCCCTACTTGGCCTTCACCTTGCACGCCTTGTTGATGGCCTTGTAGGCGGCGGTGAAGCCTTTCAGGGAATAGGTGTCGGTGGTCAGCGTGCCGCGGCTGGACGTTCCCTTGACGATCATCCTGGCGCCCCGGATCATGGCCTTGACGATGGCGCCGTCGGTCTTGGAGTCATAGGCGAAGGCGTGGCCGGCGTCGGTGAACATCTTGAACGTCGCCTCGCCGATGACCACGTCGACCTCGCTGCCCGACTGGTAGGTATAGCCGGCCTTGATGCTGATCACGTCGAGGCTCCTTTTCGCCGGACGGTGGGTGACCAGGATAAACGTCTCGCCGCGTTTCCTGTATTTGCCCTTGGCCTTCTTGGGCTGCGAGCCCATGTAACAGACCGCCTTGCCGCCTTCGGATTCCTTGTACGTCTCCCAGTCCCCGAAATTGCCGATCGGGACGGCTTCCTGGGCATGGACCGGAAGCGGGGCGGCGATAAGAATTAGGGCGAAAGCGATAGTGGCTTGGCGAAACATTTCCATGACCCCATTCATAATCCGGGCCGCCCCCCTTGCCAACCACCGAAGCCGGTGGCACAGATAGCCGATGGCCGCCAAAAATCCATTAATCATCGAAGTCACCCGGGGGACCATGGTCGAAAGCCGCCATCGGGGCGCCGCCGTGGTCATGGACGCCAAGGGGAAAGCCGTCCACGCCTGGGGCGAAATCGAGCGCATCGTCTGCCCACGCTCGGCGATCAAGCCGTTGCAGGCCCTGGCCGTGGTCGAAACCGGGGCGGCCGAGGCTTTCGGCGTCACCGACGCCGAACTGGCGCTGGCATCCGCTTCCCACGGCGGTCAGGCGGAACACACGGACGCGGTCCTTGCCTGGCTCGAGAGGATCGGCTTGGGCTCGGAAGACCTGGAATGCGGCGTCCATGAGCCGCTGGACGCCGAGACCGCCAAGGAAAAAGCGCGCGCCGGTCGAAAGCCGGGGCCGGCCGACAACAACTGTTCGGGCAAGCACGCCGGCATGCTGACCACGGCCAAACATCTGGGCGAGGAGACGGCCGGCTACACCCGGCCCGGCCACCCGGTGCAGCAACGGCTGCGGACGATTTTGACCGACATGGGCGGCGAGGGCTTGAGCCAAGCCCCCGAGGGCACCGACGGCTGCGGCATTCCGGTCTTCGGCATGCCCCTCTCGGCGATGGCCCGGGCGCTGGCCCGCATGGCCGACACGGGCGGCTTTGAGGCCGGGCGCGCCGAAGCCGCCGGGCGGATCGTCGCCGCGATGACGGCAAACCCGATGCTGGTCGGCGGCCGGGGCCGTTTCGACACCATTGCCATGGAGGCCGCGAACGGCGCCTTCGCCGTCAAGACCGGGGCCGAGGGCGTGCACGGGGCGATCCTGCCCGGGCTCGGGCTGGGGGTGGCGGTGAAGATCGACGACGGCGCGCGCCGCGCCGCCCAGGTGGCGATGGCGGCGGTCCTCGATCACTTGGGCGTACTTGACGACAAGGCGAAAACGGCGCTGGCAGCGTTCCTGGAAACGCCGGTCCTCAACGCCCGTGGCGAGCGCGTCGGCGAAATCCGCATGGCAAATGGCTGGGCGGGTTAATCGGTTTCGGCGGTTTCGTCTGGCGGCGGCTTATCGCGGAACTTCTCCATCTTGCTCCTGATCTTGGGATCGCCGAAGACGTGTTCGGCCAGTTCCCCGGCCGGCCCGCCCGGGCGTTCGGGGCGGCGGGGATAGCGGCCCAGCGACGTCAGGCGGTCGTACATGACGATGGCGCCGGCGATGCCGACGTTCAGCGAAAACCGCGTCGGGATTTTGACCACGAACCCGCAACGTTCGCTCAACGCCGGGCTTAAGGCCCCCCGCTCCGGCCCCAACACATAGGCCGCCTGGGCCGGGTGGCGGAAGGCCGGCAGCTCGACCGCGTCGTCGGTCAGCTCGACGCCGACCAAAGTGCAGTCCTTGGGCAACAGCAGCGAGGCGACGTCGGGGAAGCTGTAGAACGGCACGTTCCCCGGCGCGTCCGACGTGTCCGACTTGCCGCCTTCGCCCCGGGGATAGGCGGCGGCGACGGTAAACACGAAGCTGGCGCCGAAGGCGTGGGCCGAACGGAACAGGCTGCCGACGTTCATGGCCTTCGAGATGCCTTCGACGCCGATGGCGAAATAACCGCGCATGGGGGTAGCTTCGGGGCTTAGGCGCCCGGTTTCAAGTCTCCTGCGCCAGCGGGCGTAGCGGGCGTTCCGAAATCAGCAGGTGCAGCAACGCCGCCAGCAGGCCGAGCACGATCGACGCTATCCACACCTGGTCATAGGACCCGGTGGCGTCGAACGACCAGCCGCCCCACCAGACGCCGATGAAGCTGCCGACCTGATGAGAGAAAAAAACGACGCCGAACAGGGTCGACATGTAGCGGACGCCGAAAATCTGCCCGACCAGGCCGCTGGTCAGGGGCACCGTGCCCAGCCACAAAGCGCCCATCGCAGATGCGAACACCAGAACCGCGGTTTCCGTCGGCGGCACCATCAGGAACACGGCGACCAATACGGCGCGCAGGAAATAGAGGATGCTGAGCAGGTATTTCTTCGAATACCGCCCGCCCAGCGCCCCGCAAGCGTAGGTGCCGATGATGTTGAAAAAACCGATGAGCGCGATCGCCGTGGCCCCGGTGACGGCGGTGAAACCGGCGTCCAGAAGAAAGGCCGGGAAATGGACGGCGATGAACGAGATTTGAAACCCGCAGACGAAGAACCCGGCGGTCAGGTACAGATACCCCTTGTGCCCGGCGGCTTCGCGCATGGCCTGGCCCATTGTCTGCGCCGGATCGCCTTCCCGAGTATCGGCCGAACTGCCGGTCAAGGCCATGGCCAGGGCCACCATCACCATCGCCAGCCCGGCGATGTACAGAAGCGCCGTCGACCAGCCGATGGCCTCGATGAGTCCCAAACTGACCGGCGCCATGTAGAACTGCCCGAAGGAGCCGCCGGCGCTGGCGATGCCCAAGGCGAGCGAGCGTTTTTCCGCCGGCACCCGCCGGGCGACGGCGGTCAGCACGACGGCGAAACCGGCCGCCGCCTGGCCGAAGCCGATGAACAGGCCGGCGCCGATGTTCAAGTCCGTGGCCCCGGTGGCATTGGCCATGATGACAAGGCCGCCGGCATAGACGGCGCCGCCGAGCGCGATCATCTTGCCCGATCCGTACTTGTCGGCCAGCGCGCCGGTGATCGGCGTGAACACCCCCCACAGGATGTTCTGCAGCGCCATGGCGAAGGCGAAGGCCTCGCGGCCGAGCCCCAGGTCCGCCGTCATCGGCGGCAGGAACAGGCCGAAGTTCTGGCGGATGCCCATGCCGAGGCTGGACACCAGCGCCCCGGCGATGACGACGACCCAGAATATGCGCTTGGCGCTGGCGTTCATCGGCTTGGTCCTTAGGCTTTGGCCGCTCAAAGGCTCCCTGGCGCGGCCGGGGTCTTTTATATGGGGAGCCCCAGGCTGTCCAGAAGGGCTTTTGCAAAAGGCGGAGAGCGGATGGTGTGCGTCACACCTTGAGCGCCTCCAAGTTCCGGTAAAGCTCCAGCGCCTCCGGGTTGGCCAGGGCCTCGATGTTCTTGACCGCGCGCCCGTGGACGATATCGCGCACCGCCAACTCGGTGATCTTGCCCGATTTGGTGCGCGGGATATCGGCGACCTGGACGACGACCGCCGGCACGTGGCGGGGCGTGCAGTTGGCGCGCACCTGGTCCTTGATCGTTTGGACCCATCCATCCGTCAATTGCAAACCTTCCTTCAACACCACGAACAGCACGATGCGGACGTCGCCCTGCCATTCCTGGCCGATGACGATGCTCTCGATGACTTCCGGCAGCTTCTCCACTTGGCGGTAGATCTCGGCGGTGCCGATGCGCACGCCGCCCGGGTTCAGCGTCGCGTCCGAGCGGCCGTGGATGACAAAGCCGCCGTGGCCGGTGATCTCGACGTAATCGCCGTGGGTCCAGACGCCGGGATAAGCCTCGAAATAGGCGGCGCGGTAGCGGCTTCCGTCGTCGTCGCCCCAGAACCCGACCGGCATCGACGGAAACGCCTTGGTGCACACCAACTCCCCCTTCTCGCCCAGGAGGGACTCGCCGTCGGCGTCGAACACGTCGACGGCGACGCCCAGCATCGGCGCCTGGATCTCGCCCCGCCATACCGGCTTGGTCGGATCGCCGCCGCAGAAACAGCCCATGATGTCGGTGCCGCCGGAAAACGACACCAGGTGGATATCCGGCTTAACCTTGGCATAGACATAATCGAAACCTTCCGGGGCCAGCGGCGAGCCGGTGGAACACATCATCCTGAGGGTGCTCAAATCATGGGTCCTGGCCGGTTCGATCCCCGCCTTGGCGATGGCGTCGATGAACTTGGCCGAGGTGCCGAACAGCGTCATCCCCTCGGCGTCGGCGTAATCGAACAGCACGTTCGGGCCGGGAGAGAAGGGCGAGCCGTCGTAAAGCAGCACCGTCGCCCCCCAGCCGGCCACCGAGGCGAGCCAGTTCCACATCATCCAGCCGCAGGTGGTGAAGAAGAACACCCGGTCGCCTTCATTGATGTCGCAGTGGAGAAGCTGTTCCGAGGCGTGCTTGAGGAGCGCGCCGCCCTGGCCGTGGACGATGCACTTGGGTTTTCCCGTGGTGCCGGACGAAAACAGGATGTAGAGCGGATGCTCGAACGGCAATTGCTTAAAATCGATGTCGGCGGGCGTGAAGCCGGCGGTGAAATCGTCCCACGACACCGCGCCGGGAACGGCCCGGGCGATGGTTTCGGCGCTCACGTCCCGGTCGCCGTAGGGAACGATCACCACCTTTTCGATGCTCGGACACCGGGCGGCGATCTCGGCCGTCTTGGCCAGGCAGTCGTGGCGCTTGGCGTTGTAGCGGTAACCGTCGGCGGCGAACAGGATTTTCGGTTCGATCTGGCCGAAGCGGTCGAGCACCCCGTTGACGCCGAAATCGGGCGAGCACGACGACCACACGGCGCCGAGGCTGGACGCCGCCAGCATGGCGGCGATGGTTTCCGGCATGTTGGGAAGGTACCCGGCGACCCGGTCGCCGGGTTTTATGCCGGCCGCCGCCAGCGCCTGGGCCAGCACCGAGACCCGGTCGTAAAGTTCTTGGTGGGTGAGCCGGCGTTCGGCCTTGTCCTCGCCCCTGAAGACAATGGCCTCGCCGTCACCCCTGCGTTTCAGCATGTTTTCGGCGAAGTTCAGCCTGGCGTCGGGGAACCACTTCGCGCCCGGCATCTTATCCCCGTCCACCAGCACCGTTTCCCCCCACGTTTGGGCCTTGATTTCGGCGAAGCCGATGACGCTTTGCCAGAACTTCTCGCGCTCGGCGATGGAGAACCGGTAAAGCGCGCCGGTGTCGGGGACGTCGGCGCCCCATTGTTCGGCCACACGGGCCATGAACGCCGCCATGTTGGATTGGCGGATCCGCTCGTCCGTCGGCTGCCACAAGGGTTCGCTCATCGGCCGCAGTATGGAATCGGGGGTATCGGGGCGCAACCCGGCCACGGGGCTTCAATCGGCAGTTTCGTCCATGAACCTGGCCAGGGTGATGTCGAGTTCCGTAACCCCGCCGGCGTCATGGGTGGCCAGCGTCACCTCGACGGTCGAATAGACGTTGAACCATTCCGGGTGATGGTTCATTGCCTCCGCCTTCCCGGCGGCTTGGGTCATGAAGGCGAAGGCGGCCTCGAAATCGTCGAACCTGAAGGTCTTTTCGATGGCGTCGCGGCCGTCGGCGCGGGTCCAGCCCGAAAGCTCCTCGAGCGCCCCGTTCAGTTCCGCTTCGCTCAGTTTCTCGACCATGGCGTTTGTCCTTCCCTGTCCCTTTCCTCGACTTAAGCGCGCTTGGCGTCGGGTTCAAGCGGCGTTAAGGTCCGGCGATGACGAAAACGCCATTCTCCCCCTTGGCCACGCCGCCGACCCTGGACGAATTGAAGGCCATAGCCGAGGCGGCGCTCAAGACCCTGCCGGACGAATTGGCCGGCCACGTCACCGGCGTGGTCATCCGCGTCGCCGACTTCCCCGACCTGGAAATCGAGCGCGACTTAGGCCTCGGGAGCCCGTTCGACCTGCTGGGGCTTTATCAGGGCGTGTCGCTGGACCGCAAAAGCGTTTCCGACCCGCACCCGGAGGTCGACATGATCTTCCTCTACCGCCGCCCGATCCTGGATTACTGGTGCGAGACGGGCGAGGACCTGGCCCACGTCGTCCGTCACGTGCTGATCCACGAGATCGGCCACCACTTCGGCCTATCGGACGCCGACATGGAGCGCATCGAGCGGCAGGGGTGATGGTGGCGGCCTAAGGGGGAGCGGCAACGATCCTTCGAGACGCGCCGTCCCGGCGCTCCTCAGGATGAGGGATTGCAATATCTTATGCCTC
>NZAZ01000156.1 GCA_002686255.1 Rhodospirillaceae bacterium
CACAAGCTTTTCGCAACGCAATCCGGCGAAAAAAGAGCCCCGTCCCCCAGGGATTTGGCGCAAATGGCGCGGGATCGCGTCCTGCGTCCTCGAATATGCAAGGCATGTCCTTCGTCCTCACTCCTAATCCCACGCCATTTTCGCCAAACCAAAGCTCGCAAGCTGAATGAGTTTGGACCCTAGTATGGCAGAATTAACCGCCTGCGTCGGTCTAAGAAGTGGGGCTTCGATCCTCCCGGCGCAAGGGGGCCTCTTTGCAAGCCGGGGGCACGGTCGTTAATATCAAGGATAAATGAGAATTCTTTTTATCACCTCGACCCGGGTCGGCGACGCCATACTTTCCACCGGTCTCCTGAACAAGTTGATTGCCGACAACCCCGAGGCAAAAATCACCATCGCCTGCGGCCCGGCGGCCGTGCCTTTGTTCGAAGCGGTGCCGAATCTGGAGCGCATCATCGTCCTCGACAAGATGGTGTTTTCGCTCCACTGGCTGGCCATGTGGTGGGCCGCGGTCGGCAAGTTCTGGGACGTTCTCGTCGACCTCAGGAATACGCCCATGTCCGTTCCCCTGGCGGCAGCGAAGCGGTTCCGTTTTGTCCGCCAACGCGAACCCCAACACCGGGTGCTTCAATTGGCGGCGGTCATGGGACTATCCGAGGAACCGCCGGCGCCTTCGATATGGTTTTCACCGCAAGCCCGGGCCACGGCCAAGGCCCTGATTCCCGACGGCGGGCCGGTGCTGGCCGTCGGCCCGACCGCCAATTGGCAGGCGAAAATATGGCGGGCCGAATATTTCGTCGATTTGATCGAGCGCCTGTCCGGGCCCGGCGGTATCCTGCCCGGGGCCCGGGTCGCGGTTTTCGGGCGCGATGACGAACGGCCGATGGCCCTTAGGGTTATCGACGCCGTTCCCGAAGACCGGCGTATCGACCTGGTCGGCCGCATCGGTTTGTTGGAGGCCGGCGCCTGCCTGGAACGCGCCCAATTTTACGTCGGCAACGATTCCGGGCTTATGCATCTGGCGGCGGCCACGGGCGTGCCGACGCTCGGGCTTTTCGGGCCCAGCCTCGATGAACTCTACGCGCCGTGGGGGCCGCTATGCGCCGTTGCAAGAGCCGATAAATCCTTCGACGAAATTTTCCCGCCCCATTTCGATCACCGGGCGACGGGCACCCTGATGGACAGCCTGACCGTGGATACGGTTGAAAAAGCGGCGCTCGACCTTTGGCTGCGTGCGGCCGAGGCGGCGGCGTGAACACGGATGACATCAAGCTTTCGGCGGTTATCTCCGTGCATAACGAGGAGGCGCAGCTTGCCGAATGCCTGGAGTGTCTCAAGTTCGCCGATGAGATCGTCGTGCTTTTGGACAAGTGCACCGACCGTTCGGGCGATATCGCCCAAAAATTCACTGACCGCGTCATCGAAGGCGATTGGGAAATCGAGGGCAAGCGCCGGAACGCCGCTATCGAGGCCTGCCGAGGGGAGTGGATTTTCGAAATCGATGCCGATGAACGGGTTCCCGAGGCCCTGGCCAGGGAAATCAGTGACGTCATCGGCAAAACGGATTGCGACATTTTCAACATCCCCGTCGACAATTACGTCGGCGGGCGGTTGGTCCGTAATGGTTGGGGCGGGCTGTTCGGCAAAAACGGCTATCCGGGCCTGTTCAGGAAAGGCGTCAAGGTCTGGGGCCGCAACAGGGTGCATCCGCATCTTCACGTTTCCGGCGGCCAGGGGCCGGACTTGAAAACACCTATCGCCCATTACGTTGACGAAGGCATCTCGGACATGCTGATGCGTCTCGACCGATACACGGATTTACGCGCCAAGGATCTTGTCGAGAAAGGCGAGACAGGCTCGTTTGCCAACATGGTACGCAAGATTTTTTCACGGTTTTGGAAGTGCTATGTGCTCAGGCGCGGCTACCGGGAAAACGGCTATGGCTTCGTCATTGCGCTGTGCGCGGCGCTTTATCCGGTGCTGTCGCACCTAAAAGCGGTTTTGGAAATGAAGGAGTAATGGCTGGCCATGGGCGACATTCGGCTTTCGGCGGTCATCTCCGTCCATAACGAGGAAGCGCAACTGGCCGAGTGCCTGGAAGGGCTTATCTTCGCCGACGAAATCGTCGTGCTGTTGGACAAGTGCACCGACCGCTCGGGCGAAATCGCCGCCACCTTCACCGACCGCGTCATCGAAGGCGCCTGGACCGTCGAAGGCGAACGCCGCAACGCCGGAATCGAGGCCTGCCGGGGGCAATGGATTTTCGAAATCGACGCCGACGAAAGGGTGTCCGAAGACCTGGGCCGGGAAATCAGGGAAACCGTCCAATCGACGCCCTGCGACTGGCATGAAATCCTGGTCGATAACTATATCGGCGGCAAATTGGTGCGTTGGGGCTGGGGCGCGTCCTATGGAAAGGCCGCCTATCCGGGTTTGTTCAAAAAGGGCGTCAAGACGTGGGGGAATTCCCGCGTCCACCCGCCGTTGACGTGGGCCCCCGGGGCCGGCAAGGGGCCGCGGTTAACTAACCGCATCCGCCATCTGGTCGACCGGGACATTTCCGACATGATCCGCCGGCTCGACAGCTATTCGACGGCCCGGGCCAAGGATTTGCGGGAATCCGGGGATATCGGCTCCATGGCCTCGAACGTACGCCGCATTTTTTCGCGTTTTTTCAAGTGCTATATCTTGCGAAAGGGCTACCGCGAAGGCGGCTACGGCTTTCTGATCGCGCTGTTTGCCGGGCTGTATCCGGTGTTGTCGTACCTAAAGGCGAAGCTGGAGGAAGATTAGGGAATGGCCCGCATCGTCCTTGCCGACGACGGCATTGAATTCGACGGCCGCACCCCCGAGGAACGCCCGCTGGGTGGCGCCGAGTCCTCGGTGGCGGCGTTGGTGGGGGAACTGGCGGCTCGCGGCCATGACGTCCAGGTGATGAACAAATGCAAGGCGCCCCTGGACCATCGGGGCGTCGCCTGGAGGCCCATCGACGGCGGCGACTGGCCTGAAAGCGCCGATCTCTATATCGCCAACCGGGGCGACAAGCTGTTGAGCAGAATGCCCCAGGCCCGGCGGACGGTGTTCTGGATTCACAATCCCGCCCGATACCTGCTCAAGTGGCGCTATCTTTCGAAGCTTTGGCGGCTCCGCCCGGCCATCGTCTTCATCGGCGATTACCATGCCACCACGTACCCGAAGTGGGCGCCCGACGGCGGCCGGGTGGTCATCCCCTATGGACTGGCGGAGGATTTCTGCCAAGCCGGCCCCTTGACCCAACCGCCGCCGCCTCGGGCCGTTTTTACCTCCAATCCCTTGCGATCCCTGGACTGGCTGCTGGAACTATGGGCCGAAAGCATCCAGCCCCGTGTTGCCGGCGCCGAATTGCACGTGTTCGCCGGCGCCGCCACCTACGGCAGCGTCGGGGCGGACAAGGAAGCGGCCATGAAAAAGGCATTGGACCAGGCCAGGGCGCTGGAAGGCCAGGGGGTAAAACTTCGCGGCCCGGTTCCCAAGGCACGGTTGATACAGGAATTGCGCCAATCCCGGGCCATGCTTTACCGTGGCGATCTAAATGAAACCTTTTGCCTGGCCGTCGGCGAGGCCCAGGCGATGGGAGTCCCGGCCGTGGTAGAGAAACTTGGCTCCGTCAGTGAGCGCGTGATTGATGGCGAAACAGGCTTCGTTGCCGCCGGCGCCGCCGCCTTTGCCGATGCCGCGAAGCGGCTTCTGACCGATGACGACCTGTGGCGGGCGCAGCATTTGGCGGCGATCGAAAAGCAACGCCAATGGCGCTGGGCCGACGCGGCGGCGGCGTTTGAAAAGTTGATTCCTAGTGGATAGAATCCACTAACCATGCGTGTCCTTCAGGCGATGGCGGGGGCGGAATTCGGGGGCGCCGAGGCGTTTTTCACCCGTTTGGTGTTGGCCCTCGACCGCGTCGGGTTGGATCAGCGTGTCGTCATCCGCGGCAATCCCGCGCGGGCCCAAGTCCTCAGGGACGGCGGCATCGAGCCGGTGGAATTGCCGTTCGGCGGCCGTTTGGATTGGCGCACCCCCCGGGCCCTGAAACGCGAAATCGAGGACTATCGCCCCGACGTGGTGCTGACCTGGATGAACCGGGCCACGCAAATGTGCCCGAAGGGGGATTTCGTCCATGTCGGCAGGCTGGGCGGGTATTACGACCTCAAGTATTACCAGAACTGCGACCACTTGATCGGCAACACCCAGGACATCAGGGACTACCTGGTGGGACAGGGATGGGAGGCGGAAAAGGCCCATTATCTTCCCAATTTCGTGTTCCAGGAAAAGGCCGAACCGGTCCCGCGCCGCCAGTTCTTTACGCCGGATGGCGCCCCGTTGGTTCTGGGACTGGGGCGGCTGCATCAAAACAAGGCCTTCGATGTGCTTCTGGAAGCGGCATCCCGGGTCCCCAACGTTTATTTGTGGATCGCCGGCGATGGGCCGCTGAAAACCGAGCTCGAAAAACTGGCCGAAAACCTGGCCGTAAAACCCCGGACACGTTTCTTGGGCTGGCGGGAAGATACGGCGGCGTTATTGGCCAGCGCCGATCTTTTTGTCTGTCCGTCACGGCACGAACCTCTGGGAAACGTGGTCATCGAGGCCTGGGCCCAAGGCGTACCGGTCATCGCCGCCGACAGTTACGGCCCCGGCACCCTGATTGAGCACCGTGAAACCGGTATCCTGGTGTCCGTCGACGACTCGGCAACCATGGGCCGCGCCATCCGCAACCTGCTTGAGGACGATACGCTGCGCAAGCGCATCGCCAAAAAAGGCCATCAGGAATACAAGAAGGCCTTCACGGAAAAAATCGTCATCAAGCAGTACATGGAGTTCCTGAAAAGCATCCAGGAGACAGCCTGAATGTGCGGGATCGCCGGCATCATGAACCGCTCGGGCGCCGCCCCCGGCGACGCGGTGTTGCAGGCGCTGACCAAAGCCCTGGCCCACAGAGGTCCGGACGGCCAGGGCCGAGTCATTTCCGGCGCCACCGGCCTGGTGCATACCCGCCTTGCCATCATCGACCTGGAAACCGGCGACCAGCCCCTTTTTGCGTCCCAAAATACTGAAAAACAAGAGGCGGGGACGGGTGGAACCCGGACCGGGACTAAACAAGAGGCGCGGACGGGTGAAACCCGGACAGGGACAAAAAAAGCCGCCCTGATCGCCAACGGTGAAATCTATAACTACATCGAATTGAAACTCGACATGGGCCGGGTCGAATTCCGGACGGGGTCCGATTGCGAACCGCCGTTGCATCTTTACCTTCGCCACGGACTCGATTTTCCCCGCCATTTGCGCGGCATGTACGCCATCGCCATTTACGACCCGGCCGAGGATTCGTTGGTATTGGCCCGTGATCCGTTCGGCATCAAGCCGCTTTATTACGCCGAAACGGCCGAAGGGCTGGCTTTCGCTTCGGAGCCCCAGGCCCTTTTCCTGGCCGGGCTTGTGAAACCGGTCCTCAGGCCCGAGGCCCGGAACGAGCTTTTGCAGCTTCAGTTCACCACCGGCGCAGGAACGGTTTTCGAAGGCGTGCACAGGCTTTTGCCCGGCGAGACCGTGCAAGTCCGTGGCGGCCGCGTTACCGACCGGCTCAGCCGCAAAGCCCTGCCCGATGGCGGCCCCATCGAGGTTTCCCAATCGGCGGCGTTGCGGCGGCTTGACGAGGTGCTGTCGGACAGCGTCAACATCCACCAACGTTCGGACGTTCCTTACGGCATGTTTCTTTCGGGCGGCATCGATTCTTCGGCCCTATTGGCGATGATGTCGCGCCTGAACGAACGGCCGGTGCAGGCCTTTACCGCCGGTTTTTCAGGCACGGACGTTGCCGATGAACGCCAACTGGCCCGTGCCGTCGCCGAGGCCGCCGGCGCCGATCACACGGAAGTGGAATTTTCCGAAGAAGACTTCTGGGCGCTGTTGCCCAAAATCGCCGCCGTCATGGACGACCCCGCCGCCGACTACGCGGTGCTGCCGACATACAAGCTGGCGGCCGCGGCCAAGGAGGCCGGGCTCAAGGTGGTGTTGACCGGCGAGGGCGGCGACGAGCTGTTCGGCGGCTACGGACGTTACCGGCGGCTGCGCCGTGCGCGGCTGCTTGGCGGGCGTCCGATGCGCGAAAGGGGCGTTTTTGACGGGCTCGGCGTCCTTCGCGGCGAGCCCGCCGGTTGGCGCGACGGCTTTGCCAAATCGGAACAGGAAGCGGCCCAGGGCGGCCGTACGAAGCTGCAAGCGGCGCAGGCCGCAGATTGCGCCGACTGGCTGCCCCATGACCTGTTGGCCAAGCTCGACCGCTGCTTGATGGCGCATGGAGTCGAGGGCCGGGTGCCTTTCCTGGACCTCAAGGTCGCCGACTTCGCCCTTCGCCTGCCGGACAGGTTGAAAGTACGCCGGGGCCGGGGCAAATGGCTGCTCAGAAAGTGGTTGCAGACGGCCTTGCCCGCGGCCCTGCCCTTTGCGCGGAAACGCGGCTTCACGGTGCCGGTGGGTGAATGGATCGGCGGCCGGGGCCGGGAACTGGGTCCCCTGGTGGCGTCGCGGCCGGGGATCGAGGAAATCTGCTTGCCCAATGCCGTCGAGGACCTATTCGCCGCCGCCGGTTCAGGGTCGGGCAGGCGGACCGGGCAGGCGGCCTGGGGGTTGTTGTTCTACGCCCTTTGGCACCGCCGCCACATCGAAGGCCTGGAGGCGCAAGGCGGCGTCTTTGATGTGCTGGGAGACAAAGGATAGGCGATCGCGGTGTTGCCGACGGCGTTCCGCCCCTGCTCTTAAACCGGGGCGGATAAAACCAGTCCTGAAACTGACCGCTCAGGTTCTGGTGTCGGAAATCATCTCCGGTTTCGGCAGGTTTTTCCAGCCCTGGCCGGCGGCGATCAGGCAGCTAGTGCCGTTCGGCTGAGTGATGACCAGGGTCCAGGTTCCCTTGGGCGAGGCATAGACCTCGATGACCCCGCCGCCCGCGGTAACGCCCATTGAAACGGGGGCCTCGGCGTAGGATTTCTTCAAGCTGTCGGAAACCGTGCGGTGGGTGCTGCAAACCGGCTGTGCGGATGCCGCCGGAACAAAGAAACTCGAACCGATAATCAGAACCAGAGCGCTCAATATGGCCGTCTTATAGCGTCTCATGACGTGGCCCTTTCACTGTGAAAAACAGCCCTCAATGGGACACTTTCAAATTTCGCTACGGTTATTGGCTCCGTATTGGACAGTCGCTCAAATCTCACTTTTCGTTTGAAATCAAATTATTAATGCCGTTTTGGCATCAGGGAATCGTAGTTTAATTTTGTTAACGATAAGTGAAGGGAGAGAGAGCTTTTCTCTTCCCCGACGTTTCCGGTCCGCAACCGGGTTTCCAGGAAAAACGTTGACATTTGCCGATTGGCGGGGCGTTTTCGGGGCGTTCTAGGGGCGATGAAATCCATGGGAACGAAATGACCGAAATCACCCTCCGGCGGCCCGACGATTGGCACCTGCACCTGCGCGACGGCGATATGCTGAAAGCCGTGCTGCCGTTCACCGTCCGCCAATTTTCCCGGGCCATCGTCATGCCCAACCTGACGCCGCCGGTGAGGACGGCCGCCGAGGCCGAGGCCTACCGAGGGCGCATCCTGGCGGCGCTGCCGGAAGGGGCGGATTTCACCCCTCTGATGACCTGTTATCTGACCGACGACACCGACGCCGACGACCTAATCCGTGGCCACCAATCGGGGGCGTTCACGGCGGCCAAGCTCTACCCGGCGAATGCGACCACCCATTCCGCCGCCGGCGTCACCGACATCGCCCGTATCGACGGGGTGCTGGGCCGGATGGAAGAAGCCGCCATGGCGCTGCTGGTCCACGGCGAAGCCACGGACCCGGATGTCGACGTCTTCGACCGCGAGGCGGTGTTCATCGCCAAGACCCTGAGGCCCATGATCGAGCGCTTTCCCGGCCTGAAGGTAGTGTTCGAGCATGTGACAACCATCGAAGCCGTCGATTTCGTCAGGTCCGGGGGAGAAAACCTCGCCGCCACCATCACCGCCCATCACCTGATGATCAACCGGGGCGCCATGTTCGAGGGCGGCATCCGGCCGCACATGTACTGCCTGCCGGTGGCCAAGCGTGAACGCCACCGCCTGGCGCTGAGGAAGGCGGCGGCCTCGGGCGAGCCGGGGTTCTTTCTCGGCACCGATTCCGCCCCGCACGCCGTCAGCGCCAAGGAAGCGGCCCGCGGCTGCGCCGGTATCTTTTCGGCGCCGGCGGCGCTGGAACTCTACGCCCAGGTGTTCGACGACGAAGACGCCCTCGACAAGCTGGAAGCCTTCGCGTCCCTCAACGGCCCCGCCTTTTACGGGCTTGCCGTCAACGAAGGGACGTTGACCCTCAAAAAGCAAGAAGGGCGGGTGCCGGGCGATGTCGATGTCGGCGGCGGCGAGGCGGTCAAGCCGTTCCACGCTGGCGGGACGCTTGCCTGGACCCTTGTTGATTGATAGGAAAAACCATGACCGGCGAAAACCAGTTCACCGCCCTCGTCCTCGAGGAGGACGACGACCATAACGTCACCGCCAGTGTCGAAACCCTTGATAATGGCCGCCTGCCGGAAGGCGAGGTCACGGTGGCGGTCGAATATTCGACCCTGAACTACAAGGACGCCATGATCATCCAGGGACTCGGGCGCCTGGTCCGCGAATACCCCCACGTGCCCGGCATCGACTTCGCCGGCACCGTCGAGGCCTCGGATTCCCCCGATTACAAGCCCGGCGATAAGGTCGTGCTGACCGGCTGGCGGGTCGGCGAGGTCCACTGGGGCGGTTATGCGACCCGGGCCCGGGTCAAGGCCGACTGGCTGGTGCCGTTGGCCGGTGGCTTGAGCACCGAACAGTCGATGGCCATCGGCACCGCCGGCTTCACGGCGATGCTGGCGGTCATGGCCCTGGAGGAACACGGACTGACCCCCCAATCGGAAGGCGAGGTGCTGGTCCCCGGCGCCGCCGGCGGGGTCGGGAGCATCGCCGTGGCGCTGCTGGCCAACCTGGGTTACCGGGCCGCCGCGGCGACCGGGCGCGAAGAAACCCACGATTACCTGAAAGACCTCGGCGCCGCCGCCGTCGTCGGGCGCCAGGAGTTGACGGAACCGCCGAAGGGGCCGCTGGGGGCCGAACGCTGGGCCGGGATCATCGACAACGTCGGCGGGCCGACCCTGCACACGGCGCTGGCGACGCTCCGCGCCGGGGGAAGCTGCGCCGCCGTCGGGCTGGCGTCGGGCCCGGGGCTGGAGACCACGGTGATGCCGTTCCTGCTGCGCGGGATTAACCTATTGGGCATTGATTCCAACATGTGCCCCAAGGAACGCCGGCTTGTCGCCTGGGAGCGGCTGGCCAAGGAGCTTCCCGGCGACAAACTGGCGGCCTTGACGAGCACCGCATGTCTTGCCGATTTACCCGATCTGGCGGGTAAAATCCTCCACGGCCGGGTCCGCGGCCGCACCGTCATCGAGCTCGACGTGAATTAACCATCCGCCGGCACGCGCCTTCCCAGGGCGCCGGACCAACCCCAGCCGCCGGACGGAACGAAAATCCCGCCCGGAGGTCTTGGGGGTTGCCCGGGAGTTGCCAGGGGGCTGCTTGACACCCGTTTGTCTTTGAACCTATATCCGTGGTCTGGCCACGGTCGTGCCGTGGCCGGCCTCGGGGCGGAGTAGCTCAGTTGGTCAGAGCACCGGAATCATAATTTGAAACTCCGCTGCTCAAAGAATTGTGGCGGGGTCCTGGGAAATGTCGGTATAGAACAGGCCCCCCGGAAGTTCAGCCGAATTGAGAGTAATCGGGAGCATGAGAAATAAGCCGTAATCTGCTACAGTCGCGGTGATTTCCAGGAGGAACCCGGTGGCGAAA
>NZAZ01000157.1 GCA_002686255.1 Rhodospirillaceae bacterium
AAAAGCGAACTGTAAAAGCGAACTGTAAGGCCGGCCCCGGCAGCCGGGGCCGTTTGATTTCGGGCAAAAAAATGGCGACCCCAACGGGATTCGAACCCGTGTTGCCGGCGTGAAAGGCCGGTGTCCTAGGCCTCTAGACGATGGGGTCGCAAAGGCCAGAGGGTGGTATACGTCCTTCGCCGATTTTTCAAGCCCCCTACCCGCCCCTTCGCCGGGCAAGCGCGATCGAGACGCTTTTTCGATCCTTGGGTTTGCGGGTGGGGGCTTACAGGGGGCTTGCGCGAGCGGCGGCGTTTCCTAAAATCGGCGGACGGCGGAAAAACCAAAGGAAGCGCTATCAATGACCCAAGGAAAAGTCCTCATCGCCCAGGGCGGCGGCCCGACGGCGGTCATCAACCAGTCCCTCGTCGGCGCCGTGACCACGGCGCGCGACTACCCCGAAATCGACGCCGTTTACGGCGCTTTCCACGGTGTCCAGGGCATCGTCAACGAGGACTTCATCGACCTCGGCGGCGAGGCGGCGGAAAACCTGGAACTTATCGCCGCCACCCCGTGCTCGGCCCTGGGCTCGACCCGCGACAAGCCGGACGTGAAATACTGCCAGGAGATCTTCAAGGTCCTGCGGGCCCACGGCATCGGCACCTTTTTCTACATCGGCGGCAACGATTCGTCTGACACCCTCCGCATCCTCGCCGACGAGGCCGCCAACGCTGAATACGCGCTCAACTGCGTCCATATCCCCAAGACCATAGACAACGACCTGACGGTCAACGACCACACGCCGGGCTATCCGTCAGCGGCCAAGTTCGTCGCCGGCGCCTTCGCCGGCGTCAACCTGGACAACCGGGCCCTGCCCGGCGTCTACGTCGGCGTCGTCATGGGCCGCCACGCCGGGTTTTTGACCGCCGCAAGCGCCCTGGCGCGCAAGTACGATGACGACGGGCCGCACCTGATTTACCTGCCGGAGCGGGATTTCTCCATCGACGCCTTCCTCGGCGACGTCAAGGCCGCCTGGGAAAAATTCGGCCGCTGCGTGATCGCGGTTTCCGAAGGCATCCACGACGATACGGGCGAGCCCATTATCACCCGGCTGTCCAAGGATGTGGAAAAGGACGCCCACGGCAACGTCCAGCTTTCCGGCACCGGCGCGTTGGGGGACCTGCTCACCGCCGCCATCCGCGACAACACCGATATCAAGCGGGTCCGCGGCGATACCTTCGGCTACCTGCAACGCTCGTTCATGGGCTGCGTTTCCGACGTCGATCAGAGGGAAGCCCGCGAGGCCGGCGAACGGGCGGCTGGGTTCGCCCACGATGGCGGGAACGGCGGCGGCGACGGGTCGGTGACCCTCCACCGCACCGGGGACGGCGAGGATTACGGGGCCGAGTTCAAGCTCAGCCCCTTGCAAGACGTCGCCGGCAAGACCAAGGTCATGGCCGACGAATTCATCGCCAAGGACGCGCCCGACGTAACGGAAGCCTTCGTCGATTACCTGAAGCCGCTGCTCGGTTCCGGCATGCCCGAAGCCCACCGGCTCGAGGCCGAGCGGGTCGGGAAAATCCTGAATAAGTAGTTTCGCCCTCAGTCTTCCGTCGGCTCCTCGCCTTGCTGGCGGTAATCCACCTCCAGGCCCGCCTCGCGGAACAGGGTGTCGGCGATCTCCGCCGCTTCGCCCCATCGTTGGTGGTCGAAATCGGGCTGGTCGCAGACGACGCGCTGGATCCCGGCCTGGATGATCATCACCGCGCAGCGCGCGCACGGCGGCAGCGGATGGACGTAAAGGGTGCCGCCCTCGGCCCGGTCGCCGGCGAACATCAGGGCGTTCTGTTCGGCGTGGACGACCATTTCGTACTTGGTCTCGCGGTCGTCGAGGCGCTCCCGGGTGTCCTCGACCCCGGCCGGGAAGCCGTTGAAGCCCATGGACACCACTCTTTTGCTTCGCGTGTGGGTGATGACGGCGCCGACCTGGGTCGACGGGTCCTTGGACCAGTTGGAAATGTGTTCGGCCAGGGCCAAAAATCGGTGGTCCCACTTATCGAGCATTCGGCGCCTTCCTTCCGGCCGCTACGTTACCATGCCGGGGCCGCGTCATCGATCAGCAACTGCGCCTTAGAATGCCCCTGCCAGGTGTTGACGCGCAACCGCCCGGCGACGTGCAGCGGCGCGCCGTCGCTCTTCAACAGCGCCTGGCCCAAGGGCGTATCGAGGCTGTTGAACGAGATCGCCGCCAGGCGGCCCCCCTCCTCGCCGGTCAGCGTGCCGCGGACGTGGTTTTCGCCGGCCACCGCCGCATAGGACAATCGCGCCGCCGGGATGACGAAGCGCGGCTCCGGGTTGCCGGACCCGAACGGCCCCACTTGTTGTAGGTCGTCAACCAAATTCATCGTCGCGGCGGCCGGCTTCATGGCTCCGTCGAGATAAAGCCGGGGCCGGATTCCGCCGTCGCCGAGATGCGCCGATATCCTGTCGCCGAGGAATTCCCGCAGTTCCCCGACCCGCCCGCTTTCGACGGTGAACCCGGCGGCCATCTTGTGACCGCCCCCCTTGATGAGAACCCCGGCCTGGCAGGCGGCGATGACGGCGGCCCCTAGATCGACGCCGGAAACGGAGCGCCCGGAGCCGGTGGCTTGCTTGCCGTCGAGGGCGACGACGCAGGCCGGGCGGTTGAACCGCTCCGCCAGCCGCCCGGCAACGATGCCGATGACGCCGGGGTGCCAGCCCTCCCCCGCCACCAGGATCAAGGGGCCCAAGTCGTCGCCGGCCTTTTTCGCCTCGCCCATGGCGGCGTCCAGCACCGCCGCCTCGATGGCCCGGCGTTCGCGGTTGAACTCATCGAGCCGATGCGCGATGTCGGTGGCCTCGCCGATGTCGTCGGTGCCGAGCAGCCGCGAGCCCAGGTCCGACTCGCCGATACGGCCGCCGGCGTTGATCCGCGGGCCGAGCAGGAAACCGGCATGATAGGTGCCCGGCGGTTCCTTTAGCCCGGCGACGTCGGATAGCGCCCGAAGCCCGGTGTTGTTGCGGGCCGCCATCACCTTCAGGCCCTGCGTCACCAGGGCCCGGTTGAGCCCGGTCAGCGGCACCACGTCGCAGACGGTGCCGAGGGCCACCAGGTCCAGCCATTGGGTCAGGTCGGGCTCGGGCCGGTCCCGGTACCAGCCGGCGTCCCTTAGCGTCCGGTTGACCGCCACCACCAGCAGGAACGCCACGCCGACGGCGGCAAGCTGTCCCTGGCCGCTGTCGTCATCGAGGCGGTTGGGGTTGATGACGGCGGTGGCCGGCGGCAGCTTGGCCTCGGCCTCGTGGTGATCGACGACGATGACGTCGAGACCGGCGTCCGCGGCCGCCGTCAGGGGCTCGTGGGCCGAGGTGCCGCAATCGACGGTGACGATCACCGTGGCGCCGCCCTCCTGGAGCCTCAGCAACGCCTTGATATTGGGTCCATAGCCTTCCTTGAGGCGGTCGGGAATATACGTCGCCGAGCGGCCGCCGGCGGCGGTGATGAAACGCGTCAACAACGCCGACGACGTCGCCCCGTCAACGTCGTAATCGCCGAAGATGCCGATCCCGTGGCCGTCCATGACCGCCCGGGCCAGGCGCTCGGCTGCGGTATCCATGCCTTTCAGGCGGCTGGGGTCGGGCAGCAGGCCCTTCAGGGTGGGCCTAAGGAAAACATCGGCGTCTTCCAGCCCGACGCCGCGCGCCGCCAGCACCCGGCCGACGATCTCGGGCACCGAAAGCCGCTGCGCCAGGGCCAGCGACTGACGCTTATCGGCCTCGCGGCTTATCCAGCGCTTGCCGGTCAGTGATTTTTCGACGCCGAGAAAACAGTCAGGGCCGCCCGCTCCCGCCTGGCTTTCCGGGGGCTCAGGTCTTGGCGGGCCCGCGGATGAAGTCATGATGGCCCTCGATAAAACGCAGCGTCCCGGTCATGGAGCGCAAGACCATGGAATGGGTAACGGCGCCGCCGGGGACATGGCGCACGCCTTCCAGCATGTCGCTGTAGGTAACGCCGGTGGCGGCGAAGGTGACGTTGCCCGAGGCCATGTCCTCGGTTGCGTATTTTCGCTCCAGGTTCTCGATGCCCACGGCCTGGGCTTCCAACCTTTGGTCGTTGTTGCGGAACACCAGCCGTCCCTGCATCTGGCCGCCGACGCCCCGGAGCGCCGCCGCCGCCAGCACTCCTTGCGGGGCGCCGCCGATGCCCATGAATATATCGACGCCGGCTTCCGGCTGGGTGGCGGCGATGACGCCGCTGACGTCGCCGTCCTGGATCAGCCGGATGCGGGCGCCGGTTTCCCGAATCTTGGCGATCAGTTCCGCATGGCGCGGCCGGTCCAGCATGCAGGCCACCAGGTCCGTCACCTTGGCCCCCTTGGCGTCGGCCAGCGCCGCCAAATTGTCCGCCGGTTCGTTGTCGAGATCGACGACTCCGTCCGCCAGCCCCGGGCCGACGGCGATCTTTTCCATATAGATGTTGGGAACGGTGAGGAAGCCGCCGTCCTCGGCCATGGCGATCACGGTCAGCGCATTAGGGCCGCCCCGGGCGACGATGGTCGTGCCTTCCAGCGCCACCAGGGCGATATCCACCTTAGGCCCGTCGCCAGAGCCGAGCGTTTCGCCGACGTAAAGCTTTTCCGCCTCGCCCTCGGCGCCTTCGCCGATGCGCACCGTGCCGTTCAGGGCCAGCCGGTTCAGGGTTTTGTGCATGGCGTTGACGGCGGCCTGGTCGGCGGCTTTCTCGTCGCCGCCACCCATGAAATTGTACGCCGCCAGGGCGGCGGACTCGGTCACGCGAACGGATTCGAGGGCGAGATTTCGATCGCTGACGATATCTTTGGCCATGGCCTATTGTTGACCTGATCGGATCGGAAGGCTAGTCCAAAAAGACCAGCCCTAAAGAGCCTCGATGCGGATCATCCGTGGCGGCTCGACGACCGCCTCGACGGCGGCGATTTCCTCAAGCGCCCGGATCATGCCGGCCTCTTCGGTTTCGTGCATGGTCATCACCACCGGCACCGGTTCGCCGGGGTCCCGGGTCCGCTGCAGCACCGATTCCATGGACACCGCGTGGTCCCGGAGCACGGCCGCGATATCGGCGAACACGCCGGGCCGGTCAACCACCATCAGGCGGATGTAATAGGCGCCCCGGTGGCGTTCCATGGGAACCGGGGGGATGGATTTCAGTTCGCTCGCCGGCACCCCGAACGTCGGTACCTTCAAACCGCGGGCAATGTCGATCAAATCGGCGGCGACGGCGGACGACGTCGGCCCGGCGCCGGCGCCATGGCCTTCGTGAACGATGGTGTCGCAGAAATCCCCGTCCGCCACCACCGCGTTTAGCGAGCCCAACACATGGGCGATCGGCGAGGAGGATGGAACCATGCATGGGTGGACCCGCTGTTCCAGCCCGTCTTCCCGCACCGAGGCAACCCCCAGCAGCTTGATGCTATATCCCAATTCGCTCGCGAACTGCATGTCCATCAGCGAGACGTGGCGGATGCCTTCGATGTGGACGGCGTCGAAATTGACCTCGCCGCCGAAGGCGACGCTGGCCAAAATCGCCAGTTTGTGGGCGGTGTCGATGCCGTCGACGTCGAAGCTGGGATCGGCCTCGGCGAATCCCAGATCCTGGCATTCCTTGAGAACGTCCTCGAAATCGCGGCCCTGCTCGCTCATCGCGCTGAGGATATAATTGCAGGTGCCGTTGAGGATGCCGTAAACGCGCCCGAGACGGTTGCCGGCCAATCCCTCGCGGAGCGACTTGATGATCGGGATGCCGCCGGCCACCGCCGCCTCGAAAGCAAAGGTCACGCCCTGGGCCTCGGCCGCCCTGGCCAACGCCGTGCCGTGATGGGCGATCAGCGCCTTGTTGGCGGTGACCACGTGCTTGGAGTTGGTGATGGCGGTTTCGCAAAGCTTTTTGGCGATCCCTTCCGAGCCGCCGATCAGTTCCACCACCACATCGACATCGTCATCGGCGGCCATCGGCAGGGCGTCGGCGTAACAGCGGATGCCGTTCTTTTCGGCCTCTTTCATCCTGGAAGCGTCGGGTTCGGCAACAGCCACCAAGCGGACGGCGCGCCCCGAGCGGCGTTCGATAATTTCCGCCTGTTCCGTCAGCAGCTTGAAGGTGCCGCCGCCTATGGTGCCGAGGCCGGCGATCCCTATTTTCAACGGAGAATTCAATTGGAGGCCGCCCGTTTTCCGTTCTTGCCGGTTTCCGCCCGGCCGTATCCGCTTAGGAAGGCCTTGATGTTGCGGACCGCCTGGCGGATGCGTTGGCGGTTTTCCACCAGCGCGATGCGGACGTAGCCTTCGCCGTGCTCGCCGAAGCCGATGCCCGGCGACACCGCGACCTCGGCTTCGCTTAGCAGCAGCTTCGAAAATTCCATCGAGCCCATGGGCTCGAACGGTTCCGGGATCGGCGCCCAGGCGAACATGGTCGCCGGCGGCGACGGCACGTCCCAGCCGGCGGCCGCCAGGCCCTCGATGAGGACGTCGCGCCGGCCCTTGTAGGTCCGGCGGATTTCCTCGACGCAGTCCTGCGGCCCGTTCAAAGCCGCCGCGCAGGCGACCTGGACCGGGGTGAAGGCGCCGTAGTCCAGGTACGACTTGATCCGCCCCAGGGCGGCGATCAGCTTGCGGTTGCCGGTGGCGAAGCCGATCCGCCAACCGGGCATGGAATAGGTCTTGCTCATGGACGTGAACTCGACGGCGATGTCCCAGGCGCGCTTGATCTGAAGGATTGACGGCGACGGCCGTCCGTCGAAGAAAATTTCCGCATAGGCCAGGTCCGACAGAATGTAGATGCCGTGATATAGGCAGAAATCCACCACCTCGGCATAGAAATCCAGATCGACGGTCCGGGCCGTCGGGTTGTTGGGATAGTTGAGCACCAACGCCGTCGGTTTCGGCACCGAGTGCTGGACGGCGCGCTTCAGAGCCTCCAGGAGGTCTTGCTCGGGCTCCACCGGAATGGAGCGCACCGCGGCGCCGGCAATGATGAAGCCGAACTGATGGATCGGATAGCTGGGATTGGGGACCAGGATCACGTCGCCGGGGCTGGTGATGGCCGACGACAGGTTGGCCAGCCCTTCCTTCGATCCCAACGTCACGATGGTTTCCGTTTCCGGGTCCACGTCGACCCCGAAACGGTTGCCGTAATAGGCGGCGACGGCCTTCCTCAGCCCCGGAATGCCGCGCGACATGGAATACCGGTGCGTCTTCGGGTCCTGCACCGCCTCGGTCAGCTTGGCGACGATATGGGGCGGCGTCGGCAGGTCCGGGTTGCCCATGCCGAAATCGATGATGTCGGCGCCTTCGGCCCGGGCACGCGCCTTCATCGCGTTGACCTCGGCAAACACGTACGGCGGCAACCGCCTGATTCTATGGAATTCCTGTTCCATAATGGTTCACTTGCCAGATGGCGTTGGTTGGCACAAGCCCAAACAGTCGGCCATTAAAATGTGGCGTTATTAAGGGTTCCGTCTAGGATCCCTGGGATTCCCGGCGGCCGCCCGGACTCAGTTGGTCAAATAGACCTCGGTCCGCCGGTTGCCGGCCTCGCCCGAGGGCATGAATTCGTAATAAATCGGCTCGGCGTCCGACACCGCGGCGGTCTGGATGTCCTCTTTCTTGACGCCCATGCGCACTAGCTCGCTGGCGACCCTATTGGCGCGGGCGGCCGAAACCTGGAAATTGGCCATCTTGTGCTTGACCGGGGCTAAGTTGCGGGTACGGGTGCTGGCGTGGCCGACGATCCGAAGCTTGCCGCCGTTCTTGCGCTGCAGGCGGGTGATGGCGCGGAGTATCCGCTTGTCGTGGGCCTTTAGCTTGGACGATCCGTTGTCGAACAAAATGGTCGCCACCTTGACCGTCCGCCCCGGCGCCGCCAAGGCGGCGCGGCTTTGCATCAGGCTGCTACCGGCCGGGGTTTGCGGCGGCGGCGTCATCTCCGGCATCGGCGTTTCGGCGGCGGTCATGGCGCCGATGGTTTCGATGCCCCGGGACGAGACGACGATGGTCGCCGGTTCCCCCGGCGCCGCCGGCAACTGGGCATTGGCCGGAAGGTCGCCGAGCGCCTCGGCGCGAGCGCGGATTTCAGCCAATTGGCGGGCCAGGCGGTTCTGGTCATCGCGCTGTTCGGCGGTCATCACCGGCGGTTCCAGCTTCGGCATCGCCAGCGGCCGGGTGGTCAGGGCCGGGGACTGACCCGGGGCCGGGGCCGTCGGCATCGTGGTCACGGGGGCGGTCGGCGCGGCGCTGGGCGGCGGCGCGGTGGCGGCGATCACCGGCGGTTGCGGGGCCGCCCTCAAGATGTCGGACGCCGCTCCTTGGCGTCGAATGGCGGGCGTGTACTTGGGCCGGTCCGGGTCGGCGGCGAGAGCGCCGCCGGTCTTGTCGCGCTGGCGCGCCATTTCATCGACGGAAGCGAGATTGGGAAAGGCCTTGTCGGACCCCGGCGGCGGCTTGCCCCGGTCGGCGGCGAGGGCGCTTTCCCTGCCTTCTTTCTTCTTTTCGGCTTCCTCGCCGGCGAAAAGATCAACCGTGTTTTTGTACCATGACGCCGGATCGACGGCCTCAGGCACCTGCGCACAGGCGCCGAGGGCGAAGACGCCTAAGAACACGCCGGCCGTCAGCGCCGATTTTACCGATTTGAATAGATGGTTTTTCCGCCCTGGGCGGAATTCATTGCTAGCCATTCTGCCGTACCCCTCATTCAGCCGGAATCCCGACTATCCGGATTCTACCTTAGAATTGCACGTTGCCTCAAAAAGGTTAACCGTTTACAAACGCCATCCCATTGTCATATTGCAGTGCAACATGACGGAATTTCCGTTATTCTAGGTTCCGACGGCCGACGAAGGAGGCCGGTCGCCCTCGAAAACCGGGTGCCGCTTTGGGTTTCAAGCGCCAAGCCAACTAAGGGTGATCATAAAGGATTGACATGAACGATCAACCAGGTACCAAGGGTCCGTTTCCGGACACCCGGGAAATTTCCCAAACGATGGCCGACATCGCCGAAAGCAGCCAAAAGCTCGTCGCCGATTTCCTCGCCCGCCAGCCCGCCGTCGGCGGCCCCGGCTCCATGGACCCCTACAACATCGGCGGCGCGTTCATGGAAATGACGGCGCGCATGATCGCCGACCCGGCGAAGCTGATCGAGGCCAACATGTCGCTGTGGCAGGACTACCTTGAGCTTTGGCAAAGCACGGCAACGCGGATGATGGACGGCGAGGCGGCCCCGGTGGCGGCGCCCGAGGACGGCGACCGGCGCTTCAAGGACTCGTCGTGGAGCGACAACGACGTCTTCGATTACATCAAGCAGTCCTACCTTCTGACCTCCCGGTGGCTGCAATCCACGGTCGCCGGCGTCGAGGGCCTGGACGACAAGTCGGTGCGGAAGGTGGATTTCCATACCCGCCGGTTCGTCGAGGCCCTGTCGCCAAGCAATTTCGTCCTCACCAACCCGGAGGTCCTCAAGGCGACCGTCGAAACCGGAGGCGATAATCTTCTCAACGGCTTGAAGAATCTTCTTCAGGATCTGGATGAGAATACTGGAAGGCTGAATATCCGTATGACCGACGAAGACGCCTTCGAGGTCGGCAAGAACGTCGCCGTCAGCCCCGGCAAGGTGGTTTTCCGCAACGATCTGATGGAGCTGATCCAGTACAACCCCTCGACCGAGACGGTCGTGAAGCGTCCGCTGCTGATCGTTCCGCCGTGGATCAACAAGTTCTACATCCTCGATCTCAGGAAGGAGAACTCCTTCATCCAGTGGGCCGTAGGCCAGGGCCATACGGTGTTCGTCATCTCGTGGGTCAACCCGGATGCAACGCTGGCCGAAAAGACATTGGACGACTACATGCTCGAAGGCCCCCTGGCGGCGCTGGACGCCATCGAAAAGGCCACCGGGGAGGTCAAGGTCAACGCCATCGGCTATTGCATCGGCGGCACGCTGCTGGCCTGCACGCTCTCTTACATGGCGGCGAGGAAGGACGAGCGCATACAATCGGCGACCTTCTTCACCACCATGATCGACTTCGAGGACGCAGGTGAGCTCGCCGTCTTCATCGACGAGGAACAGCTCGGCGCGCTGGAGGCCAGGATGGACGAACTCGGCTACCTGGAAGGCGCCGAGATGGCCTTGACCTTCAACATGATGCGCGGCAACGACCTGATCTGGTCGTTCGTCATCAACAACTACCTGCTCGGCAAGGACCCCTTCCCCTTCGACCTGTTGTACTGGAATTCCGACGCCACCCGCATGCCGGCGGCCATGCACGGCTTCTATCTGCGCAAGATGTACCTGGAAAACAAACTGATCGAGCCGGGCGGTATTACGCTTGACGGTGTGCCGCTGGACCTTCGCAAGATCAAGGTGCCGTCCTACGTGATCTCGACCCAGGACGATCACATCGCGCCGTGGAAATCCACCTACGCCGCCACCCGGCTGTACAAGGGCCCGGTAAAGTTCGTGCTCTCGGCGTCGGGCCATATCGCCGGCGTCGTCAACCCGCCGGCGGCCAAAAAGTACAACTACTGGATCACGCCCCGGGATAAGAAAAACCCGAAACCCCCCGACGCCTGGCTGGCCGCCGCCGAGAAGCACAAGGGCTCGTGGTGGCCGGATTGGGACAAGTGGGTCAAGAAGCACGCCGGCCGGAAGGACGTCCCGGCCCGCAAACCCGGCTCGGGCAAGCTGAAGGCGATCTGCGACGCGCCGGGAACCTACGTCAAGGTGCGCTCGGGTTGAGAATCAAGAAAAGAAGATGAACCACTAAGGCACAAAGACGTGAAAAAGAATTAACCCATCTTTTCTTTTTTCTTTGAGTCTTTGTGGTGAAAATAAATAAGAGGCCACGGGGATTCGGGGGTGTCCCCCGGAAGCAAGACAGGGAAAACCAAAAAGGAAACGGCGATGTCCCCGACAGCCGGCGAACAGGCGCTGATCGAGCGCTTCTCGAAGACCTACGGGCACCTGACCCGATCGGAAATCATGCTCGGGATCGAGCGCGCCGTGTGCGGCTGTGATTACGGCTGCACAAGCTGGACGACAAGGCAGGAAGCCGACGATGTGGGAAAAATCCTGGCCCTCGGGCCGGGGGTGCGGTTCCTGGAAATCGGCGCCGGGTCCGGCTGGCCGGGACTCTATCTGGCGAAACGGACGGGCTGCGAGGCGGCCCTGATCGACCTGCCGCTGGAAGGCCTGCTTGCGGCCCGGGACAGGGCCGAAAGAGATGGTATTTCAGGGGCGGTCCGCATCGTCCAGGCCGACGGGGCGGCGCTGCCGTTCCCCGGCGGCGACTTCGGCGGCTTCGACGCCATATATCATTCCGACGTGCTGTGCTGCCTGATCGAGAAACAGGCGGTCCTGGATGAATGCCGCCGCGTCGTCAGCCACGAAGGCAAGATGGTGTTCTCGGTCATCTCCATCGCGCCCGGCCTGTTGGACGCGGATTACGAGACCGCCGCCGCCGGTGGCCCGACGTTCATCGAGTCGCCGATGGACTATGCGGAAATGCTGACGCGGACGGGCTGGACAATCACCGCCCGGGGCGACGTGACGGCGGAATACACCGAAACCTTCCGCGACATGTTCGGCCACGAACAGGCCAACATCGACGAGTTCGAGCGCGTGCACGGGCCTGAGGGGGCGGCGGAACTGATGGCGCGGCGCCACCGGACCCTCGAGGCCCTCGACCAGGATTTTCTGCGGCGGGAGATTTTTTCCGCCGTGCCGGCGGGGTGAATGTCAGGTAATGCAAAACCGGTTAAACCGGGGATCGGGAAATCCCGTTTGGGTCACGGCGCATCAGGCGCGCGCTTTTGATTGGGCCCCGATCCGGCGGATCGCATTAAGACCAGCTGTCATGGAAACCGCATTAACAGGCCGGACACACATGACCAAAAACGGACATTCTCGCTGGGATCGTTATCTCCTTCCGCCGCCGTTGGTGTATACTGCCCCGAGGCAAAGAACCGGACGCCGAAACGGTCCGGCGGATAAGGATATGGCGAAAATCGCGCGGTTTCTGATCTCCATGGTTTTGCTTGCCGGCCTCGTGGCCGGCGGCACGAGCCCGACGAGCGCCGGCGAGGGCAGCCCCGCCGCCATGGTCGAAGCGGTCGAGAACGCCCCGGACGCCGACGTCGGATTCCTGGATTACGTCTATCCGGGCAAGGTGATCTGGTCCTCCCCCAAAAAAGTGGTCCACCGTTATAGTTAGTAAACGGAGGATCAGAAATGGCGAACAGACGTCCCAAACCCGAAGAAATAGTGACGAAG
>NZAZ01000158.1 GCA_002686255.1 Rhodospirillaceae bacterium
AATCTTGCCCGTATTCGGATACGCGCTGCGCTTCCTTGCTTGATCCTGGCACAAAATCGCTCCGTCAGAATGGTTCAATTTGGGCCGGAAAGACCCTAAGGGCCGCGGGCTCAGCTTTTCAACCGCCGCCGGGACACCAGCTTCGGGCTGGCGCTCATTCCTTTGCGGGGTTTTTTCCTGGCCGTCCGTTTGCCCTTGGCTGTCGCGGGGGTTTTCCCGGCGGCTTTCCGGGTTTTCCCGGCCTTGGCCTTGCCTGGTGACTTCCGTTCGAGGATGTCGTCTTCCGGGAACAGCGCCGCCTGTTTGTCCTTGGCCGATTTTTTCGCCTTGGCGCGGGTTTCGATGAGGCTCAGCGTGCGCATGACCATGGGGTGGCGGTCCAGGCGTTTGCGCGTTTTCATATAGTGGACCCGGGCGATGGCCTCGATGTTCCGGGCGACGGCCGGATAGGGATGGTGGCGCTCGCTCCACCGGGCGTAAGCGGCCAGGGTCCAGGGGTTGGCCGGCACCGCCTCGAGGCCGCGCTCTCCGCACCACGAAACGAATTCGTTCCAGGCCTTGTCGTCGCCGCGTTTTGCCGCCACCCTTCAGTCTCCCGCTGCCCCTTGGCTGGTTTCCGTTCAAGGGAATTAACTAAATTAACAGCCTTACCGCCGCTGCCAAACCCCTAGATCGTAAAGGAAACCCCTAGATCGTAAAGGAAACCCCTAGATCGTAAAGAAAACCCCTAGATCGTAAAGGGTTGCCTTGGCCCCCCCGGAACGGCAGGTTAGCCCGCTCCGGGCAGCGGAAAGCCAAAAGGAAGCCATTCATGAACAAGCCCAAGGATTCCTCCGGCGGCTGGGACGGATACCGGGCCTTTTGCGTCGAGCGCAAGGAACCGGAAAGCCGGACCGTCACCTCGTTCTACCTGACGGCCAAGGACGCCCGCCCGCTGGCGCCCTACAAGCCGGGGCAGTTCCTGGGCTTCAAGCTCGACGTGCCGGGGCAGCCGGAACCGGTCCTGCGCACCTATACCATTTCCGACAGCTTGGGCGACGCCACCCATTACCGCCTGTCCATCAAGCGCGAGCCGCCGCCGCCCGATCAACCCGACGCGCCGCCCGGGGTGTCGTCCAACTATTTCCACGACCACGTCGAGGCCGGCGGTGAATTGCAGGTGCGCGCGCCCTCGGGCGATTTTTTCCTGCACGAAGACGGCGCCGGGGATGGGGATGGGGGCGAATCGGGGCCGGTGGTGCTGCTGTCCGGCGGCGTCGGCCTGACGCCGATGGTCAGCATGCTCAACCACATCGTTTCGAACGGCGCCAAAAGGCCGGTGTGGTTCGTCCACGGGGTCCGCAACGGCGACGAGCACGCCTTCGGCGCGCACGTGCGGGGCCTGGCCGAAACCCACGCCAACGTCAATGCCCACATCGCCTATCAGGAGCCGGGCCCCGGCGACGCCGAAGGCCGGGACTACGACAGCGCCGGGTTCATCTCCATCGAGCTGTTGGAAAGCCTGCTGGAGGACAAGGACGGCGATTTCTACCTGTGCGGCCCGGCGGCGTTCATGAAGGCGCTGTTCAACGGGCTTCTCGACTGGGGGGTGGCGGAATCCCGCATTTATTACGAATTCTTCGGCCCGGCGACGGTGCTTAAAGATAGCGGCGCCGGGGATAAAGCCGGTCGGAAAAGCGACTCGGCGGTCCCTGGCGCCTCGACAGCCCCTGGCCCCGAGGCGGCGGCTATTGGGCCCGTGGTGACGTTTAAGCGTTCCGGCGTCACGGTCAACTGGGACGCGGACAAGGAAACCATCCTCGAACTTGCCGAAGCCAACGGGCTGACGCCCGATTTCGGTTGCCGGTCCGGGGTCTGCCATACCTGCATGTGCGCGTTGATCGAGGGCGAGGTCGAATACGTCAACGATGACGCCTTACTGCCCGAGGAGGAAGGGCAGATCCTGATCTGCTCCTCGAAGCCCAAGACCGACATCACCGTCGACGTCTGAAGTTCCTGACGTTTTCGTGAATTGGCGCGGCGGCCCGGTTGTAGGCTCCGCCGGACATGCTTGACGCTCTTTCAACCCTGGAACCCGGGCCCGGGGCGCCGCCCCTCAGGACCCGGAATCGTTGAGGCCCCAGTCGTATTCGTAATCGTCGATGGAAGTCCGGCCCTCGAGCGCGCGGGCCAGCGGCGGTTCCGCCAGTTGCCGGAGATGGGCGAGCACGCCTTCCTCCGAGCCGCCGAAGTCGTCGACGAACCAGACGTAGATCTTGGACACGACCAGCCGCCCGTCCTCGACGCGGGCGCCGCGGGGGCTGTTGACGTAGTTTTGCGCCGCGTGATCGAGAAGCGTCCCGGTGTTGGCGCCGGTAAAGGCCAGCGGCTGCAGGTCCGGGCAACCGACCGCCGCGCAGTTGACGGCGTAGTGAATGCGCGGATCGAGCCAAATGGGGCGCAGGATGCGGTGCTCGATGTCATTGAGGCTCAACGGCTCGCCCCCGACTTCCAGAAGCTTGCGGTCCCACGGGCCGCCGAAAATCCCCGACGAGATTTCAATGTCCTTGATGCTGTTGACCGGATGGAACTCCAGCACCAGCCGCACCGTGAGGGCGTTGTAGAGGTTGATCCAATAGGCCATTTGTTCGGCGCGGTTGAAACGTTCGATGGGGGTCAGGCGCAGCGCCACCAGGTACTGATAAAGCGCCTGGCGGTCGTCGCCGGTGACGCGGCCGTAGGCGACCCGGTTGACGCCGCGCGGCCCGGGTTTCAGGTATTTTTTCAAAAATCGGTCCCACGGATGGTGGTCGATGACCGCCGTCGAAGCCGCCTCAAAGGCCTGCCACCGGGGCCACGGGTCGGGCTTCGGCGCCAACGCCGCCTCCAGGAACATGAACCCGCTGAGCGCGGTGATGCAAAGCCCGGCCAAAAGACCCCGGGGGATTGTTTGCTTGTTCATGCCTTGGCCGTTGCGGGTGCTATGGGCAGCGCCGTCCGGTAGGCGACCTGTTTCAGGGCGAACGACGACTTGATGGAGGCGACGCCGGGGATACGGGTCAGGTGTTCGAGCAGAAACCGCTCATAGGCGCTTAGGTCAGACGTCACCACGCGCAACAGGTAATCGGCGTCGCCGGTCATCAGGTAGCATTCCATGACCTCGGGCCGGGCGCGGATTTCCTTCTCGAATTTTTTCAGCGCCTTTTCGATCTGTTTTTCCAGCGTGACGCTGACGAAGACGCTGACCGGCAGGCCCACGGCCTCGGCGTCGACCAGCGTCACGTAGCCGCGGATGACGCCCGTTTCCTCCAGGTTGCCGACCCGGCGCAGGCACGGGCTCGGCGACAGGCCGACCTTTTCCGCCAACTCGACGTTGCGCATGCGGGCGTCGTTCTGGAGATTCTCCAGGATTCGCCGGTCTATCGCGTCGAGGGATTTATTCGGCATAATAATCTAAAATATTAATACATAATGACCATTCATTGCTAATTTATGCCATTTTTCGGCTCGTTTTGCAAGGACATGCGCCGCCTTGCGGGGCTAGAATCCATCCATGCCGCCCTTGGACGAACAGGCCCGTTCCCGGCAAACCCCGAACGCCGTTTCCGCCGCGTTGCCGATCCTCCGCGAGCTGGAGAAAAAGGTGCTGTGGCTCAGCACCTGGATGATCCACCACGCCAATTACGTGCGCCAGAACAGGGGCGGGCTCGGCGGGCTTAAGGTCGGCGGCCACCAGGCGTCGTCGGCCTCGGTGGCGGCGCTGATGACGGCGCTTTACTTCCACGAACTGCGGCCGCAAGACCGGGTCGCCGTCAAGCCCCACGCCAGCCCGGTGTTCCACGCCATCCAGTACCTGTTCGGCAACCAGACGCGGCGGAACCTGGAAAACTTCCGCGCCTTCGGCGGCGCCCAGAGCTATCCGTCCCGGACCAAGGACTCAGACGACGTCGATATCTCCACCGGCTCCGTCGGCCTCGGCCCGGCGATGACCGTGTTCGCGTCCCTGGCCCAGGACTACCTGCGCCGCCACACCGAAACCGTCCAGGCCCAGGACCCGGGGCGCATGATCGCCGTCGTCGGCGACGCCGAAATGGACGAAGGCAACATGTACGAGGCGCTGCTCGAAGGCCGCAAGCACGACCTCAGGAACTGCTGGTGGATCATCGACTACAACCGCCAGAGCCTCGACGGCGTCGTCTCGGACCGCATGTTCCGCTGGATCGACCGCACCTTCCGCACCACCGGCTGGACCGTGGTGACGCTGAAATACGGCAAGCGCATGATGGAGGCCTTCAGGCGCCCCGGCGGCAAGGTCCTCAGGAAATGGATCAACGACTGCCCCAATGACCTCTATTCGGCGCTGACCTTCCAGGGCGGCGCCTATTGGCGCCAGCAGTTGTGGAACGACATCGGCCATGAAGACGGGATCGAGGACCTTCTCCGGTCCTACGACGACGACGCGTTGCAGGACCTGATGACCAACCTCGGCGGTCATTGCCTGGAAACCATCCTCGAGGCCTTCGCCTCCATCACCGATGACACGCCGGCGTGCTTCATCGCCTATACCATCAAGGGCCACGGCCTGCCCCTGGCCGGCCACAAGGACAACCACGCCGGCATCCTCAACCCCGAACAGGTGACGGGCTTCCGGCAAAAGATGGGAATTCCCGAAGGCCACGAATGGGACCCCAACGCCGGGCTTTCCATACCGCCCGCCGACATCAAGCGTTTCCTGGACCAGGCGCCGTTCAATGCCTTGAACGGCGGGCGCGGGAAGACGGCGGCGGCGATCGAGGCGCCGGCGAAGCTGCCGGTTCCCGGGGCCGGCGGCAAGGATGCTCCCCCTGGCGCACCCCTCAGCACACAGGAAGCCTTCGGGCGCATCCTGTACGACCTCGCCGGCACAGATGAGTCCCCGGGCGAGGCCCTGGCGGACCGCATCGTCACCACGTCGCCGGACGTGACTCAGTCGACCAACCTGAGCGGCTGGGTCAACCGCCGCGGCATCTTCGCCCGCGACAGGATCCGCGACACCTTCCGCGACCACCATGTGGCCTCGGTCCAGAAGTGGGCCGCCGACGAGCACGGCCAGCACATCGAGCTCGGCATCGCCGAAAACAACCTGTTCCTGATGCTCGGCGCCCTGGGGTTGTCGCACGAGCTGTTCGGCGAGCGCCTGTTCCCCATCGGCACGGTGTACGACCCGTTCATCGAACGCGGCCTCGATGCGCTCAATTACGCCTGCTATCAGGATTCGCGCTTCATGCTGGTGGCGACGCCGTCGGGGTTGTCGCTGGCGCCCGAAGGCGGCGCGCACCAGTCCATCGTCACGCCGTTGATCGGCATCGGCCAGCCGGGGCTGGCCTGTTTCGAGCCCGCCTTCGCCGACGAGCTGGCCGAAATAATGCGCTGGGGTTTCGATTACATGCAGGCCGACGACGGCGGCGCGGTATCCCTGCGCCTGTCCACCCTGCCGCTGGTTCAGCCGCGGCGCAAAATCACCAAGACCCTTCGCCGCGACATCCTGGCCGGCGCCTATTGGCGGGCCAAACCGGGGCCGAAATCAACCGGCGCCATCATCACTTGCGGCGCCCCGGCGGCCGAGGCCGAAGCCGCCCACGAAAAGCTTTTGCAATCCGATGAAGAAATCGGCCTGATGGCGGTCACCTCGCCGGACCGGCTTTACGGGGACTGGCGCCAAAACGGCCGCCACTCCCACCTGGCGAAGCTGTTGAGCGGGCTTGGGCCTAGCGCCCGGCTGGTGACGGTATTGGACGGCCACCCGGCGGCGCTGTCGTGGATCGGCTCGGCCGCCGGGCACCGGGTGCGGCCGCTCGGCGTCGACCGTTTCGGGCAGTGCGGGGACGTGCGCGACCTTTACCGCGCCTACGGCATCGACGCCGAAGCCATCGAGGCGGCGTTTTTGGATTCCTGAGGGGGGATTTCTGAAACGCTCTAGGCCACATACCCATAAACAGGATTCCCAAACGCGCTGAAATGTGATTCAAGCCTCTTTAGAAAGGAGTTTTGATATGGCGCGTTTTGATTTGAC
>NZAZ01000159.1 GCA_002686255.1 Rhodospirillaceae bacterium
AATAGACGCTATTTTGTAGGCAGTGTTTAGATCGTCAAAGATCTCGGCCAGATACCAGCGTTAATCATCAGAGCCGGCCCCGGTTGTCTGTACAGCCAAACCCGATTTATAAGTGAATCCCCCGGCCAGTTAGGCCGGGATGCTCTGCGGCAATTCATTAAAGTAAACGCTGTCCGGATCCTGCCACTACTGAGTGTATGTGATGGGAGATGGGAACGGGATCTTACGCTTTTCTACATAGGTTTTTGCATCAAAAGGAAACCCTTTGCCATTGCTAATATTAGATTTTTGCAACACTAATAAATTTGCAGTAGGATTTTCTTTAATAATTGAAATAACATTAAATTTTGGAGCATTTTTACTTATTAAAAATTTTGCAATTTCTTCACGGAAATGGGAGAAGGCATATGGCATCGCGCCGTATAGGTCTAAATTCTCGGGAATTATTATTACTGATGCTGAATTAAACTGATCTGCAATTTCTTGTATAACCCTTTTTTTATTTTCCATTGAGTAGTCACTTTGACTCCACATATTATTGTGAAACTTACCCCTATAAATATTTGCCTCTGGTAAATCATTTTTCTTTCTGTAATAACTTAGAATTTGTGGATTATAAGACCCGTACCATAGAATACTTAAACTACCGTTGTTAGTAAATTCATCTAAGTTAAGTGAAAACAATTCAACAGCCTTTGGTGGAGGTCTTGTTTCAGAGTAATAAAATGGGGTTTGTATTTTCGTAAAAAAATAAGCAAAGATAATTAGCGATACAAATGATGCATAAATTATAAAATTATAATTTCCCAAATTTGCAGATTTCAATAAAGGAATTATCAAACCTAGTAGTGTGAAGCATGTTCCAATCAGCATTGGTTGGTATTGTAAAATACAATTTGTAAGCGTGAAGACGGGGTCTGTAAATAAAAATACGTTTATAAAATAAGTACAGAAATAAATGAATGATCCCGTTAAGATCAACATCTTTAATTTTTCATATTTTATGTTTCTTAGAGCGCTAAATACTGCATAAATATGAAAAAGATGGGTTAAAAAGGAAATTATTATAGATGCGTATGAGTTTTCTTTTTGCCAAAATAAGAATCCAGGAAGATTCAGAAGCCATTTTTTTGCATCATGTAAATTCCATTCATGTCTTGAAAAAAAAGTTGCATGATTTGAGTAATAACCAAGTAAAGCCTCATATGTTCGAAAATAAAACCAAAGAGAAATTGCAAGAGCTATTGATAAAAGAATAATTAAATTTTTTATAACCGTTTTGTTTTTATAAATTATTGCCTCGTATATGGTACTGGTTAAAGGTAAAAATAAAACCATTGCAACAACTGGTAATGAATTTCCTCTCCCTAGTATTGCCACTCCTGCTGTTACCCCACCAATAACCGCAAAACGTCTAATTGATGGTTTTAAACAAAAAATTAGAGAATAGGATAAAGCGATATATAAAGCCGCAGTAAATGAGGCATCTAGCCCAGTCATTGGAATGGAGGCATAGGTCTGAAAACCATAATTAATTGGAAAAACCCAAGGTAGTAGACCTGCTAATACTGAATAGTTTTCTTTAGCCCCATACTCTATTGCGACTCTATATAGAGAAAAACTAGCAATAAAAAACATAAAAAAATTACAGAAACTAATTGAAAATGAATTTTTACTTAAAATCGGGGAAAAGATTGACACTAAAAGATTTAAAAGCCAATACCAATTAGGATGATGAAAAATTTGAGTGTAAATATTTCTAAAATAGCCTTTGGTAGACACATTATCAAGAATATTAAAAAAACCAATTGAATAGGTAAATGGATCTCCAAAAGGTACAACTTTTGCATCGAGCTCTACGTTAAATTTCACACTTATAAGGTAAATAATTAAGGTAAAAACTGCCAACAAAAGTACGTTTGAATTTCCTCTGTTTACATTAATATATTCTTTCATTGTTTAGTCTCTTTAATGCTTCGCGTAGGCGGCAGCGATTGACCTTTCCCCCAAGTTAGGACCACCACTCGGGTAAGATATCCGTAATTTAGACCGCGTTGTTCGCAAAAACAACCGAGGGTAAATAGTTCAGTGAGCTGTGCGGTCTCACATTGCTGTACTGGTGCTGCCACTGCATGACTTCTACTTTCGCATCTCGCATCGTTCGAAACCAGTTGCGGTTTCATCATTCGCTTCTGAATTTTCGGAAATTTTGCTTTCTACAAACCCATTTTGGGCGGGCTTACCTACCTGGGTAAACCCCAGGTTTACTTTTATGGGACTCCAGAGTAACATATGCCGTATGTAAACAAAAGATATTAGGAAATTATGTTTCGGGGCGCAGCGCGATTTTCAAATAGCTCATTCAGAAATCATGCTACCTGAGCGCCTGAGATCGCCACACAGACCAGTTGACCCACCATCTCACGTGAAAAGTCATCGACCACATTCAATACTCGAAATCGTCTGCCATCGCTGAGCTGGTCTGAAACGAAATCCATCGACCAGTACAATGATCTTTCCAGCGATACAGCATGTTGCTGGCTATCCCCAGTGATTTCGCAGCCTCTGGCACCGAGAAATCTTGCTTTCGAACCAGAGCAACCGCTTCTTCTTTATACTTTTCGGTATATTGCCTGTATGTTCGATTCTGCCCCATAATGACATTTTAATGTTTGACGGTCATTGTCTCTCATTGAAGTATCCGGTTCTATTGGACCAGTACACACAGTGACTCAGGCTACTAATAATAAATAGAAGTGATATGAACAAAAAACAAAGGGGCTTCACTGAGGGTGATAGCATCGACACCAGAAAATTAGTTTCAATAATATGCCCCGTTCACAATGAGGTAGACACACTACCCATCTTTTACTCCCGAATCACAAAGGTTATTGAGTCCGTAAGTTCTCGTTATAACTTTGAGCTTATTTTTATCAACAACCGTTCAGAAGACGCCACATTGGATCTCTTGAAAGAGATGCAATTGGGGGATCAGACGATACATATTTTCACCATGAGTCGTAATTTCGGCTACCAGGCATCACTACAAGCAGGAATGGCTGTCATGTCCGGAGACGGCATGGTTATTATTGACGCCGACTGCGAAGATCCACCGGAAATGATTGTTCAATTTTTAGAGAAATGGGAAGAGGGATATGACGTAGTATATGGAAAGCGAGCGGAGCGGCATGAGCTTTGGGTAATTAGGAAAGCCAGAAATATTTTCTATCACATTCTACGACTCAGTGGAGATATGGATATTGTCTTGTACATGGCTGAGTTTTCACTGATCTCCGCACATGTCTGTGAAGCTATTGCTGATAATAACAATACGTTTCCATTTCTACGCGCAGAAATTGGCTACGCCGGTTTTGCCAAATTTGGTATTCCGTATAAGCGAGAAAAGCGCGTTGCAGGTAAAACCCACTACAATTTTACGTCGATGGTTACGTTTGCGATAGCGGGTTTGTTGACATCTTCCACTTTCCTAATGCGCCTCGCGGGTTATATGTTTCCCCTCCTTGTGTTGACGAATGTTGCATTACTCGCCTCATGGTCTTTCATGGGCTCGGAAGATGCATTACAGATTTGTGTAGTCCTCAACTTGACCTACATTGCCTATCTGTTGACTATTCAAGGCACCTATCTGGCGCGGATATACAAGAATATGCTCAAGCGACCGGTGTACATTATTGACAAAAAATTCACTTTTACTTCAAAGCAGTGGAAGGATAAGCCGGGAAAGGGGATGTAAAATGACTCTTGAGGGTATTGATGTGGAAGATGCGTCAGGGGCATTCATCCCTGAGCTAGTTGAAGTGGAGTGCGCTGTCTGCGGGAGCCGCGATTATAGAGTGCTTTTACCGGATACACTCGGAAACCGGCCGCCAGTTTTTGGATATAAGTGGACGCCTGAAATACGGCTTTGCTATCGGGTTGTTCGCTGTGCGGGCTGCGGCCATGCTTATTCATCCCCAAGACTTAAAAACATGTTCGAGCATTATGTTGATACCTACGACGCTGGATATTTAGACAACGCTCCCTTGAGAGTCGCCACGGCCGAAAACGTACTAGAGAAAATTCGAGAGTTTGTTCCCTCGGGCCGATTGCTAGACGTAGGATGCGCTAGCGGAGATTTCCTAGAAGTCGCCAGGGCTTTCTATGACGTGGAAGGGCTAGAGCTTTCAACTTGGGCGGTAGACATTTCCAGGGAGAAGGGATTGACGGTCGATGCGAAGCTCCTGGAAGAAAAGGCACAAGAGGGAGAACAGTACGACGTTATCACTATGTGGGGAGTTATAGAGCATCTTGAGCATCCTGAGGTGGAGATGAAATATGTGAACCAACTACTCAAACCAGGTGGAATAGCGTGTTTCTGGACCGGAGACTCTGACTCGCTGTTTTTCAAAATTCTTGGCGCGCGTTGGTGGTATGTGCTGGGCCAGCATATACAGTACTTTAGCCGAAAGTCTATACAGACGCTGCTCGAAAAAGCGGGTTTTGAAAAGTTGCATGATGGGATTTATCCCTATGTTATTTCCTACAAATATTTAGCGATATCTTTGTCTCGGTACAGGGGGGTAGGTGCACTATTTAGCGCGGTAGTGGCGGTTCTAGGTCTGGAGGACAAAACTTTTGTGCTCAGGAAGCCGGATGAAATTTTCGCGATATACCAAAAGCGACCAATCCAATGAAGCAGGCGAATTTGTCTGAAGCAACAACTCGGCCTGGGGTGGTCCATGAGTGCCCGTTATGCTTATCTAACAGTCTGGATGTACTGTTCTCCCGTTCGGTGGACCATATCACGGGAGCTTCATTCTTGGTCTATGAATGTTGCTCTTGTGATGTGAAATTTACCGCTCCGGTGCCAGATTGCCTGGATAGCTACTACCCCTCCAGCTATAGAGGGTATGGCCCAGTTGTTCTTGCCGTGCTTCGCGCTCTATATAGGTTGAGGGTGAGAGGGTGGGTGTCGGACAGAAGCCCTGGTAGGGTTCTCGAAGTCGGTTGTGGGCCTGGGTTAATGTTAGAGGCGCTTCAGGAAAAGGGCTGGAGTGTAGTTGGTGTCGAGAGAAATGAAGACGCTTGCAGCGATGCTAGGCAAAGGCTGGGTGCGGAAGTCGTTGCAGGTGGCATAGAGAATGTTGATAAGACCGAAGGTTTTGATCTTATAGTGCTTTTTAACGTTCTAGAGCACGTTGCGGACCCTATGTACTTGCTGAAAGAGTGTGCCGCTCGATTGAATAGAAGGGGGGCTCTCGTTGTAAGCGTGCCGAATTTGCGCAGCTGGCAGGCGTCATTTGGTGGGCCTGTGTGGCTTCACTTGGATGTGCCACGGCACTTGGTGCACTTTACTCCCGATTCTCTTTCGGATGCTTTACAAAGTGTTGGGCTTAGTGTGTCCGAACTAACTACTGTGTCACCAGAACATGATCCTTTCGGGTGGATTCAATCGGTTCTAAATCGAATGGGCTTACCTTTCAATTCGCTTACTCAATACCTAATGGGGCTAAAGGGGCTTGATGTTTCAGTAGTTTGCTCCACTTTACTTGCAATGCTGTTGGTTATCCCCGCGATCGCTGTCTCGGTAATAAGTTGGGTCTTTCAGCGCGGAGCTTTGATGGAAGTTACCGCAGTTGCAACTGATCGATCTAAGGAGCAGGAATAGCAAGATGATCATTTCCAGAACCCCATTCCGTATTAGTTTCTCCGGAGGCGGAACTGATTTGCCGTCGTTCTACAGCAATAATGGCTATGGATGCGTGGTGAGCACCAGCATTGCTAGCTATTTACATGTCATTTTGAAAAGACACACTCCTTTTTTTGATGAGAGAATTCGTTTGAACTATTCAGAAACAGAGATGGTGAATGATATTTCTGAAATCAAAAACCAAATAATGCAAGAGTGCCTCAAGTTTCTCAACATAGATGATCGAATTTATATCAGCACCATATCTGATGTTCCCGCCATGACCGGTTTAGGCTCATCGAGTACGTTTTGTGTAGGACTGCTAAACGCCCTTTATAAGTTTAAAGGCATTCCGGTGTCTTCCGGACGCCTTGCTGAAGAAGCCTCCCACATTGAAATTGAACTTTTGGGAAGGCCAATGGGAAAGCAGGATCATTACGCAGCAGCGTATGGAGGTCTGAATTTCATCCAGTTTTTTGATGATGAAAGCGTGTCGGTGCGCGCGATAAATTCACAAGACGATAGTGTAAAGGCCATATTTGAAAGCATGATGGCGTTCTGGATGAGATCTACCAGGCCATCGGAGTCAGTGTTGGCGGAACAGGACAGTAATCACAAGGAAAATACCGACATCCTTGTAGGCATGAGGGATCAAGCTGGAGAGTTAAGAAAGCAGCTTGCAAACGAGCCGTTTTCCCTGGAACGCTTTGCGGAGGTCATTCACGAAAATTGGATTCAAAAGAAACAACTGGCTTCCAAAATATCCAATTCTACAATCGATGAATATTACACCACGGCGATGGCCGCTGGCGCGCTAGGCGGTAAAGTAGCCGGAGCAGGAGCAGGGGGCTTTCTGTTAATGTTTGCGCCGCCTAACCGGCACGACGCGATAAGAAAGTCTCTCGGGCCGTTCGGAATAAATGCCTATCAATTCACCTATGAAACACAAGGTGCCACGGTAAAAGAGTATGACTGATGTTATCACGCAGGCAGTAATTCTAGCCGGTGGGCTTGGTGTTCGACTCAGGCCCCTGACCAACACAGTTCCTAAACCTATGATCCCGGTCCACGAACGTCCATTTCTGGATTACCTGATAGCGAGCCTCCGCGCGCAGGGCATTAAAAGAATATTGCTTCTATTGGGGTACCTTCCCGATGTTATTCAGGACTATTTCGGAGATGGTCATAAATTTGGTGTGGAGATTGAGTATTCCATTACGGATGTCGAGAATGACACGGGCACCCGAGTTCGACTCGCGGAACAGCAGGTGGACCCAGTGTTTATATTGCTCTACGCCGATAATATCTGGCCATTACGCCTTAAGGAAATGGCGCGGAAATTTTTCTCCGGTGATGCCCTAGGCCAGCTTACCGTGTACTCAAACGGCGACGACTATAGTAAAAACAACAATGTACGAGTCACCACAGAGGGGCGGGTAGTCTGCTATGACAAGTCACGTGAAACACCCCGTCTTAAGGGCGTAGATATTGGATATTCGATTCTTCGGCGTGAAGCGATAAAACTGATACCCGAAGAGAACGTAAATTTTGAGAGAACGGTCTACACTGCATTGTGCCAACGCCATCAACTGTCGGCCTACATCACTCACCATCGCTATTACTCAATTGGTTCACACGAGCGGCTGCCAATAACAAATCTATACCTTGCCCCTAAACGATTTATAATTCTCGATCGAGATGGCGTCCTGAACCGCCGTGCTGCGAAAGCGGAGTATATTCGATCCTGGAGAGAATTTGAGTGGCTTCCAGGGTCAAAAGAAGCGGTTGTGAGGCTCACTGAGAGCGGATATTCCATTATTGTAGTTACAAACCAAGCTGGTATTGCCCACGGAAAGATGAGTGATCTGGATGTTGCTGACATCCACCGCAACATCCTGGAGGACGTGGAGCAGGTGGGGGGAAGAATTGAGAAGTTCTACTATTGCCCCCACGGCTGGGACGAACAGTGTAGCTGCCGTAAACCTAGACCAGGGATGCTCTTTGAAGCACAGCGAGATTTCAACCTAGATCTGTCTACAATCACATTCATTGGCGATGATGAACGAGACATGGAAGCTGGAGAAGCGGCTGGGTGTCGTACAGTTTTGTTGGACTCGAGTTGCAGTCTCCTCGACGTAGTTCAGAACGATATTTTGATTGAAAAGAACCTGAACCACGCCACCATGAATATTACGAAGGACTAGAAATAATGAAAATCCTAATTACAGGTATTACCGGCTTCGTTGGCTCTCATCTTGCGGACTACTGTCTTGAAAAAGGGATCACTCCGTACGGTATTCGTAGGTACCACCTATCGAATATGCGCAATGTTCTACATATCGAGGGGCAGATAGACTGGTCTGACTGCGATCTAATGGATCCAAAAGCGACCATGAAAATGATGAGAGCGATTCAGCCTGATGTTATTTTTCACCTGGCCGCGCAGAGCTTTGTAAGCCCATCCTGGGACCATCCGTCTCTCTATATGGATGCAAACTACAAAATGACAGTGAATTTGTTGGAGGCTTGTAGAGAGGCAGATATCAACCCCAAAATTCTGATACCTGGGTCTGGTGAGGAGTATGGAGAAATCTATGAGCACGAGCTTCCGATAACACCGGAAACAACTATGCGCCCGGTGAATCCTTACGCCGTCACTAAAATCGCTCAAGACCTTATCGGCTATGTCTATCATCGCTCATATGGCATGAATATCATTCGTACGCGAGCATTTAACCATGAGGGGCCTCGCCGTGACCGTGTATTTGGCATTCCTTGGTATGCCTATCAAATTGCTCGAATCGAAGCCGGACGGCAAGACCCTCTCTTGAAGGTTGGCCATCTTGGCGATCGGAGAAACTTTACACATGTAAGGGATATGGTGCATGCCTATTGGCTTGCGGTAGAGAAGTGCGAATCTGGTGAACTTTACTTGGTGGGGTCTGACGCGCCGGAACAAATACATACCTTTGAAGACGCGTTGAATAAGCTCATCGCGCTATCTTCGGTGGATGGCATTCAATATGAGGTTGATCCACAGTACGTGCGCCCCACGCAGGTGCCTTTTTTACTCTGTGATCCATCAAAGTTTGTCGATGAAACTGGATGGAAAGCAACCATCAGCTTTGAGCAGATTCTGCAAGAAACCTTGGATTACTGGCGTGATCAGATTGCGTCTGGCCGTGTCAATTGAGCTGGGAGAGCCTCAGCCTAAAGTATTTGGTAGGATGACAGTTGGTGTTCCTTGTGATGAGCGCCTCGTATATAGGCATCCGCGCCTTCGAACAAAATCCGATGTTACAGAGTTGTTCTGGTATCGATGAAATAACTGGTGATGAAGTATGGGCCGTGGCGCACACGTAATGAATGAGAAACAAGCAGTGTACTCTTCGATAGAGGAGTGCAGAGTCTGCGCGGGCCGGAATTTGGAGCATTTGTTAGAGTTGGGTGAGCAGCCGCTGGCAAACTCACTAAAAGCGTCTGATGAGGTCGATGAGCTTCGAATTCCCCTAACATTATGTTACTGCGCCGATTGCTCTCTGGTACAAATTCTCGAGACGGTAGAGAAGGAAGTCCTATTTTCACACTATGTGTGGGTCTCTGGTACGGCACTCGCTACACGGGAGTTTGCGTCAGAACTTGTGACACGAGTTCTTGCACAGATAGATCTGAAGCCGCAAGACTTGATTTTGGAGATTGGCTCCAATGATGGCACTTTCCTGCGATCGTTTTTAGATTCGGGCTTCACCAACATTGTGGGAGTTGATCCGGCGGAGAACATCGCTGAAATTGCTAACCATAACGGGATTCGTACAATTTCTGGCTTTTGGAATTCCTCAATGGCGGCAAGCGTCCAAGAGGAGCATGGTGCAGCTAGAATTGCCATTGCCCGCAATGTTATTCCTCATACTAGCGAGCTTCGTGATGTAGTAGCTGCGTTGGCAGCAATTCTAAGCTCAGATGGAGTGGGCGTTATCGAATTTCATGATGCGAGTAAAATTCTGGACGGACTGCAGTACGATTCTATCTATCACGAGCACTTATGCTACTTTTCGATCAAGTCGGTTGGGCGACTTCTGGAGGATGCAGGACTTAACATGTTCCATGCTGAAGCTGGCCCACTTAGCGGAGGTGCGACGTTGGTGTACTTTTCGAAGGAAAACCGTCCATGCTCTGCTGACCTGAAGCTGATGGAAAAAGCTGAATCAGATGTGAAGGTGAATCAAATAGAAACGTGGAGGCGTTTCGCTCAACAATGTATAGAGCACCGCGATGCTTCGCTGGAATTGCTATCCACTTTTTCGGATGATGTTGTTTTGGGATTTGGTTGCTCCGCGCGTAGTTCTACATATCTAAATTTTTGCGGGATAGATGATCAATACTTAGCAGCTATCGTAGACAACAACGCCATCAAGCAGGGTTTATATTCTCCAGGCTCGTCCATTCAGATAGTCTCGATGGAGGAGGGAATGTCGCTGCACCCAAAGTTGATCGTCGTACTGGCATGGAACTTTCAGAAAGAAATAGCGCAATTGTGCAGGGACCTAGGCTATACCGGGGAATTCCTATTGCCCTTCCCATCTCTACCTTTATTGAAGAGCGGGGTATGAATTTTCTTCCGCAAGTAATACCCGATGTATATCTGCTGGAGCCGGAACCTTATTCTGATGAACGCGGGCTATTGCGGCGTCATTTTTGTCAGAATGAGTTTGCGGAAGCAGGTCTTTTTGAAAACGTGTGTCAAAGCAATATTTCGGAGAACCCTAGAAAGGGAACGTTACGCGGATTTCATTTCCAGCAATCTCCCAACAAAGAAGCAAAAGTACTTAGTGTCGTGAAAGGGGCAATATATGACATTGTTGTGGACTTACGATCCTCTTCTTCTACCTATCTTAGCTGGACCGCATTTGAGTTAAACGAGTCAAACAGACTGGCGTTGTACGTGCCGCCGGGATGTTCAAATGCGTGGCTCACGATGGAGGCCGATACATGGATACATTACTATCACTCAGAGTTCTACTCGCCCGCCTCCGAGGCTGGAATTAGGTACGACGATCCCTTTTTTGGGTTTGAGTGGCCAGATAACCCTACGCTCGTATCTCAGAAAGATAGAGAGTATGCTCTTTTTTCACCGGATAAACCCTTGAAGTTTTGATTCATGCAAGATTCGATTGAAAAATCTTTGGGGCTGTATGTCAAAGCCTTCAATGACTTGTCCGCCACGAATGCAGATGGCCTATCAATGCCGCTGAATGCAGCACTGGCTGAAGCAGCGGCATTGATAGTCGAGCGTACTAACGCAAAGGGTAAGGTGATCTTTGTTGGTAATGGGGGAAGTGCTGGAATCGCTAGTCATCAGGCTGTAGATTTCTGGAAAAACGGCGGCATGCGGGCGATCTCCTTTAATGACAGCTCATTGCTCACTTGCATAGCGAACGACTATGGATACGATCACGTCTTCGAAAAGCCAGTAGAAATGTTTGCGGACGATGGAGATGTGCTCATCGCAATAAGTAGTTCAGGGCAGTCGCAGAATATCCGTTTGGCAGTGGATGCCGCTATTGCACAGAATTGTTCGGTAATAACTTTTTCTGGCTTTTCTGAGAAAAACCCTCTCCGGAAAATGGGTGAACTCAATTTCTATCTCGCTTCTAACGAATACGGTCCGGTAGAAATACTTCACTTAACTCTTTGCCACACATTACTTGACGCCATCATGGCTTCGGGAGAAGTGAATTAAGTGGACTAAGTAGGATCTTCATTGAAAACGCTCATAACTCCTTGTTCTAAGGAGATCTCAGGAGTCCATCCAAGTTCCTTTTCGGCTTTGTCGATATTGGCCCAAAAATTGACACTTGAGGAGCTACCCATAACGGATGCTAGTGAGTCTGTGAAACCTTCAAATTTAGTTAGTCGCTCGACTACTCTACATATATCGATTACTGGTGTCGCGCGGCCTGTTCCCAAATTGTATATCCCGGGCCTGTGTTCATGCTTGACAGCTAGGGCGAAAGCACGGGCCACATCCTTTGCATGGATAAAGTCGTTGGCATTATTTGGGTTCATGATGTTTGGATGCTCCCCATTTGCAGCAGCATGTAATAGAGAAGGGATAAGTGATCCCGGCCGCTGCCCCATTCCATAGACATAGAAAACGCGGAACCAGGTCAGGGACATACTGCTATTTGCACACGCTAGTAGTGCGTACTCATAGAGGGCATTTTTGGCCCAGCCGAAGTATGATTTACAAGTAACTGGCTCTTCTTCGCGACACTCTCCCTGCACTTTGCCGTATTCAAAACAGGAGCCGCTAATGAGAATTCTCCTACAGGGCGTGTCAGAAACCAGAATGTCTATTAAGGCGCATGACCGGAGTAAATTTCGTTTCGATATTTTCGGTGAGTAATCGGGGATGCCTTCCCAGGCAAGGTGTATACACATTTCAGGCGCAAAGGTGCAGAGTGCGGTTTTACAGTCTTCGTAATTATCGAGATCACAGTCAATAATCTCGTGTTGATTACTATCAGTGGGGTTTTCACGCCGCGATGGAGAGCGCATCAGTAAACCCAGTCGATGGCCGCTCTCTTCAAGAGCGCACAGTACATGTCGGCCCAAAAAACCAGTTGCCCCGGTAACAAGAATATTCATCGGTCAGGTACTCAATGTGATCGTGGTGGAAGAAGCTAAAAGGAAGGACTTGTTTTTAGGGTAGCAAATTTTATAGCCACAGTTAATCCTGGATAAATCGGCTGAGGGCCTGCTCCTCTAAAGTGGTGTTGATCTGAGAAGATGGTACCGGAATCATGAATCTGGTTTGCAAGACTCATATGCCACCATGAATCTGCAAGAATATTGATAAGGCCTC
>NZAZ01000160.1 GCA_002686255.1 Rhodospirillaceae bacterium
AGGTCATCGGGTGGCGGCGGAAATGGTTCCGTTCCCCCGACGGTGGCACGGTGGTATGATTTCCGCGAACCAGGAGGCTATCTGGGGAATGTCGGATTATCCAAGGCACTCAGTTTCGGTTCCCCGAGGGGACCGTGGAAAGCGTGGATAAACCGATGAGCGGTCCGAACGAGCCCGGCAAGCCCCCCATCGACATCGATGACGGTCCGGCGACCGGCGTTGCCATCAAGTCGCGGGCCAGGACCAAAAAGCCGGCCATGTACAAGGTCCTGATGCTGAACGACGACTACACGCCGATGGAATTCGTCGTCCACGTGCTCGAGCGGTATTTTCAGAAGCGCATCGAGGAAGCGACCCGGATCATGCTTCACGTGCACCAGAAAGGCGTCGGAATCTGCGGCGTCTTCACCTACGAAGTCGCCGAAACCAAGGTCAACCAAGTCATGGACTTCGCCGGCCAGCACCAGCACCCGCTGCAATGCACGATCGAAAAGGACGACGACGGCGGCGAGGATTAAGGCCCCCAGGGGATCAACAAGGGGGATCAACAAGGGGAATAACCGGAAACGGAGAACAACAACATGTTGTCACGCAACCTCGAACAAACCCTGCACCGGGCCCTGGCCCTGGCCACCGAGCGCAACCACGAATACGCGACCCTGGAACATCTTCTGCTTTCGTTGACGGAGGACCGGGATTCCATCGCCGTGCTCAAGGCCTGCGGCGTCGACCTGGAGCAACTGCACCGGGACCTGACCGACTTCATCGACAACGAGCTGTCGGACATCGGCCGGTCGCGGGGCAGCGAGCCGAAGCCCACGGCCGGGTTTCAGCGGGTGGTCCAGCGCGCCGTGATCCATGTCCAGTCCTCGGGGCGCGAGGAAGTCACCGGCGCCAATATTTTGGTGGCGTTGTTTTCGGAACGGGAATCCCACGCCGTCTATTTCCTGCAACTGCACGATATGAGCCGCCTCGACGCGGTCAACTACATTTCCCACGGCATCGCCAAGGTAACCGGCGAATCGCGCCCGCAGACCGTCCGCGGCGCCGACGTGGACGCCGCCGAGGACAAGGTGACGCAAAAGGGCGAAGAGGCGCTGGAAGCCTATTGCGTCAACCTCAACCGCAAGGCCGAGGAAGGCCGCATCGACCCGTTGATCGGCCGCCAGAATGAAATCGAGCGCACCATTCAGATTCTTTGCCGACGCAACAAGAACAATCCCCTTTACGTCGGCGATTCCGGCGTCGGCAAGACGGCCATCGCCGAAGGGCTGGCGAAACGAATCGTTGAAAAGGAAGTGCCCGAAGTCCTTTCCGGGGCCACCATCTTCGCCCTCGACATGGGGGCGTTGCTGGCCGGAACCCGCTACCGTGGCGATTTCGAGGAGCGGCTGAAAAACGTGATGACGGAACTGGAAAACGCCGAGGGCTCGATCCTGTTCATCGACGAAATTCACACCGTCATCGGCGCCGGCGCCACTTCCGGCGGGTCCATGGACGCGTCGAACATCCTTAAGCCCTCGCTGGCCAGCGGCAAGCTGCGCTGCATGGGCTCGACCACGTACAAGGAATACCGCAGCTATTTCGAGAAGGACCGGGCCCTGGCCCGGCGCTTTCAGAAGATCGACATCTACGAGCCCAGCGTCGAGGACACGGTCAAGATCCTGCGCGGGCTGAAGCCATATTTCGAGAAGTTCCACATGGTCCGCTACACGGCCGAGGCGCTTCGCTCCGCCGTCGAACTGTCGGCGCGCTACATCAACGACCGCAAGCTGCCCGACAAGGCGCTCGACGTCATCGACGAGGTCGGCGCATCGAGGATGCTGATCCCGAAAAAGAAACGCCGCAAGACGGTAACCGTCAAGGACATCGAGGCGGTGGTGGCCAAAATAGCCCGCATCCCGCCGAAGAGCGTTTCCGTCGACGACCGCAAGGCGCTTAAAACCCTGAAGCGCGACCTCAAGACCATGGTCTTCGGCCAGGACTCCGCCATCGACTCGCTGTCGAGCGCCATCAAGCTGGCCCGGGCCGGCCTGCGCGAGCCGGAAAAGCCCGTCGGCTCGTACCTGTTCTGCGGCCCCACCGGCGTCGGCAAGACCGAGGTCGCCAAGCAACTGGCGTTGACCATGGGCGTCGAACTGGTGCGCTTCGACATGTCCGAATACATGGAGCGCCATTCCGTGTCGCGGCTGATCGGCGCGCCGCCGGGCTACGTCGGCTTCGATCAGGGGGGGTTGCTGACCGACGCCATCGACCACCAGCCCCATTCGGTGCTGTTGCTGGACGAGATCGAGAAGGCGCATCCGGACCTGTTCAATATACTGTTGCAGGTGATGGACCACGGCAAGCTCACCGACCACAACGGCAAGAGCATCGATTTCCGCAACGTGGTGCTGATCATGACCACCAACGCCGGCGCCGCCGACATGGTCAAGCCGGCCATCGGCTTCGAACGCGAAGGGCGCGTCGGCGACGATATGGAAGCCATCGAAAAGATGTTCACGCCGGAATTCCGCAACCGGCTGGACGCGGTCATTCAGTTCAAGTCACTGCCGCCGGAGGTGGTGGCCAGGGTCGTCGACAAGTTCGTCATGGAGCTCGAGGTGCAGCTCGAGGACCGCAACGTAACCATCGAGCTGAGCGGCCCGGCCCGCGAATTGCTGGCCAAGAAGGGCTACGACGAAAAATTCGGGGCCCGGCCGCTGGCCCGGGTGATCCAGGAAAAGGTCAAGAAACCGCTGGCCGAGGAACTGCTGTTCGGCAAGCTGGCCAAGGGCGGCGTCGTCCTGGTCAAGGTCAAGAAGAACAAGTTCGTCTTCGAATACCCGGACCCCCAGGACGCCAAGCTTCCGGTCAAACGCCGCAAGGGCAAGGTGCCGGCGCTGATCGACCGATGATACAGGCCGCTAGATGCTGAAGGATTTCCTGGCCGGAGTCCGCGTCCTCGACCTGAGCCAGTTTCTTCCCGGTCCCTTCGCCACCCAACTGCTCGCCGACATGGGCGCCGAGGTGCTCAAGGTCGAGCCGCCCCAGGGCGACCCGCAGCGCCGCTTCAACCCCATTTCCGGACAACCCTGGTCCGGCGGCGGGCGGTCGCCGTTTTACGACGCCGTCAACGCCGGCAAGACCGTGGTCGCCATCGACCTCAAGTCCGAGGCCGGCAAGGGGGCGTTCGGGACCCTGGTTGGGGCCGCCGACGTATTGTTGGAATCGTACCGCCCGGGGGTGCTGGAAAGGCTCGGTTTCGGGCCTAAGCGGGTGAAGGAATTGAACCCGGGAATCGTCCATTGCGCGCTGTCGGGCTACGGCCAAACGGGGCCGAACAGGCTTTTGGCCGGCCACGACATCAATTACATCGCCTCCACCGGCGCCTTCAGCGCCTCGGGCATCCCGGAACGGCCGGTTTTGACGTGGCCGCCGGCGGCCGATTACGCTAGCGCCCTGCAGGCGGCGCTGACCATTACCGGCGCCCTGGTGACGCGGGCCCGGACCGGGAAAGGCGCCCACCTGGACGTCAGCCTGTCGGAATCCATGCTCGCCTGGCAGGCCTTCGGCATGATCGCGGCGGGCGGCGAAGGGGAAGCCGGGCGCGGCCGGAACCTGCTCAACGGCGGCGCCGCGTGCTACCAGATCTACGCCACCGGAGACCGCCGGTTTATTACATTAGGCGCGCTGGAGCCCCATTTCTGGGCCAATTTCTGCGCCGCCGTGGAGCGGGCCGAGTGGACGGACCGCCAGTTGGAGCCCCTGCCGCAGACGGATTTGATCGCCGAGGTCGCGGCCCTGATCGGGGCCCAGCCGCTGGCCCACTGGCAGGCGCTGCTGAAGAACGTGGACTGCTGCTATCACGCCGTCCTCGATTACGCCGAGGCCAGGGCGGACCCCCACGTCAAGGCGCGGCGGCTGGTGACGGAAGGGGAATCCGGCATAGGGGTGTCGTTTGCCGCCACCGTCGACGGCCAGCCGCCGGAACCGCGGCGGACGGTGGAAGACGTCGATCTGGAGACGGCGCTCGAACGGTGGGCTTGACGACGATAAAGGATGTCGCCCCCGTCCCGATCATCCTTCGAGACGCTTCGCTCCTCAGGATGAGGCCCTCATGCTGAGCCCCGTCGAAGTATGAGGGCTGGGATCAGCCCCTAACGCACGGAAACGCCCGCCCTCGGCTCCCTCTTCAGTTCCCGTCCCGGCGGAAGGGGGAGCGGGCCAAAAGCATCCTCATTTCGTATTCGATCTCGCGCCGTTCGCCGGCAAGGAAGTGTTCGACGGCGGATTTAAGGCCCGGATCGGCGATCCAATGGGCCGAATAGGTGGGCCGGGGCAGGTAGCCGCGCTGCACCTTGTGCGGGCCCTGGGCCCCGGCCTCGACCCATTCGAGGCGGTGGGCAATGGCGTAGTCGATGGCCTGGTAGTAGCAGGCCTCGAAATGGAGGAACTTGTAATCGGCCCGCGAGCCCCAGTTGCGGCCGAACAGGGTATCGGCGCCGGCCAGGTTCAACGCCCCGGCCACCGGGCGGCCCCCATCCTCGGCCATGACCAGGACCACGCTTTCGCCCATCCGTTCGCCCAGCAGCGAGAAGAACTCGCGGTTGAGGTAGCGGGAGCCCCATTTCTTGTCCGACGTGTCGCGGTAGAAGCCATAGAACGCGTCCCAGTGGGCCTCGGTGATGGCGTTGCCGGTTAGGGCGCGGATATGGAGGCCGTGTTTGGCGACGGCGGCGCGTTCCTTCTTGATCGCCTTCCTCTTGCGCGAATTGAGATCGGCCAGGAAATCGTCGAAGCTTGCGTAGCCCCGGTTGCGCCAGTGGAACTGCTGGCCGGTGCGGAGCAATAGCCCGTGCTTGCCCAGCCGCTTCCACTCGGCCTCGGTGGGGAAGGTGACGTGCAGCGACGAGACGCCCAGGCGCCGGGCCAATTTGACCATCCCGGCGGCGAGGGCGTCGGTGAGCTCGTCCCGGGCGGCGTCGGCCAGGTCTTGGCGCACCAGAAGGCGGCGCCCCGTCGCCGGGGTGAACGGAATCGCCGACAGCAGTTTCGGGTAATACCGTCCGCCGGCGCGCTCATAGGCCTCGGCCCAGCCCCAGTCGAACACGTATTCGCCGTAGGAGTGGCTTTTCAGGTACAACGGCGCCGCCGCCATCAGGCCGCCCAACTCGTCGCGGACGACAAGGTGGTGGGGCAGCCAGCCGGTCTCGGCGCCGACGGAGCCCGAATCCTCCAACGCCGACAGGAATCCCCAGGCGCAGAACGGATTTTCGGCCCCGGCGCAGGCGTCCCACTCGGCCGCCCCGGCCTCGGCGATCGAGCCGATGACGTTGACGGTGGTCGGTTCGCGTCCGTCGGGCATGGTCTACCTCAGCTAGGCGAGCTCAAACACCCCGTCGACCTCGACGGCGACGCCGCGCGGCAGCGACGGCGCGCCGACGGCGAAGCGCGCGTGCTTGCCGGCGTCGCCGAACACTTCGGCCATCAGGTCCGACGCCCCGTTGACGACTTCCGGCTGGCCGGTGAAACCGGCCGCCGAATTGACGAACCCGCCGAGCTTGACGACGCGCTTGATCCGCTCCAGGTCGCCGCCGGCGGCGGCCTTGGCCTGGGCGATCAGGTTGAGCCCGCACAGCCTGGCCGCTTGATAGCCTTCGTCGACGTCCATGTCCTCGCCGAGGCGGCCGGTGAACTTAATCTCGCCGTCCTCGACCGGCACCTGGCCGGCGACGAACACCAGCGAACCCGAGACCACGAACGGCACATAGTTGGCCGCCGGCGCCGGGGCGTCGGGAATCTCGATGCCGAGTTCGGCAAGCCGCGCTTCGATTTTTCCGGTCATGGCGTAATTAGATTTTAAATGCCTCGCCTTCCGTCGGCGCCAGGCACTTGGTCTTGGATCGGCGTTTTTTCAGCATCGCCCGGGCTATATCCAGCTTGATGTCGATGTCGTCGTCGGTCTGGTCCGGGTCGTGGTGGAACAGGTACAGCGTCTTGACCTCGGCGGTATCGGCCAAATTCACCACCTTGCTGATGCACGAATGGCCCCAGCCTTCCTTGGTCATGTATTCCTCGTCCATATAGGTGGCGTCGGTGATCAAGGCGTCGGTGTCGTGGACGAATTCGGCCAGGCGTTTCTCGTAATGGGGGTCGTAAAATTCGCTGGTTTCCACGTACATCTCGTTGTCGGTGATGTAGCAGATCGAGCGCCCGTTGTATTCGATGCGGTAGCCCAGGCACTTGCCCGGGTGGCTCAACAGCTTGGTTTTGACGTCGATCCCCGACACCTTCAGGTTCTCCTCCTCCAGGTCGTGAAAATAGACCCGGGCCGCGAACTGGGAGAGCGTGATCGGGAAATAGACGCCTTCCATCTGCGCCGACACCATCTCGCTCATGGAGATGTCGCCCTGATTTGCCCCCAGGATCTCGAATTCGTTGCCCTGCACGTAAAGCGGGCTGAAGAAGGGGATGGCGTTGATGTGGTCCCAATGGGGGTGCGAGATGAAGATCTTGGCGTTGATGCCCTTTCTTTTCTGGGCCGCCAGCGAATCGCCCAGGTTCTTGATGCCGCTGCCGCAATCGAAGATGAAAAACTGCTCGCGCGGGAATTCCAGCGTCATGCACGACGTGTTGCCGCCGTATTTGAGGCTTTGACCGCCGGTTACGGGCAGCGTGCCGCGCACGCCCCAGAACTTCATGTCGATATGGTCGTCGAGGATGCGGTTGATCCGCTCGATGAAGGTTTCCGGGTTGACCGGCTTGCGGATGAACCCGTGGGCGCCGAAGGTGTAGGAACGCTTGTGGTCGAATTCGTAGGCCTTGGCCGAAACGACGATGAACTTGGTTTTCTTGAGGTCCTTGTGGTCCCGCACCTGCTTGTAAAGCTGCAGCCCGTCGACCTCCGGCATCATCAGGTCGCCGATGACGCAATCGGGCCTTTTCTTGGCGATGTCGGTAATGATGCCGGCGCTCTCGGTGCTCGTGGTCACCGAGTGCCCTTGGCCCTTCAACAGCGCTCCCATCGCCTCGAGGACGACGGGATCGTCATCGACGACGTAAAAGCTCTTTTTCTTCGCCATGGAGAATCCCTGGTCCACCATTCCTGGTAGGAAAAAAACACCACGCCGGGCCCCCCCCTGAAGTCCATGCCGGAGGGCTGGGCGTAAGACTAATTGCCCGAATGGCGGCTGTCGATAGGTGTTTAGGTGGGAACGGGCCCCGGAAATGTCGAGAAATTTATCGCCGAATTCTTCTCAACCCCGTCCTTCTCCCGGGTCGGGGAAAAAAGACGGGGCGCGCGCCAGGGAGGGCCCCCGGCACGCGCCCCAAGTTTCCCAGGGAGGATTCGGTAAAAAGAACAGCCATCTAAGAACATCCGCTCGTCGACCCGCAGGTATGGCACTTCATGCAGGTGCCGTTGCGGACCAAGGTGAAATTACCGCACTCGTCGCAGGGGTCCCCTTCGAACCCCTTCATTTTGGCTTCGCGGACCCTGTTCAAAAGGCCGTCCATTGTTTCGATGACGCTGTTGGCGACGCTGAGCGTTCCGGCTTGCTCGGGCGCCGAGACCTGCCGGGCGCCCACTGTCGATCCCCCGGCGTCGTCGTCCGCGGCCACGGCAACGGCGGCGTTACCCTGGTCCTTGGCCCCCTGGATGACCAGGAAATTGCCGCGCACGTATCCCTGGCTGGCGACGCTCTTGACCGCTTCCATGGCCGGGTCGGCGACCGGCAGGAGGCCTTCGCCGACGCCGGCGCCGATGCTGTCGGGCAACAGGTCGTCGGGTTCCACATGGGCGAGGTCGTTGCGGCCGAGATAACTGACGGCGAGCTCGCGGAACAGGTAATCCAGGATCGAGGTCGCCATCTTGATGGTGTCGTTGCCGGTGACCACCCCGGAGGGTTCGAAACGGGTGAAGGTGAAGGAATCGACGTATTCCTCCAGCGGCACGCCGTATTGCAGCGCGATCGAGATGGCGATGGCGAAGTTGTTCATCAACGAGCGGAAGGCAGCGCCTTCCTTGTGCATGTCGACGAAGATTTCGGCAAGCCGGCCGTCCTCGTATTCGCCGGTCCTGAGATAGACCTTGTGACCGCCGACGGCCGCCTTTTGGGTGTATCCCTTGCGGCGATGGGGCGGCCGTTCGCGTTCGGCGGCCTTGATGATCCGCTCGATCACCCGTTCGGCGACGATCTGGGTCTTTTCGACGGGGGTCGCCTCGGCGGCGGTTTCGGCGACGGCCTCGGCATCGTAATCCAGGTCGGCATCATCGAGAAGCGCCGCCGCCAACGGCTGCGACAGCTTCGATCCGTCCCGGTAAAGGGCGTTCGCCTTCAGCCCCAGCCGCCAGGACAGCATGTAGGCTTCCTTGCAGTCCTCGACGGTCGCCGTGCCCGGCATGTTGATGGTCTTTGAGATGGCGCCGGAGATGAAAGGCTGGCTCGAGGCCATCATGCGGATATGGCTTTCCACGGAAAGGAACCGCTTGCCGATGCGCCCGCAGGCGCTGGCGCAGTCGAAGACGCTCAAATGTACGTCCTTGATGTGGGGCGCGCCTTCGAGCGTCATGGCGCCGCACACGTGGATGTTGGCGGCCTCGATTTCCTTCTTTTCGAAACCGAGGGCATCCAGCATGTCGAACGAGGTATTGTTCAGCTCATCGGCCTTGAGGCCCAGGGTATCGACGCAAAACTCCTCGCCCAGCGTCCATTTGTTGAAGACGAAGCGGATGTCGAAGGCCTCGGCCAGCGACTGCTCGACCTTGGCAATGGCCTGTTCGGTGAACTTCTTCGCTTTCAGCGCCTCGTGGCCGAGGGCGTGGGAATCCTTCAATGTCCCATGGCCGACGGCGTATAGCGTGATGTCCCCGATCTGGGCTTGCGAATAGTCGAGCCTGGACAGCGCCTTCGGCACCATGTGGTTGATGATCTTGAAATAGCCGCCGCCGGCCAGTTTCTTGAACTTGACGAGGGCGAAATCGGGCTCGATGCCGGTGGTGTTGCAGTCCATGACCAGCCCGATGGTGCCGGTCGGCGCGATTACCGAAACCTGGGCGTTGCGGTAGCCGTGCTTCTGGCCCAGTTCCAGCGCCCGGTCCCATATGTCGCGGGCGGCCCGGGCCAGTTCGCCGTCCGGGCAATCGGCCGCTGTCAGCGCCACCGGGTTGACCGACAGGTCTTCGTAACCGGTCTCGGCGCCCATGGCGGCGCGGCGGTGGTTGCGAATGACCCTGAGCATGGCCTCGCGGTTGTCCTGGTAATGGGGAAAGGCGCCCATTTCGGCGGCCATTTCCGCCGACGTGGCATAGGCCCGGCCGGTCATCAGCGCCGAGATGGCGCCGCAAAGGGCCCGCCCGGCGTCGGAATCATAAGGAATGCCGGCGGCCATCAGATAGCCGCCGATGTTGGCGAAACCGAGGCCTAAGGTGCGGTATTCGTAGCTCAGTTCGGCGATCCGGTCGGACGGGAACTGGGCCATCATCACCGATATCTCAAGGGTCACGGTCCACAGTTTGACGGCGTGCTCGAAGGCGTCTACGTCGAAGCTGCCGTCTTCGTTGGCGAACGCCATCAGGTTCAAGGACGCCAAATTGCATGCCGTGTTGTCCAGGAACATGTATTCCGAACACGGGTTCGAGGCGTTGATACGGCCGCTTTCGGGGCACGTGTGCCAATCGTTGATGGTGGTGTCGAACTGCAGGCCCGGATCGGCCGAGGCCCAGGCGGAATAACCGATCTGTTCCCAAAGGTCCCGGGCCCGCACCCGTTCAGCCACCTTGCCGTCGGTGCGCCGGATCAGGTCCCATTCGCCGTTCTCGAGCACTTTTTCCAGGAACGCGTTGTCGACCCGGACCGTGTTGTTGGAGTTTTGTCCCGATACGGTCAAATAGGCTTCGGAATCCCAATCGGTGTCGTACTCGGGAAACTCGATTTCGGTGTATCCCTGGCGGGCGAACTGAATCACCCGCTGCACGTAGCATTCCGGGATCATCGCCCGGCGGCTGCCGAGGATCGCCTTCTTCAGGGCCGGGTTCTTCTTCGGATCGAAGCGGTCCTCGCCTTCGCCTTCTTGGCAGGCGGCCATGACTTCGCCCAGGTGCTTGCCGGCCAGCTTCGAGCCGGCGACCAATGCGGCGACCTTTTGCTCTTCCTGGACCTTCCAGGTGATGAACTGCTCGATGTCGGGATGGTCGATGTCGACGATGACCATCTTGGCGGCGCGCCGCGTGGTGCCGCCGGACTTGATGGCGCCGGCGGCGCGGTCGCCGATCTTGAGGAAGCTCATCAGCCCCGACGACTGGCCGCCGCCCGAAAGGCCCTCGTTTTCGGACCTCAGAGCCGAGAAATTGGTGCCGGTGCCGGACCCGTACTTGAACAGCCTCGCCTCGCGGACCCACAGGTCCATGATGCCGCCCTCGTTGACCAGGTCGTCGGCGATGCCTTGGATGAAGCACGCATGCGGCTGCGGGCGCTCGTAGGCCGAGCGCGACCTGACCAGATTCCCGGTCTTGTAATCGACGTAGGAATGACCCTGGGCCGGGCCGTCGATGCCGTAGGCCCAGTAAAGACCGGTGTTGAACCACTGCGGCGAGTTGGGGGCGCCGACCTGGGAGGCCAGCATGTAGCGCGTTTCGTCGTAATAGGCGCGGGCGTCCTGCTCGGAATCGAAATAGCCGCCTTTCCAGCCCCAATAGGTCCAGGCGCCGGCCATGCGGTCGAATACCTGCCGCGCGCCGGTTTCGCCGCCCAGGCGCTCGTCCTCGGGCAGTTCGGCCAAGCCGGCCTTGTCGGGGACGTGCCGCCACAGCCAACTGGGAACGTCGTTTTCCTCGAATTTTTTCAATAGCTTGGGAACGCCGGCCTTGCGGAAATACTTCTGCGCCAGCACGTCGCAGGCGACCTGCGACCAGCCCGCCGGGACATCCATGCCGTCAAGGCGGAAAACCACGGAACCGTCCGGGTTTTTGATTTCGCTCGAGGACTTGCGGAATTCGATGTTTGAATACGGAGAGTCGTTTTCTTTTGTGAATAGCCGATGGATTCGCATTATTCCCCCAACAATAAGGTCTCGGGTTGTTTCCTTTCTTGGACCTTGCGGCCCCCCGTTGCGACCCCGTGGCGGTTTATTTCCGCCCCTGCACGTCATCTAGATGTCGTGTCTGCCCAAGTGCAACATATCAATATGTAGACCAACATTTTGTTGCCCGCAACAAGAAAATACCAAATGTTGTGGGTATCTTATAATTAAAATACTTTATATGGGGTTAAGGCCGGGGCCGGCAAATCGCCGGATTCACTAGCCCGAATCGGCGCCGAAGGGGTGGGGAAGCAGCCTCGAAAATCCGTTTGCCGGGGGCCGGGGCCAACCCCCCCCCGGGGCTGTGTTTCGCCGGGTTTCGCCAAGTTCAGTCGAGTTCAGCCGGGGGGCCCGTTGGCCGGGGTGGACGCACCGGATGGCAAATGCCATATTTGCCTCGCCCGAGCGTCGCCGGCGATTGGCGCCGCCGCATACCGAAGAGGGCGTCCTGATATGTACATCGGCACCTTGATCCATACCTGGCTGAACGGCGTCCCTGTCGGCACCGATCAGTTCGGCAACCGCTATTACCGGGCCCGCAAGGGCACCCTTTACGGCCGCCAAAGGCGCTGGGTCCTGTTCCGCGGCGGCATCGAGGCGTCGCAGGTGCCGCCGGAATGGCACGCCTGGCTCCACCACACCACGTCCGAGCCGCTGTCCGAGGAAGCCGCCGAATCGAAGCCGTGGCAGAAAGAGCACCTGGCCAACCAGACCGGCACCGCCGGCGCCTACCGGCCCCGGGGCCATGCCTACCGGGGCGGCGAAAGGGCGGCGGCGAGCGGCGACTACGAACCCTGGATTCCGGAATGACGGCCGCGGCCCGAAAAGCCTAATGAATGAGATATTGAAGCCGGCAGCCCTTGTCGTCCCCTGGGCCGTCCTGGTTTCGGCCACCCTTGGAGGGCCGGCGTCGGCGGCCCCCTACGAGGTCGCCGTCCTGCAGGGCATGGACAAGGTCACGGCCCGGGTGTCGACCATCGAGGCGCCGGTGGGCGAGGTGGTGAAGTTCGGGACGCTGGAGATCATCGCCCGCCATTGCGACAAGCGCCCGCCCGAGGAGACCCCGGAAAGCGCCTCTTTCCTCGATATATGGGAGGTCCGCCAGGGCGAGGCGGCGGTCAGCCTGTTCCGCGGCTGGATGTACGCCTCGAGCCCGGCGCTGTCGGCCCTGGAGCACCCGGTCTATGACGTCTGGGTGCTCGATTGCCGGAAAACTTCCTCCAAGGCGCCCTCGACCTCGGAAGGGGCGGCGTCGCGGTAAAACGCCGCCTTGATCTTCAAAGCCTCGTCGAGCCGTTCGAGATACACCCGGGCCGGGATTTCTACGGCCCCGAACTGGCGCAGGTGGTCGGTGATGAACTGCACGTCGAGAAGCCCGAACCCGCCGATCTTCAGCCGCGCCACCAAATGCACCATCGCCACCTTCGAGGCGTCGCGGAAACGCGAGAACATGCTTTCGCCGAAAAACGCCCCGCCCAGGGCGACCCCGTAAAGCCCGCCGACCAGATTGCCGTGGCGCCAGGTTTCGACGCTGTGGGCGAAACCGAGCTCGAACAGTCCTTCCACCGCGTTCTTGATCGGCGCGTTGATCCACGTTTCGCGGCGGCCGCGTTTCGATTTCGCACATTGTTCCAGGACTTCCGTGAAGGCGGTATCGAAGCGGACCTCGAAGGCGCCGCCGCGGACGGTTTTCCGCAGCCGCCGGGGAACGTGGAAACCGTTCAGCGGAATGACCCCGCGGACCTGCGGGTCGACCCAGAACACACCCGGGTCGTCGCCGCTTTCGGACATCGGGAAAATGCCGGCCGCATAGGCGCGGAGCAGCAATTCAGGCGTCAGTTCCTGGGCTCCCGGGTCGTGCCGGCTCATGTCGGGGCCTCCTTGGGCCTTAGGTTTTTTCTTTGTCGACGAATTTCTGCAGCCAGTGGATGTCGTAATTGCCGTCGACGAAATCGGCTTCGTTCATCAGCCGCTGATGCAGCGGAATGATGGTGTCCAGCCCGTCGATCACATATTCGCCGAGCGCGCGCCGGAGCCGCATCAGGCATTCGTTGCGGTTGGCGCCGTGAACGATCAGCTTGGCGATCAGGCTATCGTAGTAGGGCGGCACCGTGTAACCGGAAAAAAGCCCGGAATCGACCCGCACCCCGAGCCCGCCGGGTGCGTGGTAATCGTCGACCCGGCCCGGCGAGGGTGTGAAGGTGTCGGGGTTTTCGGCGGCGATCCGGCATTCGATGGCGTGGCCGGAAAACCTGACCTCGGACTGGCCGAAACCGAGCGGCGCGCCGGCGGAAATGCGGATCATCTCGCGCACCAGGTCGAGCCCGCAGATCATCTCGGTGACCGGGTGCTCGACCTGAAGCCGGGTGTTCATCTCGATGAAGCAAAACTCGCCGTCCTCATACAGGAACTCCATGGTGCCAACGCTGCGGTAGCCCAGCTTCTTGACCGCGCCGATCACGCGGTCGCCGATGGACTGGCGTTCCATTTGGTTAAGCGCCGGCGACGGCGCTTCCTCGATCAGTTTCTGGTGGCGGCGCTGGAGCGAACAGTCCCTCTCGCCCAGATGGACCACGGCGCCGTAATTATCGGCCAGCACCTGGACCTCGATGTGGCGCGGCCGGGCCAGGAACTTTTCCATGTAGAGCTCGCCCGAGCCGAACGCGGCTTCGGCCTCGGCGGTGGTGAGGTCGAAGGCTTCCCCAACGGCTGAGGAATCTTCGACCACCTTCATGCCGCGCCCGCCGCCGCCATGGGTGGCCTTGATCAGCACCGGATAGCCGATGGTGTCGGCCTGGGCGCGGGCGTCCTCGGCGTCCTTCAGCGGCCCGTCGGATCCCGGCACCACCGGGATGCCGGCCTCGGACAGCGCCTTCTTGGCGGCGATCTTGTCGCCCATCAGGCGGATGTGGTCCGGCGACGGGCCGATGAACTTGAGCTTGTGTTCCTCGACCATGGCCGCGAAGTCGGCGTTTTCAGACAGGAACCCGTACCCCGGGTGGATGGCGTCGACGCCGGCGATGGTGGCGGCGCTGAGGATCGCCGAAACGCTGAGGTAGCTGTCCTTGGCCGGCGGCGGCCCGATGCAGACCGCCTCGTCGGCCAGGCGCACGTGCATGGCGTCGTTGTCGGCGGTGGAATGGACGGCGACGGTCTGGATGCCCATCTCCCGGCAGGCGCGGAGGATTCGGAGCGCGATTTCGCCGCGGTTGGCGATCAGGATCTTGTCAAACATCGGCCGACACCGGTTTTCTGGTTGCGGGACGGGTCATGCGCCCGGTCTTAGTGGCCTGTATCACCTATTCAAGGATCAGCAGGAGTTCGCCGAATTCCACCGGCGCCCCGTTGGCGACCAGGATTTCCGTCACCCGGCCCGATTTCGGCGCCGTGATCGGGTTGAAGACCTTCATCGCCTCGATCAGCAACAGCGTCTGCCCCTCGGCGACCTCGTCGCCGGGCTTGACGAAGGGGGGCGAGTCGGGATCGGGGCCGAAGAAGACGACGCCGACCATGGGCGAGGTGACGGCATTGGGGCTGCCGGCGGCGGACGAAGCTTCGGGCCCCGGGGCGGCATCGGGCTCCAGGTTTCCGCGCCGGGATTCGGAAACCGTGACGCCGCCGCCCCGGCCGACCCGGATGTGCCAGCCGTCGCGGCCGTATTCGATTTCCGTCAGGTTGTTTTCCTCCAGCAGCCGGGTCAAATTCTTGACCAGCTCTTCGTCGATTTCGTTTTTCGGACTTTTTGCCATGGTCTGCTCTTTAATTATTCAGGCTTCCTTGACGGTGCCGAGCCGCTGGGCCAGGGCTTCCAGGGCCAATTCGTAGCCGAGCCCGCCGAGGCCGCAGATCACACCCTCGGCGGCCTTGGCAACGTAGGACTGCTGGCGGAACTCGTCGCGTTGGTAGATGTTTGAAAGGTGGACCTCGATCACCGGCAGATCGGCCGCCAGCAACGCATCCAGGAGCGCCACCGAGGTATGGGTATAGGCGCCGGCGTTGACGATCAGCGCCTGATGCGAACCGGCCGCTTCCTGCACCCAGCCCACCATCTCGCCTTCGTTGTTGGTCTGCCGGAACTCGACGGTGAGGCTTAAGTCCTCGGCGCGCTTCCGGCACGCCGCCTCGATGGAGGCCAGGGTGTCCGAGCCGTAAATCTCGGGCTCGCGGGTGCCGAGCAGATTGAGGTTGGGTCCATTGAGGACCAGCACGCTTGCGGTCATTGTTTTAAAGGGGTCATCCTGGTGGTTTGGCGCTTTATAGACGCTCAATGAAGAAACTTCCAGTTTTCCCCATTCTGTCCGGTTGAAAGGGGCCCCGTCCCGTCCCATACTTAAGGATTGGGGGCGATACCCCATGGGCGGAAAACGGAACGATCAATGCACCTGACCATAAACGGCGAACAAAGAAATTTCGACCCTCCGATGACGGTCGAGCAGTTGCTGGGCGAGATCGGCCTCGACCCCCGCAAAGTGGCGGTCGAGCGCAACCTCGAGATCGTGCCCAAGTCCAATTACGCCGGCGTCCCGCTGGACGACGGCGACAGGCTTGAAATCGTCCATTTCATCGGCGGCGGCGCCCCGGATGAGGCAAAAGCCAAGGAACCGCAGTCGCTTTCCGACGACGATACCTGGGAAGTCGCCGGAAAGCGGTTCAAATCGCGGCTGATCATCGGCACCGGCAAGTACACCGATTACGAGGTCAATCGCCTGGCGGCCGAGGCCGCGGGCTCGGAGATAATCACCGTCGCCATCCGGCGCGTGAACCTGGACGATCCGTCGAAGCCGCTGCTGGTCGATTACCTGGACCCGAAGAAGTACACCTACCTGCCCAACACCGCCGGCTGCTTCACCACCGGCGACGCGCTGCGCACGCTGCGCCTGGCCCGCGAGGCCGGCGGCTGGGATTTGGTAAAACTCGAAATCCTGGGCGATGAGCGGACCCTCTATCCGATGATGCCGGAAACGCTTGAGGCCACGGAAACCCTGACCAAAGAGGGGTTCCAGGTGATGGTCTACTGCTCCGACGATCCGATCATGTGCAAGCGCCTGGAAGACGTCGGCGCCGTCGCCATCATGCCCCTGGGCGCGCCCATCGGGTCGGGCCTCGGTATCCAGAACCCGGTCAATATCCGGCTCATCAAGGAACAGTCCGCCGTGCCGGTGATCGTCGATGCCGGCGTCGGCACCGCGTCCGACGCCACCATCGCCATGGAACTGGGCTGCGACGGGGTGCTGATGAATACCGCCATCGCCGAGGCCAAGGACCCGGTGCGCATGGCCCGGGCCATGAAGGCGGCGGTGGAGGCGGGGCGCGACGCCTATCTGGCCGGGCGCATGGCGAAGAGGAAATACGCCGATCCGTCGTCGCCTCTGGCCGGGCTTATCTAAGCCCCAAACCTCTTTAAAATCCTTTGTTGCCGCGTCTGCGTATGGCAGACATGCGAAATTATTATGGACTAATTGGTCCAGAATGTGTATAAGGATGCTCATCGGGATTCGGGGCCTCCTAAAAAGCCCCGGTTTTTGAAAAGGCGAAAACATTATGGCGCGGCCACGGGAATTCGATGCCACCGAAGCGCTGAACCAGGCGATGCAGGTGTTCTGGTCGAGAGGCTACGAGGCGACGTCCTTGAGCGACCTGATCGGCGCCATGAAGCTCTCGAAAAGCAGCTTTTACGACACCTTCGGCTCCAAGCACGAGGTGTTCCTGGCCGCCATCGAGCATTACAAGAAGACCGTAACGGCCCAGGTTTCCGCCGTTTCCGGCCTCGACGCCCCGGCCCGCAAGTTGATCGAATCGCTGTTCGAGCGGGCCGTCAACAGGATGACCGAGGAAGGCGGGAAGCGCGGCTGTTTCCTCAACAAATGCGCCGTCGAGGTCGCCCTTGACGACCCGGCGGCGGCGAAATTGATCGGCGGCGGCTTCGCCATCATGGAGGATACTTTCCTGGCCCTCGTCGAACGCGGACAGAGGGAAGGGGAGATCGCGCCGGATAAAGACCCCCGGGCCCTGGCCCGGTACCTGACCAGCAGCCTCAACGGCCTGATGGTCGTCGGCAAGGCCAATCCGGACCCGGAAGCGCTTTCCGATGTCGCCCGGACGGCGCTCACCGTTTTGGATTAATAGTCTGTTTTAATTATATTTTTTTGAATAATTAGGACCAATTGGTCCAAAAAGGAGGAAAAGGAGGATGAAAAAGCAAGCAGACGCCGCCGTCGAGAGCACGATTATCGAGTTCTGAATTTTCCGCTAAAATAAGGACCGGAACGCTGTCCGTTTGGGGGCTATTTCTCTTTCGGCGGCGTCACCCGGAGGAAGGCCGGCATATGGTCGCCGAGCCCCTTGACGGGGCCGCCGCCGTCCTGTTGGCGGGGGGCGTCTGCCCGGTTTTGCGCCGGTTTCGGCTTTTTGTGACGATTCTTTTTGGCCGCCTTGCCCGGGGCTTTGGTTTGGGCTTGGGCCGGGGCCGGTTTCGGCTTTTTGTGACGATTCTTTTTGGCCGCCTTGCCCGGGGCTTTGGTTTGGGCTTGGGCCGGGGCTGCGGGCTTCTCGGTCGCCGCCGGCGGTGAAGCGGAAGCGGATGCGGGCTGGGGGGCCGGCCTGTCCGACTGCTGCTTGCGTCCGCGGCCGCCGCCCCGGCGCCCGCGGCCCCGTTCCCGGCCTCTGTCCCGTCCCCGTCCCGGGGGTTTTTCATGCGCCGGCTCCAGTTCGTCGCCCTCGACCCCTTGAAGCTCGATCTTGGGGATTTTCTGGCCGGTCAATTTCTGGATGGCGTCCAGGTACTTGCCGTCCTCGGGCGTGGCGAGGGTGAGGGCCCGGCCTTCGCGCCCGGCCCGCCCGGTGCGGCCGACGCGGTGCACGTAATCCTCGGCGTGGGTCGGCACGTCGAAATTGAAGACGTGGCTCATTTCCGGGATGTCGAGGCCGCGGGCGGCGACGTCGGAACAGACCAGAAGCTTGAACTCGCCGGTCTTGAATTTGCCCAGGGTCTCGGTGCGCACCGGCTGCGGCATGTCGCCGTGCAGCCGGAAGGCATTGAGCCCGTGGCGGGTCAGCGACCGGTAGACGATATCGACGTCGCGCTTGCGGTTGCAGAATATCAACGCGTTTTTGGGCTTTTCCTGGCGGATCAACTGCCGAAGCGCGGCCCGTTTTTCCTTCTGGCCGCCGCCGGGGCGCCGCCCGTCCCCGTGCTTGACCACGACCATGCCCTGGACAATGTTATCCGCCGTCGTCGCCGGCGGCGCGACGTGGATTTCCTTCGGGTTCATCAGGAAATTGTCGGCGAGGCGGCGGATTTCCGGCGGCATGGTGGCGGAGAAGAAAAGAGTGTTGCGGATCGGCGGCAACAGTCCGACGATCCGCTCGACGTCGGGAATGAACCCCATGTCCAGCATCCGGTCGGCCTCGTCGATGACCAGGATCTTGACGTCGTGCATCAGCAGGTGGCCGCGGTCGAACAGGTCGATCAAGCGCCCCGGCGTCGCGATCAGCACGTCCACCCCCCTCTCGACGATCTTGATCTGTTCGGTCAGGGTATGGCCGCCGATCAGCAGCGCCTTGGTCAGCTTGTGGTATTTGCCGTAGGTCTCGAAGCTTTCCGCCACCTGGGCCGCCAGCTCCCGTGTCGGTTCCAGGATCAGCGACCGGGGCATCCTGGCCTTGGCCCTGCCGGCGGCAAGGATGTCGATCATCGGCAGCGTGAAACCGGCGGTCTTGCCGGTGCCGGTCTGGGCGCAGCCGAGAACGTCGCGGCCCATGAAAACCACGGGGATGGCCTGTTTCTGGATCGGGGTGGGCTCGGTGTAGCCCGCGTCGCCGATGGCGCGTAGGACTTCGTCGCTCAAGCCCAAATCATCGAATCTCATGAAAGCCGGTTCTGACAGAGGGGGCGGTACGGCCGCCGGCCCGGGTTTTTTTTGTTCACAGTCAAGGTACCGGGAGTTTAGGGGTTCCGGGCTCCAAGTCAATGATTCCCACCCTTGACGCCCTTGGCCCGGCATGAGGAAATGGCGGCCGCCATTGCGGGCGCGTCGCTGGTGGCGATCGAGGATTGCGGCCACCTGTCGCCGCTGGAAAGGCCGCGCGCGGTCAGCGCCGTCATGCACTACTGGCTGGTCCGCTAACGGAGGATACGCATGGCCGACAACATCATGCCCTACAAGGGCGTCTGGCCGACCATCGATCCCAGCGTCTTCCTGGCGCCGACGGCGAACGTCATCGGCGACGTCGAGATCGGCGCCGAGACCAACATCTGGTTCGGCTGCCTGGTGCGCGGCGACATGAACGTCATCCGCATCGGCAGGCGGGTCAACATCCAGGACCTAAGCGTGGTCCACGTCGACTCGCGCAAATACGGCGCCTTCATCGGCGACCAGGTAACCATCGGCCACGGCGCCGTCATCCACGCGTGCACGCTCGAAGACCGGTGCTTCGTCGGCATGCAGGCCTGCGTCATGGACGGCGCCGTGGTCGAGACCGGGGCCATGGTCGCCGCCGGGGCGCTGGTGGCGCCGGGCAAGACGGTCAAGGCCGGCCAACTATGGGCCGGAACCCCGGCCCGTTTCGTGCGCGATTGCGCGGAGCGGGAAAACGAGATGATCGAAAGCGTGCCGCCCGAATACTGGGCCATGGCGCGGGAATACCTGAAAATCGGCATCGGCGTGGTAAAAGAGACGAAAGACCAGGGAGGGACCCATCCATGAACGAGGAATCCCGCGTCATCAGGGTGATGTTGGCCAAGGTCGGGCTCGACGGCCACGACCGCGGCGTCAAGGTCGTCGCGCGCACGCTGCGCGACGCCGGCATGGACGTGGTCTATACCGGGCTCCACCGCACGCCCGACGAGGTCGTCCAGGCCGCCGTCCAGGAGGACGTGGACGTGCTCGGCGTCAGCCTGCTGTCCGGCGCCCACATGACCATCATCCCGGAAATCCTGAGGCTTCTCGACGAACTCGGCGCCTCGGACATCAACGTCGTCGCCGGCGGCGTCATCTCCGACGACGACGTCGAGGAATTGAAGAGCCTCGGCGTCGCCGAGGTGCTGCCGCAGGACTCGGCCCCGGACGAGATCGTCGCCACGCTCAAAAACGTCGTCGCCGGGCGCGGGCCGCGCTAGGCCGGCCCCCACGGACGCGCCGTCATGGAATCCTGGTCCTTCCCGCCCGCTTACGACCAAGGCTTCATGCCCGGCGCGGACAGCCGTTACTGGTTTCCGGTGAGGGAGACCATGGACCCGGTTGAGCGCGAGGCGGCGATCGTCGGGCGGATCGGCCAGGTCATGCGCTACGCCTATGACCACGCGCCTTTTTACCGCAAAAAATGGGACGACGCCGGCATCGACCCCGGCGCCATCAAGAGCCTCGAGGACTTCGAGCGCGTTCCGGTGGTGACCAAGGCGGAGCTCAGGCAGTCCCAGGCCGACAACCAGCCGTTCGGCGATTACCTGTGCGTGCCGGAAGCGGAAGTGCATCACATCCACGGCACCTCGGGCACGACGGGGCGCCCCACCGCCTTCGCCATCGGCCGCGGCGACTGGGCCACGATCGCCAACAACCAGGCCCGGGTGATGTGGGGCATGGGGCTCAGGCCCGGCGACATCGTCTTCATCGGCTCGGTGTTCAGCCTCTACATGGGATCGTGGGGGACGCTGATCGGGGCCGAGCGCCTGCGCGCAAAATGCTTCCCCTTCGGCGCCGGGGCGACGGGGATGACGGCGCGCGCCGCCCTGTGGATGCGGATGACCAGGCCGAAGGCGTTCTACGGCACGCCTTCCTACGCGCTGCACCTGGCCGAGGTGGCGCTTGGCGAAGGCATCGATCCGAAGGAATTCGAGCTCGGCCTGCTGTTCTTTTCCGGCGAGCCGGGGGCGTCGATCCCCAGCGTCAGGAACCGCATCGCCGGCCTCTACGACGCCCGGGTCATCGATACCGGCTCGATGGCCGAAATGACGCCATGGATGAACGCCGCCGGGACCAGGGAGACGGACGGCATGTTGTTGTGGCAGGACATGGTCTATACCGAGGTCTGCGACCCGAAGTCGTTTTGCCGCGTCGGCTGGGGCGGGCAGGGGACGCCGGTCTACACCCATCTAGAGCGCACGTCGCAGCCGATGATCCGGCTGGTTTCCAATGACCTGACCCATTGGACCGACGGCGCCGACAACCCCTGCGGGCGCACCTATCCGCGCCTGCCCGACGGCATCTACGGGCGCATCGACGACATGTTCACCATCAGGGGCGAGAACATCTATCCGAGCGCCATCGACGGCGTCCTCAGCGAGCTCCCCGGCTACGGCGGCGAACACCGGATCATCATTACGCGGGACGGCGCCATGGACGAACTGCTGGTGCGCATGGACGCGCTCGAGGAAATCTTCGCCAAGGGCGACAACGCGCTGAAGGCGCTCCGGGAACGGGCGGAAAAGGACTTGGGCACCGTCTTGGGCGTCCGCGCCCGGGTCGACATCGTGCCCTCCGACGCCATCCCGCGCACCGATTTCAAGGCCCGGCGGGTCATCGACGACCGCGACCTGTTCAAGTCGCTTATTGGCGGGGGGCAAGAGGCGGGGAGCGGCGTTAGCCGCGACAGGGACAAAAATAAGGTGGGGGAATGAGCGCCAAGAAAAAGAACAAAACATCCCCCGGCATGGACCTGGTCGACGGCGTGCTGACGGGCAATGTCCGCGCCATCGCCCGCATGATCTCCCTGGCCGAGGCGGCGAAACCGGAAAACCGGCCGGCATTGGCGGAAATCTTCCGCCGCGCCGGCAACGCCCACGTGGTCGGCATAACCGGCGTCCCCGGCAGCGGCAAATCGACCCTGGTGCGCGGCCTGGCGAAGGCGGTGCGGGCGTCGGGGCGCCGCGTCGGCATCGTCGCCATCGACCCGTCGAGCCCGTTTTCCGGCGGCGCCATCCTCGGCGACCGGGTGCGGATGACGGAGCTGACCGGCGACGACGGCGTCTTCATCCGCTCGATGGCCACGCGCGGCGCCCTCGGCGGCCTGGCCCGGGCCAGCCTCGAGGCGGTGGACGTGCTCGATGCCGCCGGCTTCGACCTCATCCTCATCGAAACCGTCGGCGTCGGCCAGGATGAGGTCGACGTGGTACAGGCGGCGCATACGGTGGCCGTGATCTCGGCCCCCGGCCTCGGCGACGAGATCCAGGCGATCAAGGCCGGAATCCTGGAAATCGCCGACATCCATGTGGTGTCGAAATGCGACCGGCCGGACGCCAACGCCACCATCACCGACCTCAAGGGAATGCTGACGCTGGGTGTGCGGGCGATGGAAATGGGCGGCGGCGATTGGCGGGTTTCGGTGGTGCCGACCAGCGCCGAGACCGGCGAAGGCATCGACGACCTGCTGGCCGCCATCGACGGCCACGGCCGGCACTTGGCGGACACCGGCGGCCTCGAGGAGCGCCGCCGCCGGATCCTGGAAATGCGGGTTCTGAAGACCGCCGAGGACATAATCCGCAAAGACTTCCGGGACGGCCGTGATAAGCTTTCGGGGCTGATGGACCGGGTCCGGGAACGCAGGATGGACCCCCACGAGGCGGCGCTGAAACTGTTGGACAGGATCAAAAAGGACTGACCGGTGGCCAAGGCCAAATCCAAAAGCGCCAAATCCAAAAGCGGCAAAGCCAAGAGCAAAGGGGACGCCATCGCCGGCATGACCCGTGAGCGGCTCCAACAAAAGCTGAAGGACTGGGAGCAGGGCGAGCTGGCCGACTTCATCGCCCGCCAGCCGGAAGCCAAGTCCGAATACAAGACCGCCTCGGGGTTGCCGTTGAAAAGGGTCTATACCGCGCTCGATAGGGCCGAGGGCACCGGCGACATCGGCCTGCCGGGGCAATACCCGTTCACCCGCGGCCCCTACCCGACCATGTACCGGGGCAGGCTGTGGACCATGCGCCAGATCGCCGGCTACGGCACCGCGGCGGACACCAACGAGCGCTTCAAATACCTGCTCGATCAGGGCAACACCGGGCTGTCGGCCGACTTCGATATGCCGACGCTGATGGGCTACGATTCCGACCACCCGATGTCGAGGGGCGAGGTCGGGCGCGAGGGCGCGGCGGTGGATACGCTGGCCGACATGGAGGCGCTGTTCGACGGCATCGACCTGACGAAAATTTCCGTCTCCATGACCATCAACCCGACGGCGTGGATTCTGATGGCCATGTACATCGCCGTCGCCGAGAACCGCGGCGATGACCTGAACCGGCTTTCCGGCACCATCCAGAACGACATCCTCAAGGAATACACGGCGCAGAAGGAATGGATCTATCCGCCGCGGCCGTCGATGCGCATCGTGCGGGACACCATCGTCTACGGCGCCCGAAACATGAAGCGCTACAACGCCGTCAACATCTCCGGCTATCACATCTCCGAGGCCGGGGCGACGTCGCTGCAAGAGGCCGCGTTCACCCTGTGCAACGCCATCGCCTACGTCGAGGAAGTGACCAAGGCCGGGGTGCCGGTGGACGACTTCGCGCCCCGGCTGTCGTACTACTTCGTCAGCCAGGCCGATTTCTTCGAGGAGGTGGCCAAGTTCCGCGCCGTGCGCCGCGTTTACGCGAAAATAATGAAGCAACGCTTCGGCGCTTCCAGGCCAGAGTCCATGCGCCTGCGTTTCCATTGCCAGACCGCCGCCGCCACGCTCACCAAGCCGCAGCACCAGGTCAATCTGATGCGCACCGCGTACCAGGCCCTGGCCGCGGTCATGGGCGGCGCGCAGAGCCTGCACACGAATGGCTTGGACGAGGCCTTCGCCATCCCCACCGAGGAGGCGATGACGCTGGCGCTGCGCACCCAGCAGGTGATCGCCGACGAGACCAACGTCGCCTCGGTCATCGACCCCTTAGGGGGCTCCTATTACGTCGAGGCGCTGACCGACGAGTTCGAAAAGGGCATTTTCGAAATCATCGGGCAGGTCGACGACATGGGCGGCGCCATCAAGGCCATCGAGCAGGGCTGGTTCCAGAAGGAGATCGCCGATTCGGCCTATGACCACGCGCTCAAGAAAGCATCCGGCGAGCGGCCGGTGATCGGGGTTAATAAATACGTCGACGACGCGGAGCCGCCGGAGGTCGAAATCCACCCCTACGACCCACAGACCGAGGCGCGCCAGATCAAGGCGCTTAACAAGACGCGCGACGAGCGCGACAACCGGAAACTCAGCCGATTGCTGGACCGGCTCAAGGCCGTCGCCGGGGACGAAAGCCAAAACATCATGCCGGTCACCATCGATCTGGTAAAGGCCGGCGCGTCGATGGGCGACATCGTCGAGACGCTCAGGGAAATCTGGGGCACGTACCGGGAAACGCCGGTGATTTGAGGGAGGGTGCGCGGCTCGGGCCGCCGCTCACCGATCAGCGGCAGGGGCGTGCGGAAACCGGCCGCTTTCCGTTCCCTGTTCCTAACATCGGAGGTGAACCGATTTAAGGGAGATGGTTGGTGCCCACTTGACCAAAATCAAGGTGGGAAACCTGGAACCATTTATTTTCCTGAGGGCGTGCCCTTATGACAGGCACGGCGACAAAAGAAAAAAGTATCTAGGGCTAAGGCCACAATGGGATTCGAAGGCGCCGCCATGGCAACAGATAACGGAGAAACGGAACGGGTGCGCGGCCTGCCGAGGTCGGTTCCGTTTCCAGGATTCCGGCGCGCGTGAGTGGGGTGACGGGGCCTCAAACTTGAAAGGTTGGCAAATATGATTACCGGGTTTTCAAAAAGATGGCGGCTCCCTGCGTTAGGGGTTCTTATGGCCGTCATTTGGTTGGCGCCGATCAAGCATGGTCAGGCCGCGGAGAACGGCCAAGAAATTTTCCTAGATAATTGCGCGGCTTGCCACACCATCGGCAAGGGAAAATTGGTCGGGCCCGATTTGGCGGGCGTAACCTCGCGCCGGGAAGCAGGCTGGCTCAAACGGCAAATCAATGATCCCGAAGGGCTGATTGCCGAAAAAGACCCGATTGCAATGCAGCTTTTGAAGGAAGCCGACAATGTGCCGATGCCGGGACCCGAATTAAGCGATGCGGATGTGGTCGCGGTAATTGCCTATTTGAAGAGCACCGAAAAACAAGCGGATGTAGCCGTCGGTCTTCCTTCTCAATATATGCCGACTCTGCTCATAAGCATATTGGTGTTGATTGGCCTCACCTTGATAGGACTCAAAGTGGGAAACAAGAAAGTGGACGTGAGATGATTTCAAAAACCATGGAAATCAAAAAGAAACCAAAAGGGATGTCATGAAAGATAACAGCAAGTGGTTTAACGTAAGCGAGGACTCTCGTTCGTGGGAGGAATTTTACCGAAAAAGATGGAGCTACGACTACAGCGTGCGAACGGGTCATGGCGTGAACTGTTCCATGTCTTGCAGTTGGGAGGTCTTCGTAAAAGACGGGCTTATATGCTGGGAACTTCAAAAAACGGATTATCCGCAGATCGATCCCGATATCCCCAATGTCGAACCCAGGGGCTGCCAGAGAGGCGTTACCGCTTCCTGGTATCCTTACAGCCCCTTGAGGCCGAAGTTTCCGTACGTACGCAAAGTGCTGTGGGATTTTTACGCCGAAGAAATCAAAAACGGCAAAGACCCCGTTGACGCTTATGCAAGCATCGTTGAAGACGAGGAGAAGTCAAAAAAATACAAATCCGCCAGAGGCAAGGCGGGTTGGAAAAGAGTGAGTTGGGACAAGGCGGTCGAGCTGGTCGCGGCGGGCCAGATTTACACCATCAAAAAGTATGGCGCCGACCACATGGCCAACTTTTCACCTATCCCCGCAATGAGCCTGCTCAGTTTCATTTCGGGGCACAGGTACAACAATTTGCTGGGCGGCATATATTGCAGCTATTACGAGTGGTATCACGACCTTCCGCATGTTTCTTCCTCTATGTTCGGGGACCAAACGGAAAACTGCGAAAGCTCCGACTGGTATCTCGGCACCTACTGGATTGTCGCCGGTGCCAACATAAACATGACCCGCACCGCGGATTGCCATTTCGTTTCCGAGGCGAAATACCGGGGCTCGAAAATAGTGGTGATTTCTCCCAACTATTCGGATGTGACGAAATATGCCGATACATGGGTTCCGCTCGTGCCCGGAAGCGACGGCGCCTACCTGATGGCTTGTATCCACGTCATCCTGAAAGAGTTCTATGTCGACAAGGAAACGCCGTACTTCACCGAGTATGCAAAACAATACACCAACCAGCCGTTCCTTGTCGTTCTGGAAGAAGACGGCGAAAAATATCAGATGGGACGGTTCCTGCGGGCGTCCGATGTCGCGGAGTACTCAGGCGAGGAAAATGCCGATTGGAAACTGATCATGACCGATGGCGAGGGCAATCTGCACCTTCCCACCGGGTCTGTCGGTTTCAGGTGGGAAAAGGAGCCAACGGGCAACTGGAACCTGCAACTGAAAAACGCCGTTACCAAAGAGGACTTTGATCCGCTCCTCACCCTGCTCGGAAATGATGACCAAAAGGCAATGGTCTCGTTCAGCGACTTTACCGATACCTTCAGTATCGATTTGGGCAAGTCGAAGGGGGAAAGCCAGAACGCAACGGAAATGTTACGCGAAGTCCCGGCCAAAAAAATAACAACAAACGATGGCAGGGAATTACTCGTAACCACCGCCTTCGACCTTTTGATGGCGCAGGCCGGTGTGTCGAGAGGGCTGGGCGGCGATTATCCCGAGGACTACGACGACCCGAAACCCTATACCCCGGCCTGGCAGGAGTCGCAGACGGGCGTCAGCAGGGACCTCGCCATCCAGGTGGGAAGGGAATTCGCCGACAATGCCGAAAAGACAAAAGGCAAATCACTGTTCATAACAGGCCCGGGAATTCAGCACTTTTACCACGGCGCTTCCATGTATTACCGCAACCAGGCGGTGATGCTTGCCCTTTGCGGCTGCAACGGGGTCAACGGGGGTAATTTCAACCACTATGTCGGCACCCAGCACACGCGGCTAAATGCCGCGTTCGTCAATCTCGGCGCCGGTCTCGATTGGTCGAGGCCGCCCAGGCTGATGAACAGCACCTCTTTGTGGTATTTCCATACCGGCCAGTGGAAATACGACAATATGCCTCTCGACACCCAGTGGGCCACGGGGGCCAATAAGCTTCCCGAATTCAACCACGCGGCCGACATGAACGCCCTTGCCGTTAGGTTGGGATGGCTGCCTTTCTTCCCTCAAATCGACAAAAAGAACCCGATGGAGATTTACAAGGAAGCCGTGGAAGCGGGGTGTAAAGACGATGGTGAAGTCAAAGAATGGGTTGCGGAGCAATTCAAGGAAGGCAAGTTGAATTTTGCCATTCATGATGTGGACGCCCCCGAAAACCGCCTGAAAATGCTCACCGTGTATCGCGGGAACCTCATCGGAACTTCCATGCGGGGGCATGAATTGGCGCTCAAGCACTTCCTCGGAACGCACAACAACGTAATGTGGGACGAAGAGCCGGCAAAAGGCCTGATGAATGAAATCGAATGGCACGAAGAAGAAGCCATCGGCAAACTGGACTTTCTGGTCAACCTCAACATCCGCATGGATTCCACCGCCAATTATTCCGATGTCGTTCTGCCGGCCGCCTTCTGGTACGAAAAATACGATGTCACCTTCGGCGATATGCACACATTTGTTCATCCCTTGACGCCGGCGACGGAGCCGCCATGGGAAACCAAGCACGACTGGGAAGCCTTTAAGCTCTTGGCCAAGAAGTTCTCGGAAATGGCGGAGAAACATTTCCCCGAACCGGTAAAAGACATTGTGTTCAATGCCTTGTGGATGGACAGCCCCGACCAACTCGCCCAACCCTTAGGCGAGATAAAGGACTGGCGAAATGGCGATACGGAACTCGTCCCCGGCAAATCATTCCCCAATATCGCCGTCGTCGAGCGGGATTACACCAAGGTTTACGACAAACTGGTTTCACTGGGCCCGCTCGTCTGCCAGCCCAAAGGCTATGGTTCCAAAGGACAGTACACGGACCTGACGCCGATCGTCGAGGAAGAGCTCAAACACAACGAAGTCTTGGATGTAAAAGACGACCGCGTGTATTTCGAAAAGCCGGAGCAGGCCTGTGAGCTCATTCTTCAGATTTCTCCGGAACTCAACGGCCGGCTGTCATCGCTCTTTTTCAAGGAAATGGAAAAGAAAGTGGGTCTTCCCCTCGCCGACATGGTTGATGGAGTCAAAGGCAGGAAGGTCCATTACAAGGACATCATTTCACAGCCGAGAAGAATTCACACGACGCCACAGTGGAGTTGTGTGTTGGCCGATAAAAACGGAAAACAGAGAACCTTCGGCCCGTGGACGATGAATGTGGAACGGCTGAAGCCCTGGCACACCCTTTCGGGAAGGCAGGAAATTTATTACGACCACCAGGGCATCAGGGAACTGGGAGAAGGGCTTCCAACCAACAAACCGCCGTTGGATATGATAGCGATTGGCGATATCAAACCGGATAAAGCCGGTCCCAAGTCAAAGGTGTTCCGCTTCATCACGCCGCATGGCAAATGGCAGATACACAGCTCTTTCAGAGACCATTGGCCGATGATGCACATGTCTCGTGGAGGTCCCACGGTATGGCTCAATCCCGATGATGCAAATGATATCGAGGTGAAAGACAACGACTGGGTGGAAATGTATTGCGAAAACGGGATTGAAGTCGTCCGGGCCGTCGTAAGCCATCAGGTGCCGCGTACCATGGCCATCACCTACCATCAGGTGGAACGGAATGTAAATGTTCCGTTCTCGCCTCTTGCCAAGAAAAACAATCTCTCCGACCTGCGCGGCGGCAACAACAACGCCACCACCAGAATCCTGATGAACCCGCACACCATGATCGGCGGATATGCCCAATTCTCATATTACATCAACTATTGGGGAACCAGCCCGTCTGAACGCGACCACGGGGTAATCATCCGCAAAATGCCTTTGGGCGCTGAAAACAAGCCGATCTATCAGGAACGTGATCTCCATAAATTACCAGCGAAATGAGTGCAAAGACCATGAAAGTAAAAGCTCAATTAAGCATGACCTTCAACCTGGAGAAGTGTATTGGCTGCAATACCTGCACGGTCGCCTGCAAGAACGTATGGACGAACCGGGAAGGCGCCGAATACATGTGGTGGAACAATGTGGAGACCAAGCCGGGCATCGGCTATCCGAAGCAATGGGAAAACCAGGATTTGTGGAAGGGAGGATGGGAGAAGGATGGCGACAAGCTGAAACTTCGCTATGGCGGTAAGGCCTACATGCTCTCCAATCTCTTTTACAATCCCCACACGCCCGAGATGGCGGATTACTACGGAGACGGTGATGTATATACCTTCACCTACGATGACCTGCATTCTTCCGAACAATCCAAACAGCAGCCGGTCGGAAGACCTAAATCCATGGTCACGGAAGAAGAAGATGTTCCCATTAACTGGGGCGTGAACTGGGAAGATAACGCCGGCGGCGCCCACATTACCGGCAAGCACGATGTGAATTTTGGGGAAATGAGCGAACAGGAAAAGGAGGCGACGCTTAAGTTCAGGGACTGCTTCTATTTCTATCTACCGCGCATATGCAATCACTGCCTCAACCCCGGTTGCGTAGGCGCCTGTCCATCCGGCGCCGCCTATAAAAGGGAAGAGGACGGTGTCGTTCTCATTGATCAAAACAGATGCCGCAGCTGGCGCTATTGCGTCTCATCGTGTCCGTATAAAAAGCCCTATTACAACTGGGCCAGCGGAAAGATGGAGAAATGCATTCTCTGCTATCCGAGAATTGAATCGGGCCTGCCTCCGGTTTGTTTCCATTCCTGCGTAGGAAAAATCCGCTCTTTTGGAATTATTTTCTACGATATGGATCGGGTAGAGGAAGCCGCCCTGGCGGAAGATAAAGACCTAGTCGAGGCACAAAGAGATATCATTCTGGATCCCTTTGACCCAGAGGTAATAAAAGCGGCCAAGGAAAGCGGCATCAGTGACGATTGTATTGACGCGGCACAACGCTCGCCGATTTACAAAATAGTCAAGAAATGGGAGCTGGCGCTTCCGCTTCATCCCGAATTCAGGACTTTGCCGAGCCTGTTCTATATCCCGCCCTTGGCTCCCATCACGACCAGCGCCGGAAAGAATACTCCTACGGCTGAAGACATCTTTGATATGGAAAAACCGTCGGAAGGCCCGCTTCTCAGCCTCGACGAAATGGACAAATTCCGTGTCCCCTTCAAGTATCTTGCTTCCATGTTCGGGGCCGGCAATGAAGAGGTGGTGAAGAAGACGCTTCTGCGTCAACTCGCGGTGAGACACTACGAAAGAAGCATAAGGGTGGATAATAAGCCCGATACCGGAGTGCTCGACAGAGTTGGATTGAGCGAAGAAGACGCCAACGGAATAGTGCGGGCATTGTCCCTTGCTTTTTACGACGAACGCTTTGTGGTTCCCAATGCAAAACGCGAAGACACGGACATCAGCCCCTATACCGAGCGTGGCTTCGCCGGCTTTGACCAGATGAATCCCTGGTCGCCGATGAAAAGAAGAAAAAGTTATCACAAATCACATCACACGGGTTCGAAAGATTATGAGTAGCATGAACGGAAATCAAATATTGAAGGATGTTTATGCGCTCATAGCCGAGTTGTGGTGCGGCCCGCCCGAAGACGACGCGAAGCGGGAGGAAATCAGGAAAGAAGCCGAAGAAGTGGTTAAAAGGCTGGAAAGCATCGATAAAGAGAGTGCGATGTTGCTTTCCAGGTTCTTAGGCGAAAACGCCATTGCCGAAGAAGATTATATCGATTTATTCGAACTGGACCCTCAATGCCCCCTGTATCTTGGAAGTCATGCCTATGACGAACCCAAGACGTGCGCCACTGCCGCCGTTTCCGACAGAAACGAATACATGATCGAACTGGGTGGCATTTATAACCATTTCGGGCGCAAGCCGAATGGAAAAGAGCTGCCGGATTACCTGCCGTTAATGGTGGATTTTCTTTCACTGACGACTGAATCAAAAGACGACCCGGTGAGAGATAAATTCATTGAGGAATATGTTTTGCCGTTTCTGCCTCCGATGCGTTCCCGGCTGGAAGAGTTGAAAACACCATATCTCCATCTTCTCGATGCCTTGGAGAAAGTCATAACCATCGAACAAAAGACACAACCCTTGTCAAAACAACGAGAGCAAAAGGTGGAAAACCATGTGGGATAACTTCTTTTTCATCGGACTGCCCTACATCACCATCACACTGTTTTTCGGTGGCATCATATACCGTGGCTTCAGCGGAATGATGAGTGGACACAGAGGCAAGTGGGACTCGAGCGTCCGCGGGGATTATCTGTGGACGACCCGGTCGACCGGATTCTTCGGCCGCGCCTCCATTGGCCCTGCATCCCTGTGCCTGCACTGGGGCATACTCGTCCTGTTTTTTGCCCATCTTGCGGGATTTATAGGAGGCGCATACAACCTCGCCTCCTGGGTTGATTTTTTCAGATGGGCGGGGCTCGGTGGCGGAATTCTCTTTCTCTTTGGAATTGCATGGGCTCTTGGGCGGAGGATCTTCATCCCGCAGGTAAAGGCGATGAGCACGCCGGATGATTATATCATCCTTCTGTTCCTGATTATTATCGCTGGTTTTGGGCTTTATCAATCGGCCGTGGAAATGGTCTTTGGAATATCTTATTCGGCGGGACCCTGGATCGGCGGCATCTTCAAACTGCAACCGGATGTTTCGATGATCGCGGGCGCGCCGCTTGCCAATAAACTGCACATCATCTTTGCGCTTCTCTTCTTTGCCTACTTCCCCTTTACCAAGCTGGTGCATGTTTTCAGCTATCCTTTCGGATACATCACCAGGCCCTTTATTTCCATGAGAAGGTACGTGGCGTTGAAAAAATAAGGAACCCCAAGAAAACCCTCAGACATTTACTCGACTTTCGCGGTGTTTGGACAGAGTTGGGTTGTTCCCGGGTTCCGGGAATCCGTTACCCCTGGGGGGCGGCGTTCCGATCAAGGTGGTGGACGCGTGAGAGAAAGGCAACCCGGTTACACCATCTTCCCCACCGAACATGACCGAAGAGATCATTATTACGCTTTGTCGGGACTGCCAAGGTTTCGATCGGCGGCATCGGACGCCACCATTGCTTCCTCCGGCGAGAAATCCCTCTCTACGTGAACGCCCGAACAGCAAGAACCACACTGGAATTCCGAAAAAGTGACAAACACGGTCGTCGAATACGAACCAAGAAAACAATACACCGTCCTGGCCATGAACACGTTGGCCTTCACCGTCAATTTCGCGGTGTGGACCATGTTCGCGGTCATCGGAATCAAGATCAAGGCCGAACTCGGTCTCAACGAAACCGAGTTCGGCCTGCTGGTCGCCACGCCGATCCTCACCGGTTCCTTGGTGCGCTTGCCCCTCGGACTGCTCACCGACCGCTATGGCGGACGCATCGTTTATTTCATTCAGATGATTCTGGTCGCCATCGCCACCTATGGGCTGGCCTTCGCCGATCAATTTTGGCAGTACCTGCTGATCGGCCTCTGCGTCGGCCTTGCCGGCGGCTCGTTCGCCATCGGCATCGCCTACACCTCCGCCTGGTTCCAGAAAGAGCGCCAAGGTACGGCGTTGGGCATTTTCGGCGCCGGCAACGCCGGCGCGGCGGTGAACATCTTCGTCGCGCCGCTGATCATCGTCGCCCTGGGCTGGCGCGCGGTGCCGACCATCTACTCGGTGTCGATGCTGGTGATGGCCGTCGTATTCTGGTTCTTTACCTATCCGGACCCCCTGCTCGAGGGGCGTAAGCGGTCTGGGAAAATGCCGACCCTCACCAACATGCTCGAACCGCTCAGGAAGACCCGGGTATGGCGGTACGGTCTCGCCTATTACTTCGTTTTCGGCGGGTTCGTGGCGCTTGCCCTGTGGCTGCCCAAATACTACATGGCGGAATACGGCCTCGAACTGACGATGGCTGCCTTCATCTCCTTGTTCTTCACCCTGCCTTCCGGCGTCATCCGCGCCCTGGGCGGCTGGTTCTCCGATAAATGGGGCGGCGACACGGTGACCTGGTGGGTGTTTTGGATCTCGATCATTTGCCTGTTCTTCCTGTCCTACCCGTCGACTACCTTCACCATTCACGGAATCAAAGGCGATTCCTCCTTCGATATTCGTGTCGGCGTGGTGATGTTCACGATTCTTGTCTTCATCGTCGGCATTGCCCAGGGGATCGGCAAGGCCAGCGTCTACCGAAGTCTGGCCGACCACTATTCGGACAATATGGGCAGCGTCGGCGGATTGGTCGGCGTCATCGGCGGGCTCGGCGGGTTCAGTCTTCCCATTATGTTCGGGATCGCCGCCGATGCGACGAACGTGCGCAGCAGCGCCTTCATGCTGATGTACGCCGTGCTCGGCGGCGTGATGATCTGGACCTGGATGGCGGCGAGGAGCGAGCGCCGGGAGATCCTGGAGCAGGATCCGGCCCTTCGCCAACAGATGGTCGACGGAGAATTGCTGGAGGTGGGGGTGCCCGGTGGCCGCTGGTTGAGGGACTGGCGCCCGGACGACGAAAAATTCTGGCAGCAGACGGGCCGGGTAATCGCCATACGCAACCTGCTCTTTTCCATGCCGCCGCTGCTGCTGTCCTTCGCGGTATGGATGGTGTGGAGCGCGGTGGTCATCGAACTGCCCCGGATCGGCTTCCAGTTCACCACCGGCGAACTGTTTTGGCTGGCCGGCGCCCCGGGCATTTCGGGCGCCGCCCTCAGGCTTCTTTGTTCCTTCGTCGTGCCTGTCTTCGGAGGAAGGAACTGGACGGTATTCAGCACGTTGTCCCTGCTGATTCCTACGTTGTGGATGGCATTGGCCGTGCAGAATCCCGGCACCAGCTACGCGGTGTTTGTCGTCATCGCGCTGCTGTGCGGGCTCGGCGGCGGCAACTTTTCCGCCAGCATGGCCAATATCAGTTTCTTCTTCCCCAAACGGATGCAGGGCACCGCGCTGGGGTGGAACGCCGGGGTCGGCAACCTGGGCGTCGGTATCGTGCAGGCGGTGGTGCCTTTGGTGATCTACGGCGGCGCACTGGCCATCAAGGGCGGTGGGTCCCAGACCTACGTGCGTGGGGACGTGGTGAGCGAAGTCTGGTTGCAGAACGCCGCCTTTATCTGGGTTCCGTTGATCCTGCTGGCGGCCATTGCCGCCGCGTGGGGCATGAACAACATACGCGATGTTAAGGCGACGTTGGGCCAGCAGACCGTGATCTTCCGGCGCAAGCACGCATGGCTGCTGGGATGGCTCTATGCGGGAACCTTCGGCTCCTTCATCGGATTTGCCGCCGCCTTCCCGATCCTTCTCGCGGCGGTGTTCCCCGGGGAGGGAATCGCCAAGTGGGCGTTTATCGGGCCGGTAATTGGCGCCTTGGTCCGTCCGTTCGGGGGGTGGCTGTCCGACCGCCTTGGCGGCGCCCGGGTCACCTTCTGGAACTTCGCCGTCATGCTAATGGCGGTGATCGGAGCCTTTATGTTTCTGCCTTCGGGGTCCGGCGGCAACGAACTTCCATGGTTCTTCGCCGCCTTCATGCTGATTTTTATCACCACGGGTATCGGCAACGGGTCGGTGTTCCGGGTGGTGCCGACCGTTTTCCTGGCGTTGCACCAGCGCCGGGCCAAGGGGAAAGGCAAGGCCACGCGAGAGGCTGAGATTTCCCAAGGCGAGATCGAAGCCTCCGTCGCCTTGGGTTTCACCGCCGCCATCGCCGCGTTGGGGTTGTTCTTCATACCGGCGATGGTTGCCATTTCCATCGAGACCACAGGCACCATCCGGTTCGCCCTGATGTTCTTTATCGTGTTTTACGCGACGTGCCTGTTCGTGACCTGGTGGTGGTACCGGCGCGAAGGGGCGGAGTCCAGGTGCGACTAGCCGGGCACCGAATTTGGTGAACAGCGAGCGGGAACGAACGACAACAAAGGGGAAACGAGATGACCGATGTGACGAAATGGGATGTTGAAGACGAGGCGTTCTGGGATTCCACCGGAAAACGCATCGCCAACCGGAATCTCTGGATCTCGATCCCGAGCCTGCTGTGCGGATTCGCCGTTTGGCTGTACTGGGGCATCATCACGGTGCAGATGCTCAATCTGGGCTTTCCCTTCGCCAAGTCCGAGTTGTTCACGCTCGCCGCCATCGCCGGTTTCACCGGCGCCACCTTGCGCATTCCCAGCACCTTTTTCATCCGCATCGCCGGCGGGCGGAACACTATCTTTTTCACCACCGCGCTGCTGATGATTCCGGCGACCGGCGCGGGCTTCGCCCTGCAGGACAAGGATACGCCGCTGTGGGTGTTCCAGGTCCTGGCGCTGCTTTCCGGGTTCGGCGGCGGCAATTTCGCCTCTTCGATGTCCAACATCAGTTTCTTTTTCCCCAAACGCATGCAGGGGCTGGCGCTGGGCCTGAACGCGGGGCTCGGCAATGCCGGGGTGACGACCATGCAGGTCGTGGTGCCGCTGGTGATGACCTTCGGCGTGTTTGGCGCGTTGGCCGGCGAGCCGATGATCCTGCAGAGCACGTCGGGCACCCTGGTCGGCAAGATCCCGGCGGGCTCGGAAACCTGGATCGCCAACGCCGGGTTCGTCTGGCTGCTGGCCCTGATCCCGCTGGCCTTCGCCGGCTGGTTCGGCATGAACAACATCCGCACCGACGAAGTGACCCCGGAGATCGCCGGCGGCACGTCCGGCGCCTTCGCCCGCATCTCGGCGATGCTACTGGTCGGGTTCGTTACCGCGGCTTGCGGCCTCTATTTCATTCTTCCGCCGCCGGTTGGATTGGGTATGCCGATCTGGTTCAAGTGGTTCGTGCTGTTTGGCGTCATCGCCGCAACCGTCGCGGGGCTTTACTACATATGTTTTTTCGTCAAGGACAACCTTGGCCGCCAGTACGGAATCTTCCACAATAAGCAAACCTGGGTCATGACTATCATCTATACCATGACCTTCGGTTCCTTCATCGGCTACTCGGCGGCTTTTCCGTTGGCCATCAAGGTCGTTTTCGGTTTTCAACATCTGGAGGTTAACGGCGTCATCACCCATGACACCCTCAACCCGAACGGCCCGAGCGCCCTGATGTACGCCTGGATGGGTCCTTTCATCGGCGCCTTTATCCGCCCCATCGGCGGCTGGGTATCGGACAGGGTTGGCGGGGCGAAGGTCACTCAGATCATCACCATCATGATGATCCTGAGCGCCCTTGGCGTTGCCTACTTCATGCAGGCCGCCTACGTTTCGGCGACGCCGGAGGAATACTTCGTTCCGTTCTTCCTGCTCTTCATGGTGCTGTTCGCCGGCACCGGCATCGGCAACGGCTCGACCTTCCGCACCATCGCCATGATCTTCCCCAAGGAACAGGCGGGGCCCGCCCTGGGCTGGACGTCGGCGGTCGCCGCTTACGGAGCCTTCATCATTCCTCAGGTGTTCGGCGAGCAGATCAAGGCTGCGACTCCGCAGTACGCCCTCTATGGGTTTGCCGCTTACTACTTCATCTGCCTGGTGTTGAACTGGTGGTACTACCTGGGGCCGAAAAGGGAGTTCGACAACCCTTAAAAATTGGAAGTCATGGCCCGGCGGCTTCGGCGGCCCGTGCGGCGGCGGACGCCTTGACGGAAAAGACCCGACCCATCCGACTTTTTTCCGGCCGCTTGTAGCCCGTGATATTGATGTGCCCGTCGAATCCACTGTTCTCTCCGCGGTAGGGGCTCGGCCCTCCGCATGATGGCGTGTTTGACGAGGCGTTTCAGGTTTTGAACCGTCGCGGCAATCTGGATGCGATAATTGTCAACGGGTCCTAGCCGGGCCGAGCGCCCGGTCGAGATCGGCCAACAGGTCGCCGGCCGTTTCCAGGCCGATGGAAAGGCGGATCACGTCGGGGCCGGCGCCGGCGGCGTGGCGCTGTTCGTCGGTCAATTGGCGGTGCGTGGTCGAGGCCGGGTGCAGAATCAGCGACCGGGTATCGCCGACGTTGGCGAGATGGGAAAACAGGTTGACCGATTCGACCAGCCGGACGCCGGCCTCGTAGCCACCCTTGAGGCCAAAGGTAAACACCGAGCCTGAGCCCCGGGGCAGGTATTTCCTGGCCAGGGCGTGATAGGGGCTGTTCTTCAGCCCGGCATAGGACACCCAATCGACGCCCGGGTGGGTGTCCAGGAATTCCGCCACTATCCCAGCGTTGGCGACGTGGCGCTCCATCCGCACCGGCAGCGATTCGATGCCGGTGATGGTGTAGAAGGCGTTGGCCGGCGACATCGCCGGGCCGAAATCGCGCAGCGCCACGGTGCGCGCCTTCATGGTGAAGCCGAAATCGCCGAAGGTCTCATGGAACGTCAACCCGTGATAGGCGGGGTCGGGCTCGGTCATGGTCGGGAACTTGCCGTCCCTGGCCCAGTCGAACCTGCCCGACTCGATCAGCGCCCCGCCCATGGACGTGCCGTGCCCAGACAGGAACTTGGTCGTCGAATGGACCACCAGGTCGGCCCCCCATTCCATCGGCCGGCACAGGTACGGCGTCGCCATGGTGTTGTCGACGATCAGCGGAATCCCGGCTTCCCGGGCGATGGCGGCGATGGGCTCGACATCGAGGACGATGCCGCCGGGGTTGGCCAGGACCTCGATGAAGATGGCCTTGCATCTGGGCGTCAGGGCCTTGCGGAAGTTTTCCGGGTCCGTGGGATCGACGAAATGGCAGGTCCAGCCCAGGCGCTTGAAGCTGTGGCCGAACTGGGTGATGGAGCCGCCGTAGAGATTGGGCGACGAAATGAACTCGTCGCCCGGCTCCAGCAGGGTGAAAAAGGCCAAAAACTGAGCCGCGTGGCCCGATGCCGCGCAGACGGCGGCGCGGCCGCCTTCCAGCGCCGCCATGCGTTCCTCGAGCACCGCCACCGTCGGGTTGGTGAGGCGCGAATAGATGAAGCCGAAGGTCTGCAGATTGAACAGGTCGGCGGCGTGCTCGACGTCCTCGAAAACGTAGGACGTGGTCTGATAGATGGGCGTGTTGCGCGCCCCGGTGACGGGTTCGGGACTGGCGCCGGCATGAATGGCCAGGGTCTCGATGCCGAATTCCTTGGACCGGCCGGAGGATTTGGCGGCCTTGGCCTTTGTCTTGCGGGCCGGGGCTTTCTTCGGCTTGTCGTTCATGCCTTTGGTTTCCTGCGTTTGGAACTGATGATGCCGGTATTGACGCCGCTCCAGCCCAACTCGCCGAACAGCCGCCCGTATTCGATCTTCGGGCAGCGGTTCATCCCCGCCGTCAGCCCCGCCGCCCCGGCCCGTTCGGCCGCCGCGTCGTCGCGGACGCCCAACTGCATCCACAGGACTTGGGCGCCCTTGCCGGCGGCGACCTCGATGGCCTCGTCGGCGATGACGCCGGCGGCGTCCGACGTGCGGAACACGTCGACCATGTCGAATTTGTCGGGAATGTCGCGCAAACGGGCGTAAGTGGTTTCGCCCAGGATGTCCTTGCCGGCATGGCCCGGGTTGACCGGAATCACCCGGTACCCCTTTCTTTGCAGGTATTTCATGGCGAAATTCGACGGCCGCACCCAATCGGGCGACGCGCCGACCATGGCGATGGTCCTGACGTTGGTAAGGATGCGGCGAAGCAGGGCGTCGTCGTAATGAAGCGGTTCTTCGGCGGCGGGTTTGCTCACCGGTCCTTCCACTCGGGCATGTCGCGTTTATCGAGGAAGGCGTTGATGCCCTGGCGGGCGTCCTGGCGCTGCATGTTCTCGACCATGGTCTTGGTCGCTTCCTTGTAGGCCCCGGTCAGGCCGTCCTCGATCTGGCGGTAGAAAAGCTTTTTCCCGGCGGCGACGAAGGCGGGGCCCTGGGCGGCGACGGCCCCGGCCAGTTCGCGGACGGCGCCATCCAATTCGCCGGCCGTCACCACGCGGTTGACCAGGCCGTATTGTTCGGCCGTCGTCGCGTTAATGAAATCACCGGTCATCAGCATTTCCATGGCCTGCTTGCGGGGCAGGTTGCGGGTCACGGCGACCATCGGGGTGCCGCAGAAAAGCCCGACGTTGATGCCCGAGGTGGCGAACCGCGCTTCCTCGGAAGCCACCGCCAGGTCGCACTGGGCGACGAGTTGGCACCCGGCGGCGGTGGCGATGCCGTGCACGCGGGCGATCACCGGCTGCGGGATTTGCGTCAACGACACCATCATTCGGCTGCATTGGTCGAACAGCGCCTGGATGGCTTCCTCGCCGGGGTCGTCGCTCATCTCGCGGAGGTCGTGGCCGGCGCAGAAAGCCTTGCCGTTGGCGGCTATGACGACGGCGCGCACGGATTTGTCCCCGGCCAGCGAGTCCAGTTCCTGCTGGATCAGGCCCATGAGTTCCGTCGACAGGGCGTTGAACTTGTCGGGGCGGTTGAGGGTCAGCGTCGCGATGGCGTCCTCGTCATGGCGCAAGAGGATCGGATCGTTTCCTGAATTAGCGGTCATGGATCAAGGCTCCCCGCCGGGGGTCCGGCTTTGGTTTCAGGGCGAGAGTGCCGTCATTGGCGGGGCAAAATCAAGGATCATGGCGTTGTCCGGCCCTGGGTTTCTCTCTAACAAACAACAGAGGACAACGTACCCGAGATTGACGTTAACGTAAACGGAAACTATGGTTTCGCTGTCCCTCAGCGCTGCCGCAAAAACGGAACCCCGCAACAATGCCCAAGATCACCGCCGATGATTTCAACGTCCTGATGGCGAAGGAGATACCCTGGGCGAAGGAAATGGGTATCAACGCCGATGACATCGGCAAGGGCACGGCGACCCTGCGCCTGCCGTTCGCGGAAAGCATGCTGCGTCCCGGCGGCACGGTCTCGGGGCCGACGATGATGGCCCTGGCCGATACCACCATGTACGCCGTGGTGCTGGGCGTCATCGGCATCGTCAAGCTGGCGGTGACCACCAGCTTCAACGTCAATTTCCTGCACCGGCCCAGCCCCGCCGACCTGATGGCCGAAGGCCGGCTGCTGAAGCTCGGTAAGCGCCTGGCGGTGGTCGAGGTGACGCTGCATTCCGACGGCCACGACGAACCGGTCGCCCACGCCACGGGGACCTATTCCATCCCCCCCGACAGGGGCAAGTAGGAGGCAGATAGGGAATGGGGCGGTATTATAATACCACTCCCCTAAACCTCGGTTTTCTTTGCAAATTTCGCGTTGACTCGGACAAAATTAATGGCATACTCCGCGCCTTCCCGGCCTCGGTTTGGCTAGGCTGGAACGAAAAAAATTGGACGGAACCTGTGATGAAAACCTATTCGGCGAAACCGTCGGACGTTGAGAAGAAATGGTACGTCATCGACGCCGAGGACGTGGTCCTGGGCCGGCTGGCTTCGCTCATCGCCATGCGGCTGCGCGGCAAGCACAAGCCGCTTTTCACGCCCCATATCGATTGCGGCGACAACATCATCGTCGTCAACGCCGACAAGGTTCACCTGACCGGCCGCAAGACGGAAAACAAGATTTATTACCGGCACACCGGTTATCCGGGCGGCGTCAGGTCCCGCACCGCCGGCGGCATCCTGGCCGGCAAGCACCCCGAGCGCGTGGTGATCAAGGCCGTTGAGCGGATGATCAGCCGCAACCCCCTGGGCCGCCAGCAGATGCGGAAACTGCACGTCTACAAGGGCGCCGAGCACCCCCATCAGGCGCAAAACCCCGAGGTCCTGGACGTCGCCCAGATGAATCCCAAGAACAAGAGGAGCGCCTAAGCGATGGCCGAGGAAACCAAGACCCTGGCCGACCTGAAGGATATCGTCACCCCGCCGGCGGCCGGCGGAGCGGACGCCGTTGCCTCGGAAGCCGGGGCCGTGACGCCGGCGGCGGAGCCCGTGGTCCCGGTCGAGCCGAAGATCGACGGCAAGGGCCGCTCCTACGCCACCGGCAAGCGCAAGGACGCCGTCGCCCGGGTGTGGATCAAGCCCGGCCCCGGCAAGATCACCGTCAACGGCCGCCAACTGGAAACCTATTTCGCCCGCCCGGTGCTGAGGATGCTGATCAACCAGCCGTTCGCCGTCACCGAACGCGAGGGCCAATACGACGTCACCTGCACGGTCAAGGGCGGCGGGCTTTCGGGCCAGGCCGGGGCGGTCAAGCACGGCATCAGCAAGGCGCTGATGTTCTATGAGCCGGGCCTGAGGGGGGCGCTCAAGAAGGAAGGCTTCCTGACCCGCGATTCCCGCGTCGTCGAGCGCAAGAAGTACGGCCGCCGCAAGGCGCGGCGCAGCTTCCAGTTCTCGAAACGTTAAACCGCAAGCTACAATACAGAATACGAAAAGGGCCATTCTGCGGGGCGGCCCTTTATTCTTTTGAACAAATCGACTCGTTGCGGTTTAAAGTATGATATTATCATACGATAGAATAATTTCAGGGACTGCAAAATCATGGCCATGACTCGAAAGACCATCACGATTACCGATCAAATGGATGATTGGGTTAAGGGACTGGTCGAGTCCGGTAAATACGGCAATGACAGCGAGTATTTTCGCGACCTTATCCGTAAAGATCAATCCAAAGAGGATAATCTGGAAACACTGCGGAATTTACTGGTTGAGGGTGAACAAAGTGGTTCAAGCGATCTCAGCGTAACTGACATATGGGACGAGGCGGAGGAACGGCATCAAGGTCATGACCTAACTGAAAATGCCTGAGTATCGACTATCAAAACGGGCTGAAAACGATATTCGGGATATCGCCTACTATACAATCGAACAGTTTGGCATCGAACAGGCGCGGACCTATCGGGATTCAATGAATGCCTGCTTTAATTCCATTGTTGAAAACCCCAAGCTTGGCAAAAAAGTTAATCATATTCGCAAAGGGTATCGATGCCTTATTCACCAATCCCATGCCATATTCTACAAAGTGGAAAGACGCGATATTTTAATCATCCGGGTGTTACGCCAAGCTATGTTCGCGCCACTTCATTTATAGAAGTTCGCCAAGGACATTGGCATGGGGGCTGCAATGTCTGAAGGTAGTGTTATATTAGTTGCGACTTGATCTGATAGTTACCGATTTTGACGCGGTGTCTGTCCGATTTTCTGGGACCACCTCAGACCTCATTTCATTACTTCAGGACATAAATTTAAAACTTCGTGTGGAAATCGTTTGTAATTGAAATGCGGAAGCTGTAGCACGTTGAAAACACAATGGAAATTCTATCTTGTAAATAACAAAACGTTAATCCCCGGATAATGGATTTTGCTCTAAGATCGGGCGTCCCGTTAGGGCGCCCGGTTTTTTTGGGCTATTGAAGGATAAGGACCATGACGGCAAGGATATTCATCGACGGCGAAGCCGGCACCACGGGCCTGCGGATCCGGGCGCGCCTGGACGGCCGCGCCGACGTCACGGTCGCCAGCCTGCCGGACGACAAGCGCAAGGACGCAGGCGCCCGGGCCGGGATGCTGAACGGGTGCGACCTGGCGATCCTGTGCCTGCCCGACGCCGCCGCCAGGGAAGCGGTGGCGCTGATCGGCAACCCGGACGTCCGGATCATCGACGCCTCGACGGCGCACCGGACCGCCGACGGCTGGACGTATGGGTTTCCTGAGCTCGACGCCGAACAGGCCGGGCGCATCGCCGAGGCCAAGCGGGTCGCCAATCCCGGCTGCTACGCCCTGGCCTCCATCGCCATGCTGCGTCCGCTGATTTCGGCCGGGTTGTTGCCGGCCGGCCATCCGGTAACCCTCAACGCCGTTTCCGGCTATTCCGGCGGCGGCCGCAAGATGATCGAAAGCTACGAGGACGAAACCGCCGCCGACTACACCGAGGCCCCGTTCCGGGTCTACGGCCTCGGCCTGGAGCACAAGCACGTGCCCGAAATCGAGGTCCATGGCGGGCTGAAGAGAAGGCCGTTGTTCATGCCCAGCGTCGGGCGCTTCAGCCAGGGCATGATCGTGCAGTTGCCGTTGCAATTGTGGTCTTTGCCCGGCAAGCCCGAACCAAAGGACATTCACGGCGCGCTTTCCGCCCATTACCAGGACCGCCGGTTCGTCACCGTGGCGGACCTGGCCTCGACGGCGGCGATGGCGGGCCTCGAGCCCGAGGCCCTGAACGGCACCGACGAACTCAGGCTGCACGTCTTCGCCAACCAGGCCCGGGAACAGGCGGTGGTGGCGGCGCTGGTGGACAACCTGGGCAAGGGCGCCGCCGGTCAGGCGGTGCACAACATGAACCTGATGCTGGGCCTGATTGAGGAGGCGGGGCTGGTTTAGGCCCCGGCCCTTGGGGGAAGCTAATATTCTTTTTTTGCTCTATTCGCGACTATATCTACTAGTAGAATATGGGATTAGACTTCCCCGTCCTCGCCGAACAAAAGCGCCCGGAAAGCCTTCGGTTCGCCGATCACCTCGGCCAGCCGGTCGAGGGACTTGTCCACGGCTTCGGCGAACCGCCTAGGACCGCCGAAGCGGGCCAGGGTCTCCGGGGCCAAGAACTTGATCAGCAGCGCCGAGGTGCCCGGCGGCAGGCCGGCGAAATGCACCGTCAGCACGCCGTAATCCCGAAGCAGCAGCATCGACAGCCCGGCCGAGGCCTCGATGGGCATCACCGGCCGTTCCGCGAGGCCGGCCCGCTCGATGGCGATTTCCAGGATATCCTCGCCGTCGAGGCGGACGATCACCGGCGTTTCGGTGATCCGGTTGCCGAGCCGTTTCTTCAGCGCCTGGGCGACGTTCCGGGTCGAGGCGACCAACTCGCGCACCCGGGCCGGGTCGTATTGTTCGAGCGAATGGACGATGGCCGGATACAGCATCGGCCTCGCCTCGACGCCGAATTCGAAAGCCAGGGCGCGCATTTCCTCGACCAGTTCGCGCCGCCCGCCCATCAGGCCGACCCGCGGCCCGATGGTGCCGTATTTGTCGAGCCCGGTGGAGCCGACGTCGACACCGAGCTCCAGCATCCTCGGCTGATCGAACACCGCCGGCCCGACCCGGGCGCCGCCGGCGTCGTCGACCAGCACCCGGGCGCCGGCGTCATGGGCCAGCTTGACGATTTTCTCGATTTCCTTGAGGCCTAGAATCTCGTAACTGACCGCGAGGCGGGTCATCGACACCAACGATACGTTGTCGGTCTCGCCCAGGGCCTTCTCGAATTGGCCTATGCCGATGGCGTCGATGAAATCGGCGCCGGCGTATTTGGCCCCGCGGATGACGCAGGGGTGGCTGCCGGTGGCCGAAACCCCGATCACCGTTTGCCCCGGCCCGGCCAGTACCCGCGTCGCAGTCATCACGGCGGCGGTCTGGCGGTTGAAGACCATGATCGCGTGCGTTTCCGCGTCGCCGCCGAGGTGATCCAGCGCCAGCTCGTTCAGGCGATCGGTCAGCAACGCCGGCGCCAGTTCGTCGTCGAGCGGCGCCAGGCCGTCGTCCGGGGCCTCGAAGCGCCGCTCCAAGCCGCTGAGGTTGTAGATTCCGTCGAGCCCCAGGTCCGCCACCCGCGCCTCGATGAACCGCCAGGCGTGGCGCAGTTTGGCGTGGTCGTCGCGGCTGTCGCGAATGTATTCGCCGTGGGCGTAGGGCAGGCCCGGCGCATGGGGGTTGCCGAAGCGGTCTTCAGTCATGGTTGGCTCCCGGAATTCTCGAAGGTTCGCCGGTTTAATCCCCGTCACTCAACGCGATTAAGGAAAGACGGTCAACGGCGCAACAACAAAAAAACCGCCACCGCCGTTCGGTGGTATCCTTAGGCATGGCCGACCAAAGGGAACACTGGCGCCGGGCCTATGCCGGCAAGCGCGAAGATGAAGTCGGCTGGTATCAGGTCAGCCCCGATACCTCGCTGGCCCTGATCGAAAACTCATGCGCCGGGACGGAGGCCCGGATCATCGACGTCGGCGGCGGCGCGTCGCGGCTTGTCGATGCGCTGCTGAACCGGGGATTCCGGCGCCTGACGGTCCTCGACATCGTCGAAGCCGGGCTCCGCCAGGCCCAGGAGCGCCTTGGCGGGCGGGCTTCCCGGGTCCAGTGGATGAGCGCCGACATCACCGCCTGGAACCCGGTGGACCCATACGACCTCTGGCATGACCGGGGCGTCTTTCACTTCCTCACCGAAAAAAACGAGCGGGCGAAATATTGCGCCGTCCTGGAACGGACCCTGGCCCCGGGCGGGCACGCCGTCATCGGCACCTTTGCCCCCGACGGCCCGGAAGAGTGCAGCGGCCTTCCGGTCATCCGTTATGACGCCGAAAGCCTGGGCCGGGAACTCGGCCCCGCCTTCAAGGACGCGGAAACCATTCTCGAGGACCACACCACCCCCGGCGGCGAGGTCCAGCATTTCCAGTTCACCCGCTTCGCCCGCGTTCCCTGAGCGGCGGCCGGTCGGAACATGCTCTAGCAGGTTGCTGAAAAACGCACGATCTGGAGCAATTACCCTTCGAGACGGACCTCCGGTCCTCCTCAGGGTGAGGCATAAGGTATTGTAACTCC
>NZAZ01000161.1 GCA_002686255.1 Rhodospirillaceae bacterium
AAATTAAAGCCATGAAATCCAAAGTTCTTCTCATCCGCGCCAACCCCACGGACATGGAAAACACCAGGCTGCCGGAAAGTCTGGCCAAGGCCCTTGGATTTGTGCCGCCCTTGGGCCTTGCGTCTGTGGCCGGCTTTTTGAGGGAACACGGCGTTGAGGTGGATGTTCTCGATGCCCAAGCCGAACAGATGGACCTCGCGCAGATTCGCCGCCGGATGGAGGAATACGAACCCACCATCGTCGGGTTGACCTGCATGACCCCCACCGTGCACGACGACTTTGACGTTGCCGGGGCGGCGAAGGAATTGGGGGCCACCACCGTTATTGGCGGCCCCCATGCCGACGCCATGCCCGAAGAAACGATTGAACGCCCGGAGGTTGATTTCGTTGTTATCGGCGAGGGCGAGGAGCCGATGTTTCGCCTTGTCGAGGCGATCGAAGGCGATTTGAAATTCGAGGATGTCCCCGGTCTTGTTTTCCACAACCAGGAAGGCAAGGTTCACATGAATGAAGGTCACCTTCACCCCGAGTTGGACGAATTGCCTTATCCGGCCTATGACTTGCTGCCCTTCAAACGATACGGTTCGATCATCACCAAGGACCGGTTGTCCACCATTTGCCCCGGCCGTGGGTGCCCGTTCAAGTGCGGATTCTGCTTCAAGCTGACATCAGACAAGAGCATCCGTTTTCGCAGCCCGGAATCGGTTGCCGAAGAACTCGAGTACGTTGTCAACGAATTCGGCGTCAACGAGATCAACTTCGTCAGTGATACCCTAACCTTGAAGAAGACCTTCATCTTTCCTTTCTGCGAAGAGATTATTCGCCGGAACATCAAGATTTCCTGGGTCGCGCCGACGCGGGCGGATTGTGTCTCGCTGGAAATGTTGAAGCTGATGAAAAAGGCCGGCTGCCGGAGCCTTCGGTTCGGTGTCGAAACCGGGTCTGATAAGATCATCAAGCTCTTAGACAAGTCCCTGACCAAGGAAAGAGCCAAGAAGGCCTTCAAGTGGGCCAAGGAAGCCGAGATCGAATCTTTCGCCTATTTTATCCTCGGTTACATCGGTGAAACGGATAAAACGGTCCAGGAAACCTTGGATTTCGTTCGCGAACTTAGTCCCGATCTCCTCATGTACAACGCTGCGACGCCGCTTCCCAGTACGCGCCTGTTCGAACAGTCCATAGAAGCCGGGTTGGTGGAACCGGACTATTGGAAAAAATTCGTCCGGGACCGGAATACGCCGCGCATTTCCTATTTGCATCCAAAAACCGAAGAATGGATCAAGAAGGCCTACCGCCAGTTCTTTTTCAGGCCGTCTTTCGTCTTCAATCAGATCCTTCAAACCCGGCCGTCAAATATCAGTTCGAATATCCGCGCTTTCAGGGGGCTGACGGGGTTATAGGCCGCTCGCCTGATCTGGTTCCTTATCCGATGGGACAGGATTAAGGGCAAGCGACGGGTTCAGGGCTCCAAGAATGACGCCTACGCCCTTGAAGACGTAAATCATCAAAACGACAGGCGAATAGGCCAATTTCCCCAGGTCGGTTTCGACCCAGGGCTTCATGTTCAGGTAGGTGGCATACACCGCAAATAAAGGAAGCCCGGCCAGAAAGGCGAGGGCGAAGACAAGCCTTAGCCATTTTTTGTCCCGGATTCTCCCGACACGGATGGTGTAGGTGTGCAGGGCCCAGCTGAACTGATGCCGTAAAACCGCCCAGGGCCCCTCCCGGTCCCGGTGGGTAACGACGGGGATCGGAGAAAACATGATCTTTTCCCCGGATTTTCTTAAGTTCTTGAGAACGACAAGTTCCTCCCCGGTTTTGAACCGGGGATCAAAAACTTCTTCATCGCGCACGCGTGAAAGCTTCAAGCTCATGTTGGTCGAAGGAATATGCATCGGTTCCAACACCACCCGTTCGCGGCTTTCGGGAACGGAGGTAAACCATGACATGATGCAATCAACCCGCGACCAAAAACCGCTGCCGACGCCCCGAATCCCGCCGCCGATGCAGGCGATGTCTGAAAGGCGCTTGTGCAAGTCGAGATGTGTTGCGATGAAGCCGGGCTCCGGAAGGCAATCGCTGTCCAAGAGAATGACAATGTCCACTCCGTTTTTCCGGCACCAGGATATGCCTGTGTTCCGAGCCGAGGCGGCGCCGGCGTTCAGTTGATGTCGAAGAAAAACGAGACGGCCATCCCCCCGGAATTTATGAAGGGCCGGATCATCCTTTGCTTCGGAATCACCGCCATCGTCGACCAAGATGATCTTAGCCGTTTCGGGGGTATCGGGCAGCAGCTCCGAAAGCAGGTCGGCGACTTGTTCGAGACGATTATGAAACGGGATGATCGTTGCACACGGGATAACCATTGGCGTTGAATCAAACGGCAACCGGTTTTATCAGGTTCGGAAGGTTTTTCGGATTGAAGAAGATGCTGTCGAACATCGCGCAATTATGGGTGCAGTGGCACTCCTTATTTTCAATGGACTTGAGCTGCTTCTTGAAGGCATCGCTATCTTGGATTTCCCGCCAACTCTGGGTTTTTAAGTCTCCAATCGGGGCCAGCATTTCACAGGATGAAACCTTTCCGTTCCCCATGACCACCATGTGCGCCTTGCCGGCTAGACAGGGAATGACCTGCGTCTTTTCCTCCAGGGTTCTGAGCGAAATGTTCCAAAGATATCGGTGGTAGTTGCGAAGAATGTGGGTGGAAAAATGGGTTCTGCCGTAATCATAGGTTCCAAGAATTTTAAAAATTTCCGGCCCCAGTTGCCGGAGGTCCTGAATCGGCGGCAAATTGATCTCATCGCTTAAAGTTTCGCCCCGCACCAGAAACACGGAATGGAAATCAGCGCCTTCGTGGCGCACCTGTTCCATCAGCGGAATGATTTCGTCAAAGTTCTCATTATTGATGACGGTATTGATCTTGACGGAAATTCCCCCCAGTTGCCGAACTTCTTCGAACATGGACCACACTTGGTCCCAGCTGTCCTTTTTTCCCCGAATGGAATTATGAGTATCCTTGAGGCCATCGAGGCTGAGCGACAGAACCACCTCGGCATCGGTTGTTTTCTTCATCTCGGCGAGTTGCGGCAACATCCGGTCCGCTAGGGAGCCGTTCGAAGGGATGGTGACGACTTTGGTGTCGAATAAACTTACGATTTCCGCGAGGTCCCTGCGGAGAAAGGGTTCTCCGCCGCCGATGTCCATCCAGAACAAGGGGCCGACTTCTTGACTCAGGGTTCGAATCCTCTCAATCGGAAGGTCGTCCGCAGGGGTGAAATCAACAAAGCAATGCTTGCAGCGGAAGTTACAGCGGTTGGTTACGTGCAAGATGATGTGCTGAAGGTTCTTGCGCAGGAGGTATTCGGAGAATCGCACCCCAAACTGAATGATGTTGGAAATTTACCTTCTCCTTGATTTCTGATCGCGCTAGGTCACCTGCCGAAATAACCCCCCGATTGAAACAAATCGGTTCACAACCAAGTTTGGGCGAAAGTATATACCATGCCCCGATATGAACTAAAACCTTTGTACACTGGGGGTTATGGCGTGAACGATTAGGGCGGAAACAGGGCAGAGTCCCATACCGTTCGGACTGCGGAAACACCTGGGCCCGAAAACCAGAATATATTGGCATTGGCGGAGAAACATCTTATATGCTGAGCTCAAGCGGCCCGGAAAGCCTTAATAACAGGCGTTTTTTTAACGCGACCCGCCCCAAGGCGCTTGTCCGCCATCGCCAAGGTGAGCTATGAATGAGTACCAGTCACTGAAACAGAATAATTCATCTGGCGCGACGAATTTTGATATTTTCCCCAAAACCTTCGAGGGGAAACCGGACCATTCGGTTGACGGAAGCGAACAACGGCTTCCCGACTTCCTTATAAAATGGGCCAATTATTTCGATAAATTCCGCCTTTTTCTTTATCTCGCCCTTAAGGGACGGTCCCTTAATCGCCCTTATTACGCCCATTACCAAATTACCCGGCGATGCAATTTCCGTTGCGGTTCCTGCCAAACCTGGCAGGACAAGACCTTTCACAAAGGCCTGAGCCTGGATGAAATGCGTATCGCGGCGCGAAACTTCCGAAAAATCGGAGTCAAATGCCTCGCTTTGTCCGGCGGCGAGGCGCTTTTGCGCAAGGACATCGTCGAAGTCGTCAGGGTTTTCAGAAGCGCCGGGTTGATCGTTCGCCTGCAGACAAACGGTTACTTGTTGACCGAGGACCTTTTGGAACGGCTTTTCCGCGCGGGCGTGGCGGATATCTATATTTCCCTGGACAGCTTGGACCAGCAGGTTTTCAACCTTATCAACGGCATTGAAAGGTCAGATGCCTTCGATCGGGTCCTGAACAGCATTAAGGCTGCGGCGAAGGTATCCAGGCGATACGGGTCGGGGGTCTTTCTTACCACCGTGCTGAGGAACCACAATGTCAAGGAAGTGGAGGGTCTGTACAAATTCGCCAAGGACCTTGGCGTTCTGGTCGGCTTCTATGGCATCGAAATACCGCCGAGCGACTCTCAATTGAACATCCGTTCGAGCGACCCTGGCCAGGTGCCGAGCCGGGAAGACCGCATCGAACTTAAAAAGGTTTTTCGACGCCTGATCGCCCTTCGCGAGAAGTCAAACACCGCGCTGTCGGTTTCAAAAAAATTGCTGGAAGACTTTCGGGACTTCTTCGATGGGCCCGAAGGCGACATGCATTGGAATTGCAATGCCGGTGACATGTACGTGGAACTGGTTCCCGATGGCAGTATCAGCGTTTGCAACGCGACCTCGCCCATTGACGGCCTTACCTACGAGACGCTTCCGGAATTTTACGATTCCGCTGCACGGGACGGCATTTTTAAGCAAAAACGCCAATCCTGCGACGGTTGCATTTGCACCCGACAACTGGAATACATCACCACCGATTTTTCGGATCTTACCGGCAAAGCCTACGCCTATATACTCTCGTTGATAAGAAGAACGCGTTTATAGGCGTCGCGGGGGCACTCCGTTTCTTTCCATCCGGGGTTCCAACACCCATCCTTTGTTGTTATGGCATTGTCCGATGCCTCTTCCAAGGCACCGATTCCCCGGCGTTTTCAGGAATGTACGTATGGATGAACGCTGAAATGGGCAGTGCAACCAAGCATCGTGACGCTACCGGAATCCCTTCGGCGGCTATATCGATTCACGATCTTTTCCTATCAGAGAAATGTCAGCTTAAGGCTATTTCAATTAGCATCTAGAGCATATTCCAAATGATCCGTTTGCTGGCATCAATGACATTTCTGCCCATTCTAGGGATGTTACTGTTCGTCTCGCCGGCGTCCCCACAAGTCCAAAACGTGACTGGAGTTGAAAAAGCCGCTGAAAACTTGCGGGAACAGACAATTGCCGAATTTAACAAATGGCGCGAGAGCATCCCCGCCATGTGAACATTATAAGAACCCGCAACGAATTCATGGTTGTTTTTATAGGGCCTGTGGGCGCACATTGAACCGCTTCGTATCCAAACTATATGATGTTTGAAACGATGAAAGCTGTATTCCTAAAACCGCCGGTAGATAAAGCGCACAAAAACGTCGTCCGCGACTTTATTTATGGGTGCTGGTGCAACGGAAAACGCGTCGGCGGCATGTCGCTGCCGCCGACAAACGAGTTGTTGGCGGCGACCCACGCCCGGCAACCGGGCCTGGATGTTTGGTTTCTGGATTCCCAATACGAAGTGCAGCGCTATGCCGAACTGACGGCCAATAAGTTTGACGGCACTTTGGCGGTCCTGGTCATGAGCTCGACCCAGTCGTTCCGTCATGACGTCGGCACGCTGAAGGAAATCAAGGCTGTGAACCCGGCGGTCAAAACCATCCTTTATGGCTCGCACCCGACGTTCATGCCGGAATATTGCCTGAAGGAAGACGTCGTCGACTTTATCGTCACCCGCGAAGCGGAAGAAACGATCCGTTGTCTGCTGGAGGCCCTTCTCAACGGCGAAAGCGCCGATGAGATTGAAGGGATCGGGTATAGGGACGAGTCCGGCAAACCGGTCATCAATCCCCAACGGCCCTTCTTCAACATGAACGACCTGCCGATTCCCAACCGGTCGCTGTTGCCCGAGGGGGTGGATTACTTCAACCCGGTCATCCGGCGGGTTCCGTTCACGACGATGTTTACGTCCCGGGGCTGCCCTGCCCGGTGCAACTACTGCACGGCGCCGGCTTTTTACGGAAACAAAACCAGGGTGCGCTCGGCCGATAAAATCCTGGAAGAGCTTCGCATCGTCCGCGATTTGGGATACCGGGAAGTCTTTTACCGTGACGAGACCTTTTCCGCCTACAAGGGCCGCAACATGACGGTCTATGAAAGCATGCTTGGCGAAGGCATGGATTTTACCTGGGTCGCCAACGGCCGCGTCGACATGATCGACCGCGAGCAAATGAAGATGATGAAAAAAACGGGATGTCATTTGCTGAAATTCGGGGTCGAAACGGGCAGCCAGGAAATGCTGGATAATTATAAGAAAGGCACGACCATCGAACAGGCGGAGGAAACCTTCCGGCTGGCGCGCGAAATCGGCATTGATACCCATGCCCACATTATTTTCGGCGGACCTGGCGAAACTATTCAAACCATCGACCAGACCATTGATTTCGTCACCCACAAGCTCAAAGCGACGACCGCGACGTTCGGTATTCTGACGCCTTATGCGGGGACTGAAATCTTCGATATGGTGGAAGCGAACCATCCGGATATTCTTGATGGTTCCGATTCGAACATGGAAAACCTTCATACCAGCGGCTTCTTCTCGGAATCGCTATGCGGGATTCCGGGGGACGTTTTGTCCAGGAAAATCACCGAGGCCTATCGGCGTTTTTATCTCAGGCCCGGTTATCTGGCGGAACGGGTACTCAACCTCAAAACCTTCGACGAATTCATGATCCACAGCATTGCCGGCATGAACGTCATGCAGTTCGCGGTCAGCGGCAGGAAATAGACCGCCGTTCAACCCTTCTCCCGGTTCTTTAACCTTTTCCTTTGGTCTCGTATCTTGGCCGTGTACCTTCTGGCAACGGCAGGGACGGGGGCTGACCCAAGTCCCGGCAGCGGGAGAACGGCTTTCCATGTGTGGAATTTTTGGCATTGTCCGCGGTTCGGGAGGACCGGTCGATCGGGAACGTCTTGAAGTGATGACGCGCCGGCTTGACCATCGGGGCCCCGACTATCGTGGCGTTTTCCGTGAACCGGGGATCGGTTTGGGCAGCACCCGCTTGGCCATCGTCGATACCGATGGCGGCAATCAGCCGATCTTCGGCACCGATGATAATCATGTCATTGTTTATAACGGCGAGGTCTACAACCACGCCGAAATTCGCCGCGACCTGGAAGCCAAGGGCTATTCCTTTAGGACTCATTCGGACACGGAAACGGTTCTTAAGGCGTTCGAGGAATTCGGCCCCGATTGCGTCACCCGCTTCAACGGCATGTTCGCTTTCGCCATTTGGGACCGCAAAGCGAAGAAACTGTTTCTCGCCCGCGATAGGATGGGGATCAAGCCGCTTTATATATGCCCTTTGGAAGACGGCTTTGCCTTCGCGTCCGAAGCCAAGGCGCTTTTGCCTTTGGTTCCGGGCGGGGCCCGGCCCGATTGGACGGCTGTCCATCAATTCTTCACGTTCGGGTATGTGGCCCCATTAGACTCGCCGTTCGCCGGCATTGAAAAGTTTCCCGCCGGTCACACAGCGTTGATCGAAACCGAAAAGAGGGTTGAACGGCCCGAACCCGAGCGTTTCTGGAAGGCCGAATTCGGCAACGGCGACGAAACGGCTATGGATACAACCGTTGCCGCCCTGGATGATCTTCTGGAAGAAGCGGTGGCCCTGGAATTGATGAGCGATGTTCCGCTCGGCATTTTTCTGAGCGGCGGATTGGATTCGTCGGCGGTCGCCTATTACGCCGCCAAGCGCCTGGGAAAGGATTTGACTTCGTTTTCCCTCAGGTTCGAGGAGAAGACCCACGACGAATCCGCCGATGCCCGCAGCGTCGCGGATCACCTGGGGCTTGATCACAAGGAACTGACCCTGACCCCGGAAACGGCTCGGCAAAGCTTGGGCCGGGTGGTCGAGGCGCTTGACGAGCCGTTTGGCGATTCGACGCCTCTTCCCTTATTGATGCTGTCGGAGTTCGCCCGCGACCATGTAAAAACCGTGCTGACCGGGTGGGGCGGCGACGAGGCGTTTGCCGGTTACCCGACCTTGAAGGCGCATTCAACGGCGCAATACTATAGGCGGTTGCCGAAATTCCTGTCACACGGCCTGATTCCGGCCGTCGTCAACCGCCTGCCGGTATCTGATCGTTACCTAAGCTTCGAATTCAAGGCAAAGCGGTTCGTGCGCGGTATCGAGCTTCCGCCTGAGCTCCAACATTTCATGTGGATGGGGTACTTCGACGATGCCGCAAAAACCCGGTTGTTTCAGCCCCGCATTCGAGAGCAGATGACAGGCCCCGCCTTAGCACCGGTTGAAGCGGTGGTGGGCGGGCTGTCCGAGACGGATCTGATCAGCCGCATCATGCATCTTGATGCCGGGTTTTTCCTGCAAGGCAACGGATTGTTCCAGGCCGACCGGATGAGTATGGCGGCGTCCCTGGAGGCCCGTGTGCCGTTGCTGAACAATAATTTAATCGATTTCACCATGAAGTTGCCTCGCCGCACCCTGATGCCGGGGGGCGAGCCCAAGGGGCTATTGAAGCGGGTTTTGGCGCCGCATTTGCCGGACACCATCATCCGCAAGCCCAAGAAGGGTTTCGGCCCTCCGTCATCGATTTGGGTCAGGGGTTTGTTCGCCGGTCTTTTTGACGAAGTGTTTTCGGAAGACCGGGTGCAAGAGGCCGGAATATTCAACCACGGGGAAATCCACCGGCTGATCGGCGAACACCGAACCCGGCGCGCCGACCACGGCCGCGACCTGTGGGCGCTGTTGAGCTTTCAGCTTTGGCATGACCGCCATATCCATGGCGTAAGTATGGGAATTAATTAGATTTTTTGATTTTAGGCGGTTTATTTGTTACAGAGAACTAGGTGATCGGGTGGTTTCTCTCCCCCGGATTTCAGAGGGCTTCATGAACAACAATTCCAATCGGAATGACAACGGTCGCGGCGAGCCACGGACACGGGCGGCCCTGAAAACCATTCTGGTTCAGCCGCCGCCGGCCCAGGCGGTGCAGTCGTACTTTACATTTCACAAAGGGGATGGGCTGGGGGACAAACCGCCGCAAGGCATCATGAGCCTCGCCACATATCTGATCTCCAAGGGCTTCAAGGACACCAGTTGCTTCGACGCCCAACTGGATGACCTGAGCCCCGAAGAAACGGCCCGGCAAGTGGCGACCCTGAAACCGGATGTGGTCGGAATCACCGCGTGGACTGATTTTTGGTATTCTGCGTGGAAGACGGCAAAGGAAGTACGTCGGCTTTTGCCTGATTGCACGATTATTTTAGGCGGCCCCCATTGTTCGGTCTTTCCCGAAGAATCTCTTGAATATTCCGAGGCCGATTACCTGATTGTCGGTGACGGCGAAGATACCCTTCACGACCTGCTTCTCGCCCTGGTCGGGGGGCGGCGGCCGGACGACCTGCCGGGATTGTGGCAGTGCGATAACGGGCGCCCGGTTCAGCCGACTCAGAAAATCGCCATGGTCAACGACATAACGGCGTTGCCCGTCGTTGACCGGCTTCTGCTTCCTTACCGGCGCTACACGTCGGTCCTCAGCGACAAGGAATTCGAGACCACAATGATCACGTCGCGCGGATGCCCGTACAAATGCGTGTTCTGCAAGATGGACGTGCAAAAGGTCTATGCCCGCAAGCCGGAACAGGTTGTCGATGAATTCAGGAAAATCGCCGAACTGGGCATTACCGACGTTCAAATCTATGACGATACCTTTACCTGGGGAAAGCAGCGCGTCATCGATATTTGCGAGGGCATACTCGACAACAAGATCAACGTTCGTTGGGCGATCAGGGACCGGGCCAACCGGGCCGACCCGGAAGTATACGAATTGATGAAGCGCGCCGGGTGTTACCGGATCCATTACGGCGTTGAAACCGGCTCGCCCCAGGTGCTCAAGGAGTCGGGAAAATTCATGACCCTGGAGCAGGCGGAAAGCGCCATCGCCATAGCCAAGGAAACCGGCTTCCAGACAATGGCCTACTATATGTTCGGTTTCCTGGATGAAACCCATGAAGACGCACTTCAGACAATCGATTTTTCCATCAAGCTTGATACCGATTACGCGGTCTATGCGGTGTTGATCCCCTATCCGGGGACGGCGATCTACGACCGCGCCCTCGAACGCGGCATCATCCCCGTCGATCACTGGCGGGATTTCACGAAGAATCCGGTGGCCGACTACCGGATCCCGCACGTCATCGAAAACATCCTCGACCGGGACACGTTGATCGGCTTGAAAAATCTGGGCCTCAGGAAATATTATTTCCGGCCTAAGCAAATTTTCCGCGAGGTGCGGAAAGTCGGCTCGTTCCGGGAGCTTGTACGTAAAGGAAAAATGGCGTTCCATGTTGCTAATGATTCGTTGAAATTGGCGCCCCGGTTGCCTATTTCGTAGGAATAAAGAAAGTCCATATTGTGCCCGAAGGTGCTCAAAAATTAGAAAGTGACGTGATTGGTGGCTTTGAAACAGCTCCAAAAACGGATGCTACTAAAGTTGACATCCTTCTGATTGCCACCAAGTCGGATTATCTGGAATTTGCCGAGGGATTTGTCGAGTGGCCCCAAGGGCTTCTGTCGATTGCCGGCCCGTGCTTGGGAGTCGGATACAACGTCAAGATTATTGATCAACGTGTCGACAGCGACTGGAAAGACGTCATCGCTAGGGTTTTGGATCAAGGTCCAATTTGTGTCGGAATGTCGAGCATGAGCGGCCCGCACCTCAGAAATACCGTTGAGGTGGCAAAATGGATTAAAAACAAGTATCCGGACATTCCCATCGTTCTCGGCGGCCCGCATGCGACCATGGTCCCCGATCACATGGCCGGGTGCGGCCTGTTCCATGTTGTCGTGCCGAGCGAGGGAGAAGAGGTCTTTCTGGAAATTGTTCAAGCCATTGAAGCCGGGAACCCAATCGAAGATATCGAGGGAATTTACTTTCCCGAAGGTGAAGAAGTGCGGTCCACTGGAATCCGTGAGGTTCTCGATGTTAACGAATTGGCCCCGCTACCATACCACCTTCTGGATGTGGTTCATTACAACCCCAACGTTGGTGGAAACTGGTCCATCGCCTTTTTTCCGGACCGAGGATGTCCGCATCGCTGCGCCTTTTGTAACGTCAACGATTATTTCTACACCAAGAAAGCCCGGATGATGTCTGCAGAATCCCTTGTCGGGCATATGCAGGCCATTGTTAAGATTGGTGTGGATGTTATTGCCATGGGAGACAGCAATTTCCTTGGCAACGTTCATCGCATAAAAGACCTGGTTGAATTATTGGAGAAAACGCCCATTCCCCTGAAGATTAAATGTTCCGGGCGGGTGGATGATATTTTACGTATCCATGACCGGTTGGGCATTGAAATGTTCGAACGGATGAAAAAAGTTGGCTTTTTCGCTTTTCAGGTTGGCGTTGAGTCAGGATCTGATGAAATTCTCCAATACATGGATAAGAAAATTACTGTCGAACAAATTCGCCGTGCCAACGAAATTATGAAAACTGCGGATATTATCCCCCTGTATTCCTTCATGGGCGGGGTGCTGAAGGAAACGGCGGCCGACGGGCAAAAAACCCTTCAGTTGATGGTTGAAATTGATGCGGTTAACCCCAACGCCAGAATGACGAATTTGCAACTTTTCCGCCTTCTTCCCGGGGGAACCAAATTCTGGCAAATCGCGCAATCGGAGTACGGTATAGAACCTCCGGGGAAAATGGAGGATTGGTTCGACCTATATTGCCTTGGCCATCCCTGGCTGAAAGAGGGGGATGTCGAGTTGTTTAAGAAGTGGGATTTGATTAGCTATTTTATTTCACCCAGGACGATTTGCGAATATTACCCAAAATTGTGGGCCAGAATACTCGCCCCCATCTATTCCAAAATTATTAAGTTCCGAATTCGCCACAATTTTTACGCCTTTATGCCAGAAGTTGTGATTTTAAAATGGTTAAAGGGTGATCCCGGGATGGACTGGAGAAGCCGGTTTAAGCTGGTTTGGAAAAAGTTGCAGTCACGCGTGAGCAAGAATTCCGGAATCTATCAGGACCAGCAGGGCTAGGACCTGTTGGCAATTATCGCATCCAGATCACCGCGCCGACGAGAAAGAGCATGGCCATGTAGGCCGTGTCGGTCTTCTCGTAGCGCGTGGCGATACGGCGGAAGTATTTGATTTTGTTTTATGTAACATTCGACGAGATGCCTTTCCTTGTAGATTTCGGCGTCGTCGATATGATCCCGCAAGCCGTCCGGATCATGGGCTTTGTCGGCCAACAGATGTTCGCCCGCCAGGCCTTCCACCAAGTCCTCGGCCCGGGTGATGTCGTGCCATTGCCCCGGCGCCCCGGCGTCAGGATGAAGCGCAACGGATTGCCCAGGGTACCTGACGGTAGAATCTTGCTGGTCAAACCGCCGCGCGAGCGTCCGATGGCCTCAAAAAGCCGTTTACGGAGAAGCGAAAAAAAACGTTGTCCATACGCCCATTTACCGGAAAGCCCACGATCGATTTTGGGCGCTTGCCATCACTCAAGCTTGGGCTTGTGGGCCTTTACGATCAAGTTCCAGCCCATAAGTTTCTGCAACAAACTTACGGGCATCCACCGCATCGGCAATGGTAATTCCTCCGCCAAAAGCTGGCGCTGGCATATGCCGATGCGCTCAAAACAGCTGAACATCGCGCGGAGTTGGCGCCTCGTATACACCTTTACCAATGGATTGGAACCGACGTCCGAAATCTCAGCATTTCGGGACATGATCTCACCTATGGACCATTTGCTTAAATGACCGCGCAACAGGCCATACATTAAGACCAATCGCATCCAGTAGTTTAACGAACTTTCCGCGTAGACCATGGCGATCACCCTACCGCCGGGGCGGAGCACACGGTGCATTTCCGAAATCAACCGCTGGGTATTGGGGCTGTGGTGCATCACACCGTTGGTATAGACTAGGTCGAAGGCTTCGTCGGCAAACGGCAGGTCCTCGGCGTCGCCATGAACAAACTGGCCGTTCAAGCCGCGAAGACTTAAATTCTCGCTCGTCAATTGCAGATGACCCCATGAGAGATCGCAATTGACCACCTCGGAACCTGCCGCGGCGAACCGGCTTAAATCGGTTCCCATGCCGCCGCCGATCTCCAATACCTTTTCGCCGGCGTGGTTCTCGAACTCCATCGTTTTAGGCATCCAAGGCGCATACTCGCTAAAACGATATTGCTCGATACCTTTGAACCATTCGAGCCGAGACGTTTCATCATCGTCAACAGCCTTAACGTAGTGCGAGCCACATGGATCATTGTCCCACTGCCTCTGTATTTCCTTTTTGTACGGATCTACGGACACCTGCTCATCGCTCACGTTGGGCATGCTTGAAGGCCGGTCATCGCCTGCTTGCATCGCCCCGCTGAGCGCATCGACAAAATCAAATAGCCGGCCTACGTGCCGGTCCCAGTTAAATTCAGATAAAACGGCTCGACGCGCGTTGGCCCCCATCCGTGACCTCAAATCCGGGCTTCTTGCCAAAGCCGTGACCGCGGCAACGAATTCTTCGACGTTGCCCGGTTGGCACAACACCGACACCGCGTCACCGGCGTCCTGCACAGGTTTCCCTAATTCGGAAGGACGCAAGGCAGGGGAAAGAACCTCGCCAATCTGTCCGAGATCGCTGGCGACGATCGCCCCGCCCAGAGCCATATACTCAAAGATCTTGGTTGGTGACCCGAAGAAGCGGCCGTCCTCCATATTCCGGTGATGCGGTGACACGAAAACATCACAGGCCTTCATGATGACCGCGGCCTCTGCCTGCGGCAGCATAGTAGTGAAATGCACTTTATCCTGAAGCCCGCTCCGTTTTACGGCGCCAACAATCAAGTGGCGGAGGTTGCCGTTGCCGATCATCAGGAAACGCGCCTCTCCAACCTGATTGCAGATCCTAGGTATGGCTTTCGCCAGAACTTCGATTCCATGCCAGCCGCCGAAAGAGCCGATGAACCCGATGACGACATCGGAATCCGTATAACCGAGTTCGCGGCGGATTTTCCGCCGCTCTTCATCGCTCGGGGGACAATACATTTCGGGGTCGGCGCAATTCGGATTGATAAAAATCTTCGCTGGATCGACGTCCATTGAGACGACGTATTCGCGTACCGTCCGCGAAACCACAGAGATGGCTGTCGCCTGTTGGAATAGCGCCTTCTCCGCTTCCAGGAAAAGGCTCTCGAAAGCGAGCGGCCGTTTGCCGAATGAACGCGCCATCGATAATTCCGAGCCATTGAATTCCACCAGATACGGAATGCCCAATTCCTGGGACAGCCGCGCGCCGGCAACGTTTCCCGGCACCAGGCGTTCGTAAATATAAGAAGGTCTCAGTGCCTCAAGCACCGGCTTGAGACGGCTGTAGAAATGGCCGCTCGCTGCAAGCATTTTGGGCTCCACGCCGGGGGCTGTATGTTCGACGACGACTTGGTGAACGCCAAAATCATCGAGCAGCTCGAACCGGTTGGCCATGAGGCAGACGAAATCATCCGTGCGTTCGGCCAATTTCCGCGCGACATGGCATGTGTGTCCGTAACTGCCGCCGGCGGTGATGTTGGACCAGTAGTCGGTACGAAGATAAACACCGGTTCCCGAAACATGGTGCGAATGAATGCCATCAAGAGCCAGGGGAGCGGCTTTTTTCTGTATCTGGCGGATTATTCGCGACCAGGATATTGACGATCCGTCGGAGCTCTCCGCGTCCGGGGGAGACATGGCGCCCCAAAGTGACGTGAACGCCATATCGGCGATACAAAAGATGCTGGCAAAAACGTATAGTTTGAAAAAGCTTTTCCAGCGGCTGGCATCAATGACTTCAACCACCTTTTCCATCGGCCAGTAGAAATAAACCGGATAACCGGCCTTGCGGACTTTGCGTGCGAGAAAAAGATGATGACGGCTGGGGTAACCACGACCGAGTTCCATCACCAAGCCCTTTAGGCCGTGATGATCGATCTCCTCGACGGCGTTGTGGACGGCGTGTGGTCGCGGCTTGGCCAAGTTCAACTGGTGGCGCTCCGAGCACGCCGCCAGGCGTCCGTCTTCCAGAATCCCGAAATTCATGAGGTCCGGATCCGCATAAAGATATCGCGGAACCTCCGGAGACGACCTTTCCTCACCTTCCCCGCGCATGATCGCCTCCGGGATTGAAACAGCATCCTCCGTCATTTTTTTCCCATCAAACGGTCTTCAATATAGAGAGCGGTCGCGGTGGTTTCGACGATTTCATCGAACGGGATGGGCGATAAGCCACCGCCGGCAATGGCGTCGCCGAACCGTTTAAGTTCCTCGAAATGGCCTTTGTCCGGGATGTCGCTCTCCCACAACGGCTCCGCGTCGCCGATCCGGAGTAGACTTTTGTAATCGTCGATGACGTAGGCTTGGCCGTCCACGAAAACCTCGATTCGTTCCTTGGACAATCCGTCCTTCGGGCCCAGGGCGGTGTAGACCAGGTTTCCTATGCTGCCGTCCTCGTAACTCATGCACGCGCAGAAATTATCGTTGCGAAGATAAGCTGTGCCATCGGGATCAATGGACGTCGCCTCGATGGACCTTACCGGGCACCCCACCAGAAACCGGAAGATGTTATACATATGGCAGGCTTCACCAATATTGCGCCCGCCGCCCTCGGGGCCCTGGATCCAATTGTCCGGCGGGATATATCCGCCGTTCAGGCGGTAATTAATGATAAGGGGCGACGTTCGATCCGCGATTGCTTCCTTGAGCTTGCGAATCGCCGCCGAGAAGCGGCGATTGAATCCGACCATAAGGAGCGGTGGAGCGTCGAGGTTTTCATACGTCTTCGCCACCGTGTCGAGTTCCTCCCAGGTGAGGGCGAGCGGTTTTTCGACGAAAACGTGCTTGCCCGCTTTGAGGGATGCCGTCACTTCCGCCGCATGGCGGTCATGTCGCGTCGCGATGATCGTGAGATGGATGTCCGGGTTTTCGAGCACGGGCCGAAGTTCCGTGGCCAACACCTCTATCCGTTGGCTGCGGGCAAAGTTTCCGCCGCGCGTCGTATCCCGGCTGACGACGGCTTTCAGGAAAAAGCGGCCCTTGCATTTTTCCATCTGGGGGACGAGAAGCGAAACCCCAAAGGCGCCGACACCGACCAAGGCATAATTGATGTGGCCGGAAACTGGCTTGCGGTGCCCCCGCAGCGTAATAGCCGTTTCGTCACGGGGAACGGCACCGGCCCCTTCTTCTTTGGGGTAATGGATCAAGACCCCCAGGGGCTTTTTACCCGTACTTTTTGCCAGTTCTTTGTACACGTGCGGGGCATAGGCGATGGCGACGATCCTATCGATGAGGGGCCCCACGTCTACCCGGCCAAGGGCAATCAGTTCCATGTAGCTTCGCATGTTTCGCTTGGCCGACCACCGCACGTGGGAGAAGGGGTAGTCGATCCCGTCGTGCTCATAGGCCCGGTCATAGCGGCCTGGGCCGTAGGAGGTGCTCATCAGCAGGTCGAGTTCTTTCCGGTAAAACGGCGCCCGGTCGAGATCGAGCCCCACATCTCCGACAAGAACAATCTTTCCCTTGGGCCTGGTTATTTCCAGGGCAAGGTTCGTAACTTCACTGGATTTGGTCGCCGCCACGATGATGGTGCAATCGGCGCCGCGCCCTCCCGTGTGGTCGAGCACCAGGCGCGCGAAGACGCCCGGATTCGCCGAGCCGACCTCCATGCCAGAGGAAACGGCGCGCGCAACGCGATCTTTGTCGAGGTCCATCCCCAAGGTCGTACAGCCTGATGCCTTGAGCAGCAGCGCCGTGATTTGACCGATCAGGCCGAGGCCGAGGACAGCGATGGTCTCCCCCAATTGGGGGGCGGCTCGCCGGACTCCCTGAAGGGCTATGGCACCGACAGTTGTCGTCGCCGCCCAGCGGATATCGCATCCTTTTGGGACCTTGCATGCGAGGTTGCTCTTTACGCTGACGAATTCGGCGTGGTTGGCCTGTCCGGCGCCGGCGCAAGCGACATGGTCCCCAGGCACAATGTCGGTCACGCCTTCGCCGACGGAAATAACCTCACCGGCCAATGAATAGCCGACGTTCCATCCCTGCTGGGACATTTCATTGTGTAGCGATCCGTCCTCCGCCGGGGGGATCAGGGAAACCCGCACGTCCTCAAGGCGAAGACGGTTTTCCGTACCGCTTCCCGTATTGGCAATGACCAAAGCAACGTCCGAGGCACCGACGGTATCGAACACCACATATTCGTCGAACGGACCCGTCTCGAAGGTCATGGCGTCAATCCAACCCTTCTCAACTTGCCCGGCGTTTTCCGCAAGGATGCCGATGCGTACGCTTCCGGCCTCGACCTCGCCCCGCAACTTCAGCGCCACCGCGTGACCCTTTGGAATGCTGAAATCATCGGTCATTGCCTGATACAGAGACGGCGAACTGTCGGTGAAGATATGAAGAACACCGTCAGAGACCTGCTGTTGGCGGGGCGCCTTTTTATGCCACGACAAACCAGCCATGCTAACGGGCTCCGCAAGGACCTTTCCGCCTAAACGCCCAGCCGCGATTTCCTTTATTCTCTGGATGGCGCGCTTCGGATTCTTGGCGGCCTTTCCAAGATACCGGACCGCAAGATCGAGACGTGCTTTTGGCCTCGGGGCGTCAGGGGACGCGAGCGCCTCGTCGTCGGATACCAGCGAGGCGATCTCCGTCCCGGCGCTGACAAGGGAATATTTCGTCCGTACCAGAACCTCGCCGCGCGCGACGGCCGACCTTGGCATGCGCGCGATCACGGCGCCATTACTGTTGATTAGTATTTGTCGCATGGCATGATTTTCTGTGTGGTCTTGGGGCTCATCCGGCTCCCTTTGTAGCATAGGACATTGTTTTTGTGGACTGTTCTAGCGTTGGAGATGGGCCGGCGGCAAGCGTTGAAAAAAACGTCTCTCTCTCAAAAGGTGTCGGCGCGGCCCTCGACCCAATGGGCGTGCCACAACACGGCGTTAAGGATGGTCCAAAGATGAAATCCGTTTCCTCCGCCACGGCTGGTTTGTTCCCGCAGCATTCCCATTACGAAATCGTCGTCGAAGAATCCTTCCTGGCGTAGCGGGGATCGCTCGTAAGCCGTCCGGCATTGCTTGCCGAAAGAATCTTCGGTGAACCACCGGTCCATAGGGGCGCCGAACCCTTGTTTTTTGCGATAAATGGTGTCCTCGTCCAGGAATCGCGTAGCCACCTTCTTGAGCAGATTTTTCCCCATGTTACCCGAGAGCTTGTAGCTAAGCGGCAGCCTTGCCGCGAATTCGACAATATCATGATCGAGAAAAGGGACCCGTGCTTCGATACTGTGGGCCATTGTCATTTTATCGACACGCATCAACAAGTGCTCGGGCAGGCGAATTTTGGATTCGAGATAGGAAATCTTTTGCAAGACCTCGGGCTTCGCGAGCGAGCCCGTAAGCGGTCCGAGGTAACTTCGGACGACTTCGTGGCTATCAAGGTCTTGGTGGCTCTTGTCGAAAAGTCCCTCGACAGGGCAGTTGACGATTTGACGAAAGGGTTCGGTGTTCGGGGTCAACTTCTCGCGCAAGTCCCCCCACCAACATGCCGCCCCGCCCCAAAAAAGTTCCTGTCCGGATAACGCCCGCGTGACGATTTCTTTATCCTCGGCGCTTTCCGGCCTTATGGGAGAGGCGATCAGGTTTCTCAGCCGGCGGAGGAAACCGGGGGATTGCCCCCCACGTGCCGGCTTGTACACCTGTTCATACTTGTCCCTGTAGTGGGCGCACCACCAATAGCCTAGGAAATGTTCGTCGGCGCCTTCACCAACCTGGACGACGGTGGTGCCGCTGTCGCGAACGAGCTTGGCCAGGAAATAGAGGGGGATGCAGACGTTGTCGGCGATGGGCTCGTCCTGAAGTTCGACAAGCAGGGGAAGAAAATCTTGCGCTTCCTTGTCGTCGATGAGAATTTCATGGTGCTGGGTCCCGTACCGCTCGGCCACTCGGCGGGCGTGGTGAAATTCGTTGAAATCATCGTGTTTCTTGTAACCCACGGTAAATGTGCTAACCGGCCGGTCCATGAGTTCGCTCATCAGCGCCACGTTGAGGCTCGAATCGATACCGCCCGACAAAAGCGCCCCGAAAGGAACGTCGGACACCATGCGCCGGGACACAGATTTCCTTAGCAGCGCCAACAATTGATCGGCGGCCTCGTCCTCGCCTAGGTCACTTTCGCTGATCGTGTTCGAGGCGGAGGAGACGCAGTCCCAATACCGTTCCGCCGTGGCCCGTCCGTTGTGGTCGATGGTAACGCGAAAGCCGGCAGGCAATTTGAACACACCGCGGAACATCGTCAGCGGCGCCGGCGCGACGATGAACGTCAGGTAATGCCAGAACGCGGTCCGGTCCATCTCCGGGGTTAACGCGGGATGGGCGAACAACGCCCGGATTTCCGATGCGAAAAGCCATTCGCCGGCTTGCGTGCGAGTAAGGTAGAGTGGCTTGACGCCCACGCGGTCGCGAACCAAATGCAACACCGGTTTATCCGGTTGGCGGCCATCGAACACCGCGAAGGCGAACATTCCGTAGAACCGGTCGATACAGTCCAGGCCCCATTCCTCATAGGCGTGCAACAACACCTCGGTGTCGGAATGGTCGGTTTGCCATTCGTATTTTCCAAGAGCCTCCAGCTTGCGGCGGATTTCAGCGTGATTGTAGATCTCGCCATTGAACACGATGGTTACATCCCCGTCCGAATTTACCATCGGTTGGGAGGCGGCGTCCGAGAGGTCGATGATGGACAGACGGCGATGTCCGAGGCCACAACGCCCATCCTGCGAACGCCAAATACCGGCCGAATCCGGCCCCCGGTGGACCATGCGGTCGCCCATGGCTTCAAGAATATCGGTATCCAAGGGACGATCATCGGCGAAGTTGAGAATGCCCGCTATGCCGCACATAGATGTGTATGTTCATTCATGTTCAGGGCGTTAAACTGGCCGCAATGAACCGGATTTTCAATTTTTTTCTCATGCCGAAAACGACTGTAATGGACTTTTCTCTAGGGATGTATAAAACACGGGAACGAATTGGGCCACTGAACCATAGCGCCCGGGAACAACGCTAACATGTTAGCCACCGAACAGGCGATGCCGGCAGAGAAATTTCGGCTGTCCGTGAAGATAACGGCAGGCATTTTGTTTCTCGTCGCCGTCGCCGGGCTTTTCGAGACTGCTGCGCGGGTTGTTTTCACCTACCGCGAGGTGATACGTAGCAATCCTGTTTTCTCCGGGCTCATTCAGCGGAGTCTCAACCTCGATCCTTATGAAATGCCGTCTCCCCATGGAGTTTACCATTGGGTATTGCGTCCGGGCTATAAGGCGACCCAGGAAAAACTTGTGGCCCAGAAAAAAAAGGCCGGCCGCGATCTCGGCGCTGGTGTCCTGCAAGCCGACGTCAACGACCCGGGCGGTAAAAGAAAAACTGTTTCCCGAATCAACGCCGATGGCTTTAAGGGGCCGGAATTGGATAAGACCCATGTGCGTCCCCGCATCCTCGCCCTTGGCGATTCAATTACCTTCGGCATTGGCGCCCGTGATTACCCTCGCCGGTTGGAAGCCGGTCTCAACCGACGGGGGATTCCGGTTGAGTTGGTCAATGGCGGTGTTGAGGGGTACTCCCCGCACAATCTTCTTTACGAAATCGAGCGTTACAATACCGCCCTGCGCGCCCTTGCTTTCCGGCGAAGGCTCGGTCTCATTGATCTTGAAAAATGGAGTGTCCAGGCGCTGCAGCCGAGAGAATCCTTTTTTTCGGACTCCGTTCATTTAATGGCCCGTGGCCTGGATATGGTCGGCACTTTCATGGCGGATCAACTTGCAAATCCGGTGTTAAAAAGTCGATGAACTACCTGATCACCCAATATCCGGTCACCCATGACTATCTAGAGCGCATATCAGAGAAAATTAGCGAGCCGATTGAACCGGTTGTCGTTTCGACAATTACCGCCCGGGGCTATCTCAGTATTTTCAAGTTTTTTCGCAGCTTGAAATCCAATGCCATTTTCATTTCCGTCATCGACTCTTCGGCCCAGCCGTTGCTGCCGCCGTTGCAGATTCTGTCGATGTTGGTCCGTGCCCGGCAGCGCTATATCGTAGACCCGGGTTTTTCCCTTCGTCCGTTCGGATTAAGCACCGCGTTGCTCGGCGGCCTCAGAATGGTAGCGAGCACTGTGGACGGCGTATTGACTGTTGTCCGCAATTGGTTGCGCTTGGGAAGACTTCTCAATTCGCCCCGTAAACCGGCCCCGGACATTGGGACGAGCCGAACCCTCTATCTTAAAACCAATCTTTGGCTGGGTGTTCAGGCGGGCGGTTCCGTGGCCCACACAAGCGGCGTGGTCAAAGGATTATTAGAACGTGGTGGCGAAATTGAGTTTTTCTCGGCGGAGGCGCCGATTGCCCTGCCAGAAAACGATGCGTTGAAAATTAATCCGGTGAGGCCGCAAAGCACTTATATTATTCCGCGAGAGTTCAACCACTATCGCCATAACGGACGTTTCATTAATGCGGTGTCTTCCGGTTTTGGGGGTGGGAAGGGCTTTATCTATCAACGTTTATCGCTGGGGAACTACGCCGGGGTGGTTTTGTCCCGCCGCTACAACCTGCCGCTGGTGATCGAATACAACGGCTCGGAAGCCTGGCTGGCAAACAACTGGGGCGCCCCCTTGGCCCTGGAGAAACTGGCGATGCGGGCCGAAAATACCTGCTTACGGCATGCCCATCTGGTGGTTACGGTTTCCGATGTTCTTAAGGACGAACTGGTCGGGCGTGGCGTCGAACCTGAAAGAATCGTATCTTATCCGAACGGCGTTGATACCGATCAATTTTCCCCGGATCGATTCACCGAAAAAGAAGTCGCGACGCTAAGGGCGCGCTATGGAATTTCAAAAGATTCCATCGTCGTTACGTTTGTCGGCACCTTCGGTCCTTGGCACGGGGCGGAGGTCTTCGCCCAATCGGTGGCTAAAATAACGGCGGAAAACTTGACCTGGTTGAAGACGCGCAAACTTCATTTCATGTTTATCGGCGATGGGATCCGGCGCCGGATCGTCGAAGATATGACCGCCGGGGAGGACATCCGGCGCTTCGTGACCATCACCGGCCTGATCGACCAGGAAGAAACCCCCCTGCACCTGACGGCCTCCGATATTCTGGTTTCGCCGCATGTTCGCAATCCGGATGGATCATTGTTTTTCGGCTCGCCGACCAAACTGTTCGAATACCTGGCTTCCGGCCGGCCCGTGGTCGGAAGTGACTTGGGCCAGATTGGAGAGGTGCTTGAAGGCTGCCCCCATGTCGGCGAGTTGGGTGGGAATCCGGAAAAGAGCGCGCCCGACGGCGCCGGCGGTATCCTCGTGCAACCCGAGGAAGCCGGGGAATTGATGGCGGCGATATCGTTCCTTGCTGAAAATACGGATTGGCGGCAAGCGGCGGGCCGGAACGCTCGCCGGCTGGTGCTCGACCGCTATACTTGGAACCATCACGTCGGCGCCATTCTTGAAGGTCTAAAACGGGCCGAGGCCCTGGATGCGGTCGCCGTCAAGCCCCGGGTTCGGCTGCTGTTCAACGGCCTTCATTCGAAAAGCGGCGGCGGCTTGACCTACTTGGACAACATTCTGCCGTTGATGGCCGGCGACAACGGCATCGACCTTCATCTCTGCGTTCATGAGGACCAGATGGAATCCCTGCCGGAAAACCTGGATGGCGTCACCGTCCATACCCTGGATTTTGCGCAAGGGTTCTGGCGGCTTCAAATTCGGGAACAAATTGACATTCCCCGTCTGGCGAAAAGGATCGGCGCCGATGTCACTTTCTCGCCGGCCAATTATGGACCTCTCCTGGCGCCCAATTTGGTGGTTTTGCTGCGCAACGCGCTGAGCGTCGCTTTTGTCGAACGCCGTTTGGTGAAGCTGGGGTATTGGGCCTTGGTCTATTTGGGAACGTTCCTTTCCCTGCTGGTTTCCAGGAAGGCGATTACGGTTTCCGAATACGCCAAGAACGCAGCCTCGGGCGGCCTGATCGGTTTATTCGGAAACCGCTTTACGGTCGTTCCCCATGGCGTCTCCGAAGTCTTTTCGCCGCCTGAAAAAAACCTCAAGCGGGAAAACTTTTTGCTGGCCGTTTCCGATCTTTACGTTCAGAAAAATTTCAAGAACCTGATATCCGCCATGGCGAACCTGAAGGCGGATTATCCAGGCCTGACCCTCAAGATTGCCGGAAATCCTATTGATGAGGATTATTTCCAGGATCTGAAACAAATGATCAGTGAGGAAAGGCTGGATGGGGAAGTCGAATTACTAGGCGGCGTCCCGCCCCGGAAACTGGTGACGCTTTACCAGCGTTGCGGCATTTTCATCTTTCCATCGACCGTTGAGACGTTCGGCAACCCTTTGGTCGAGGCCATGGCCTGCGGTGCGCCGATTGCTTGTTCAAACACCGCCTCCATGCCCGAGGTGGCCGGCGACGCGGCGGAATTTTTCGATCCCTCTAACGTCGAAAGCATAGTTGTGGCCATAGAGTGTCTGTTGGAAAACCAGGAGTTGCGTCAAGACCTAAGCCGCAAGGCATTGGAACGGGCGAAAGCGTTTTCCTGGCCACGGACGGCCGAGAAAACATCAGCCGTCATCAAGGAAGCCGTGGTCTTGGGAAAACAACAGGCGAAAGCCAACCGGACCTCCGGCCTGCATTGAAAAGAGATCGTTGTGGCGGCAACCTTTAGCCAACGTCTGGTCGTACTTTTCGCCTTTGCCATAGGGCCAGTCGGCGTCCTGGCGCCGAAAGGCATGACGGTTTTGGTGGTGGTCGCCGGGCTGGCCGGTCTTGCCAGGTGGGCCGAAGAGGGGTTCCCAAGACCTTCCAGGCATTATCCACTTGCTGGCGTCCTGACGGCGTTGGCCTTGTGGGCGGCGGTGGGCACCGCTTGGTCTTTCGAGCCGGCGAGGGCCTTGTTGTTGGTGGTGCGCCTGGCGGGTGTCGTCGTGACCGGGGCCGGTCTACTGTTCGCCGTTTCCAGACTTGAGCCCCCTTACCGCCGTCATGCCGAAAACGGTTTATTGGCCGGAGTGGCCGCCGGTTTAGCTACCCTGGCCGTGGGTTTTTTTTATGCCAAAGCAACGGGTGATTCCCTTTGGGACACCTATTTCTTCGACCCCCTGACGACCCTTAACAACGGCGCCGTCGCCATCAGCCTTTTGGCTTGGCCGGCCATGGCTGCTGCCTGGCGGCGCACCAGGACAGGGGCTGTCCTGGTGGTGGCGTTGGCCTATTTCGGCTTTATATTTCTTTCCAGCGGCGCGGCTTTGCTGGCGCCGGTTTTGGGATTGGTCGGATTTATCATTATATGGTTTTGGGGACGCCAAGGCGTACTGGCGCTTGGTATGGTTGCCGCTGTTCTTATTCTATTGGCGCCCCAAGTCGTTACTTTAAGCCTGTCAGAGGATACGTTTAAAGAGATTGCGGCGGACCTTCCCCCATCGGCCCGCCATCGTCTTGCCATGTGGTCCTTCGCCGCCGAGAAGATTGACGAGAAACCGATTTGGGGCTGGGGCATGGATGCATCCAGGTTTATCCCACAGGACGACCGGCGCTTGGCGTCTAACATGGAACTCATGCCGCTCCACCCTCATAACGCTTTCCTGCAGGTGCGCCTGGAACTCGGGGTACCCGGTATTGTTCTTGTTGCCATCTTGGTTGGTTTATTTTTCGCCGGAGTTCGGAAAGTCAGCGACCGTTTTACCGGCGGTGTCATGGCCGGCGCGGGGGTGGCGTATCTGACGGTGGCGGCGCTTTCCTATGGGATTTGGCAGAATTGGTGGGTGGCTTTTGCCTGGGGCCTAGCGGCGTTGACCGGGTCTGTCTTGAAACCGCCATCGGACGGAGAGCAGACTGAAAAACCGGCAGGAAACGGTTCTTCAAACTCTTCCACGGGGATCACCTTGGGACCTTGAGCGACCCTACAACGCGAGGTGTCGGCAAGCGTAAATGCCAGCCACAAAAGAAAAAAGGGCGAAGCCCGCTTCATGGAGAAGCGAGCTTCGCTTTTTTGGGCCCGTCACTCTCCGAAATAGCCGTCATAGAGACTTGTTCCTTGTTTCCCAGCCTAAGATTCCGCAAACTCGCGCGTGATACGCCGAAGGCCGGACAGCGGGCCGGCAAATACATCAGGGGTGCAGGCGGGCGACACGATGGCCGATTATAAGATTGACCCCTGTCTCAGAGTCGCCGTCGTTGGCTGTGGGCACTGGGGGAAGAACCTCGTCCGTAACTTTCATCAGTTGGATGTGCTTGCATGTGTCCACGATCTGGACGCGGACGTAGCCCATGAGGATGCGTCTGTCTACGGTGTCTCTTCGCGTGGCTTCAACGAGGTTCTAAAGGATGACGAAATTCAGGGCATCGTCATCACCACGCCCGCCGAAACCCATGCCGAGATGGCCGAGGCCGGATTGCGGGCCGGGAAAAACGTCTTTGTCGAAAAACCACTGGCCTTACGGGTTCACGAAGCCGAGCATCTATGCCAACTAGCCGACGATTTTGGATTGGTGCTGATGGTCGGCCATTTGCTGCAATATCACCCGGCTTTCGAAAAGCTGAAGGAAATCTGCCGATCAGGCGCGCTCGGCAAGGTTCAATACGTCTATTCCCACCGGCTCAATCTGGGCAAATTCCGCACCGAGGAGAATATCCTCTGGAGCTTTGCGCCCCATGACATCTCAATGATCCTCGGGCTTTTAGGCGACGGTCTGGAAAGCGTCTCGGCCACGGGCCATAGTTACCTGAACCACGATGTCGCCGATGTCACCACGACGCACCTGAAATTCGCCGACGGCCAGGCAGCCCATGTCTTCGTTTCCTGGCTGCACCCGTTCAAGGAGCAACGGCTTGTCGTGGTCGGCGAGGAGGGCATGGCGGTGTTCGACGACATGCTCGACTGGACGGAGAAAATCAGCGTGTTTCCACATCGGGTGGATTGGAACAATGGCCTGCCCGTTCCCGCCGAGGCCGACCGTGAGTTCATAGCGCTTGAAAAGTCCGAACCGTTGGAGGTCGAATGCCGACACTTCCTCCATTGCATGGAAACCGGTGAAGCACCGCGCACCGATGGGCGCGAGGGACTGCGCGTATTGCGCGTGCTGGATGCCGCGCAACGGTCGATCGAAACCGGAAAAACAAGTAACTTTTGAGTGACAACGGCGGCGCGCAGATGGACACCTTCATTCATGAGACGGCCATCATCGACGAACCCTCGGACATCGGCGAGGGGACCAGGATCTGGCACTTCTCCCATGTTTCGAGGAACAGCAAGATCGGCGCCAACTGCAACATCGGGCAGAACGCGTTCATCGGCTCCGGCGTGACCATCGGCGATGACTGCAAGATCCAGAACAACGTCAACGTCTACGAGGGCGTGATACTCGAGGACCACGTTTTCTGCGGGCCTTCCATGGTGTTCACCAACGTCGTCAACCCGCGGTCCGAGATCAGCCGCAAGCACGAGTTCAAGACGACCCTGGTGCGCCAGGGCGCCACCATCGGCGCCAACGCCACCGTGGTCTGCGGCGTCACCATCGGCCTTTACGCCTTTGTCGGCGCCGGCGCCGTGGTGACCAAGGACGTGCCCGATTACGCCCTGGTGATAGGCAATCCGGCCCGCCGGGCCGGGTCCATGTGCGCCTGCGGGGAGAAGCTCCCCGATGGCGAATGGCGGGACGCGACCTGTAAAGCCTGTGGGCGCGCCTACCGGATGACCGACGCCGCCATTTCGGCCATTGATGAAACGGACCCATCGTGAGCGATAAAAATAAGGCGGGGGCAGACGTGCCACTGCTTGACCTCAAGGCCCAGTTCGCCGCCGTCGAGAAGGAGGTTCGCGCTGCCATCGACCGGATCGTCGAAAGCCAGCAATTCATCCTGGGGCCGGAAGTAAAGGCGCTGGAAGACGAGTTGGCGGCTTACGCCGGCGCCGCCCATGGCATCGGCGTTTCCAGCGGCACCGACGCGCTCTTGGCCTCGCTGATGGTCTTGGGCATTGGTCCGGAGGACGAGGTCGTCACCACGCCTTACAGCTTTTTCGCCTCCGCCGGAGGGATCGCGCGCCTGGGCGCCCGGCCCGTCTTCGTCGATATCGAGCCCAATACCTACAACATCGACGCCAACCTGATCGAGACGGCCGTGACTCCCCGGACCAAGGCCATCCTGCCGGTGCACCTGTTTGGTCAATGCGCCGACATGACGGCGATCCTCGAGATCGCCGTCAAACACCGGCTCCCCGTGATCGAAGACGCCGCCCAAGCGATCGGCGCCGAACATCAATACCGGCGGGCGGGCGGCATGGGAATCATGGGTTGCTTTTCCTTCTTCCCATCGAAAAACCTGGGCGCCTTCGGCGACGGTGGCATGGTCGTCACTTCGGATGACGGGTTGGCGGAAAAGCTACAGATCCTCCGCGTCCAGGGAGCGAAACCGAAGTACCACCATTCGATGATTGGCGGCAATTTCCGCCTCGATGCAATACAGGCCGCGATCCTCAGGGCAAAACTTGGCCATTTGGACGAATGGACGGCAAAGCGCCAGGAGAATGCCCGGTTGTATGATGAGAAGTTCGCGGCCGCTGACCTGGCTCCGGAATTGCTGACTACCCCCACCCAACGGCCCGGCCGGCACATTTTCAACCAGTACGTGGTGCGCACGCGTGAACGGAACACCCTTATGGCTCACCTGAACGACGTCGGTGTCGGCTGCGCGATCTACTATCCCGCGCCGCTCCACCTGCAAGCATGCTTCGCCAATCTCGGATATCGAGAGGGGCAGTTTCCAAACGCCGAAACAGCCGCCCGGGAAATCTTGGCAATACCGATCTATCCCGAACTAACCGAAGCCCAAATCGACACCGTGGTGGATAGGATCGTAAGGTTTCTGAACACCCGGTAACTGGCGGCCTCAGGCGGCCTCGTCCACCCGGCGCTCCAGGCGCGGGTAGAAAAAGCCCAGGGCCAAATAAAAGACGGTGAAACCGGCGGAAAAGATCATCGCCCATAGGCTGGTGGCCTTGACGGCTTCGCCGGTCAGCGCCTCGGCGGCGTTGGCGAAGCCATCCAGCGCATAGGCCGAGACCCACGGCGCCAACCTCCGAGATCAGGGTCGCCCAAGCGACGCCCCCCCCAGCCGAGCCCGATCACGAACCACAGGTCGAGGACGATGTTGACGCCGTTCATGAACACCTGCGTCGCCAGCGCGGCGCGGGGGGGCGCCTATCTGACGGTGGCCGCCCTTTCCTATGGGGTATGGCAGAACTGGTGGGGGGGGCGTTCGCTTGGGCCTTGGCGGTAGAGAAAAGGGAGATGGATTAGCTTCGCCAGCGTTGCCGCCAGGCTTGAAACATCAACACCGTCCAGATGCGCGCGTCCGAGGCGGGGTTGCCCGCGAGAAGCCCCTTCCATGCCGTGCCGACGCAAGCCGGATCAAGGATACCGTCTTCGGCAAGGCGTTTCTCCGCAAGCAGTTCCTCGGCCCACTCGCGAAGCGGCCCCCGGAGCCAGTCCCCCAGAGGCAGGCTAAATCCCTGCTTCGGCCTTTCCCAGAGCCCGGGCGGCACGTATCGGGTTAGGACCTTCTTCAGAAGCCACTTTCCCTGGCTTTCCCGAAACCTGAATCTTTCGGGCAACCGCCAAGCGAAATCGAAAAGGCGGTGATCGAGAAGCGGTTCCCGGGCCTCGAGGCTGAAAGTCATGCTGGCGCGGTCGAGCTTGGCGAGGATATCGTCGGGGAGATAGGTGACGCTGTCGAGGTGCATCATCCGTTCGAGTACGTTATCAATGGTTCCGCCACCGGCCCAGAACGGCGACGCGGCCTCGGCGGCGCCGGGCACCAACGTTTCGGGATCGTCCCAGGTGCTCACCAGGCGCCGGAAAAATTCGTTGAAATCACCACTGGCGAGATTTCCCGCCAGCCAGTGCATGGTGTGCCCTTTCTGGCCGGGGGTGATTTTTTCCGGGGTCATGGAAAAAAGGGCATTCCACAGGGCAATCGGAACCGCCCTGAGCGCTTCCCCCACCAGGGGCCGGACCGGGGCCGGGATCTTCCCGAGGGCGGCCCAAAGGTCGCGGCCGCGGATATAACGGTCATAACCGCCGAAAAGTTCGTCGCCGCCATCGCCGGAAAGCGATACGGTGACATCTCGCCGCGCAAGTCGGGAAACCAGCGCTGTGGGAATATGAGACGCATCGGCGAAAGGCTCGTCGTACATTTCGGCCAGCCGGGGAATGACCTCCCGCGCCTCGGCGGGCCTGACGACGAGTTCGGTATGGTCGGTGCCAAGGTGATCGGCGATACGCCTGGCATCCTGGGCCTCGTTGACGGCATCGTCTTCAAAGCCGATGGTGAAGGTCTTAACAGGCTGGGAACTTTGCGCCTGCATTTCGGCGACGACGGTTGACGAGTCAATGCCGCCGGAAAGAAAAGCGCCCAGCGGCACGTCTGAAATCATCCTCAGCCCCACGGACTCCCGGATCAGGGCATCAAGCCCGTCCGCGGCCTCGTCATCGGAAACGTCCAGGAGGTCGGCCCGGCCGGCGTCGCGCACTTTTTCAAGCGACCAATAGGTGACCGTCGTTTTCCGGCCGTCGGGGCCGATGGAAACGATGCTTCCCGGCATCAGTTTTTCGATGCCCTTGTAGATGGAGAATGGCGAGGGGACGTATGAATGGCGAAAGTAGGCGGCCAGCGCCCCACGGTCGATTTCCGGCGTCCAATCCGGATGCGCGCGGAGCGCCTTGAGTTCCGAGCCGAAGAGCAGGAGTTTCCCCCGCCGGCCCCAGTAAAGGGGTTTCACGCCAATTCGATCGCGCACAAGATGGAGGGTTCGCTCATGGCGGTCCCAAAGCGCGATGGCGAACATGCCGATGAAACGCCGAACCGCCGCCTCAAGACCCCAGGCCTCGATGGCTTCGAGGATGACCTCGGTGTCGCTGGAGCCTTTGAAACGAATCCCCGCGGATTCCAGTTCCCCCTTGAGTTCGCGGAAATTATAGACTTCGCCGTTAAAGACGATTACGTAGCGGCCGCTGGCTGAGAGCATCGGCTGGTGGCCCTGGGCCGAAAGATCGATGATCGAAAGGCGGCGAAATCCAAGCGCTATGCCGGCTTCGGCGTCGACCCACGCGCCCTTGTCGTCGGGCCCGCGGTGGCGAAGCGTTTCGGCCATCGCTTCCGCCCGTTGCGTGAGCGTCTCGGCGGCGGCGCTCCGGGTGAAATCGACAAACCCGGTCAGGCCACACATAATCTTTTCCGATGGTTGTTGCGGGGGGGAAGGTGGGTCATGGGCGGGTTATGAGTTGTCGCGGAGAACAATCCCGAAAAAATGAATTCATCCGGGATAATATCTTGGCGCTAGAGCACTTTCCACCCGGATTAACCCGCTCTGATGCCCGGGCGGCGAGGCGGACCGTCAGGCGTCCCGCGAAGCGCGATGCGGCACCCTGGGGGCACGGGGGTGTCCCCCGGAAACCCCGGGGGCGAGCGGGACAACGCAGCGGACGTCCGCCGCCCGGCATCCCACTGGGACAGGCCCTTTCGGGCCGAGGCGGCGTCAAGGCCCTTGGCCGTAGTCCCACTACGCCCCGCGGTCTTTTCCTGGCCTCGGCCCGAAATGGCTCTGTCAGAGTGATTCAATCCGGGTGGAAAGTGCTCTAGCCACTCCGTCCACTTGCGCCGACAACTTCATGGCCGGCCTATGCCTCGCGGCACTCATCTGTTATTGGATTTGAATGAGTCTGGACCCTAATTGAATTAATGGCGGATGGGGTGGGATTCGAACCCACGAGGAGCGTTAACCCCTGCCGGTTTTCAAGACCGGTCCCTTCAACCACTCGGGCACCCATCCGTTGCTTTCAATTCAATATCTTAAGGCGGTATCGCGGCCCCTTGGA
>NZAZ01000162.1 GCA_002686255.1 Rhodospirillaceae bacterium
CCGCCGGACCCGCCGGGCCCGGCGGACCTGGCGCCGGTGCGCGGGGGGGTCATGCGTCTCCTCCTTCGGCTTTTTCGTCCTTGGGTTCGGAATCATCGGGCTGGGAAGATTCCGCTTCCGGGGCGGGCTTGTCCCCGGCCTTGGCGTCCTTGGGTTTGGAATCATCGGGCCCGGGCTTGGCGTCCTTGCCGGGGCCTTTGTCGAAGGATGGGCGGTTATCGTAGCCGTTCTCCTCGTCGCGGCCGGAGCGCCGCCCCCGGTCGTCGCCGCGTTCCTTGGCCCTAAGAACGGCCGAGGGGCCTTCCTCCAGCTCGTCGACGCGGGTCGTCAGGTGGCGGATGACGTCCTCGTTGAGGTGCATCTGGCGCCCCATTTCCTTGATCGCGTCGGCGGGCGCGTCGATGTTCATGAGAACGTAATGCCCCTTGCGGTTCTTCTTGACCCTGTAGGCCATGGTGCGCAGGCCCCAGGACTCCTTCTTGGTCACGGAACCGCCCAGGTCTTTGATGATTTTTTCGAAAGTGTCGGTCAGGCCGTCGACCTGGGACGTTGAAACGTCCTGGCGCGCGATGAACACGCTCTCGTAAAAAGGCACGTTTTGATCTCCCTTCGGATTGTCTCAACCCGCCAACGTTCGCGGGCATAGCCGGGCCATTCCCGGCAGGAAGCTATGTCAAAGCCGGCGCACTATACAGGTTCGCGCCGGCCAAGCAAGCGGGGAGGGGGGGTAAAATAAAGGGGCCGCCGCCGGCCTTGACACGGTTGCGGATGGCGCTTTCCCCGCCAGCCTCCTAAACTGGCGCCGAGGGAGGGCCCAACCATGTCACGCGCGTTCGTTTTTCCCGGCCAGGCGTCGCAGACCGTCGGCATGGGCCGCGAGGTGGCCGGGGCCTTTGCGGTGGCAAAAGAGATTTTCGAGGAAGTCGACGAGGCGCTGAAGCAGAACCTGTCGAAGCTAATGTTCGAAGGCCCCGGCGACGAGCTGGTCCTGACCGAGAACGCGCAGCCGGCGATCATGGCCGTCAGCCTGGCGGTGATGCGGGTGCTGGCCGAGGAAGGCGGGATTGATCTTAGCCAAGCGGCGGCCTTCGTCGCCGGCCATTCCCTCGGCGAGTATTCGGCCCTGGCCGCTGTGGGGTGTCTTTCCGTCGCCGATACGGCGGCGCTTTTGAAAACCCGCGGCCGCGCCATGCAGGAAGCCGTGCCCCTGGGCGAGGGGGCGATGGCGGCGCTGATAGGCCTCGACCTGGAAACCGTCGGCGCCGTCGCCGAGGAAGCCGCCGGCGCCGACGTATGCACGACCGCCAACGACAACGCCCCCGGACAGGTGGTCGTCAGCGGCACCGCCGCCGCCGTCGAAAGGGCGGTCGAGATCGCCAAGGACAAGGGCGCCAAGCGGGCGATAATGCTGCCGGTTTCGGCGCCGTTCCATTGCCCCCTGATGGCGCCGGCCGCCGATGTCATGGCCGACGCCCTGGCCGACATTTCCATAACGCCGCTGCCGGTGGCGCTGGTCGCCAATATCACCGCCCAGCCGGTCACCGATCCGGCCGAAATCCGTCATCTGCTGGTCGAACAGGTCACCGGCATGGTGCGCTGGCGCGAATGTGTGCTTACTATGAAGGAACAAGGCGTCGATACGATGGTCGAAATCGGCGCCGGCAAGGTGCTGTCGGGGTTGGGCCGGCGGATCGACGCGGATTTGGACGGCATGTCCGTGGGCACGCCCGAGACGATCGAGGAATTCCTGAATGGGCTTTGAGGGGCCCCGAGAGGAACATGAGAGGACACCATGTTTGACCTGACGGACAAGAACGCGCTCGTCACCGGGGCGTCCGGGGGCATCGGCGGGGCCATCGCCCGCGCCCTTCATGCGGCCGGCGCCCGCGTCGGCCTTTCCGGGACCCGCGCCGAAGCGCTCGACGCGCTGGCCGGCGAACTCGGCGACGGCGCCTTTGCCGTGCCGGCCGACCTGTCGTCGGCGGACGGCGCCAAGACGCTCGTCAAGGACGCCGAAGCGGCCCTGGGCGGGATCGATATTCTCGTCAACAACGCCGGGCTGACCCGCGACCAGTTGGCCATTCGGATGTCCGACGAGGACTGGCAGACGGTCCTGGACGTCAATTTGACCGCTGCTTTCCGGCTGTCGCGGGGGTGTTTGAAGGGGATGATGAAGAAACGGTGGGGACGCATTGTTTCCGTCACCTCCATCGTCGGCGTCACCGGCAATCCTGGGCAGGCCAATTACGCCGCTTCCAAGGCGGCGTTGATCGGGATGTCGAAATCGCTGGCCCAGGAGGTGGCGAGCCGCAACATCACCGTCAACTGCGTCGCGCCGGGCTTTATCGACACGCCGATGACGGAAAACCTGAGCGACGAACAGAAACAGAATTTGACCGCCCGCATCCCGGCCGGGCGGTTGGGGGAACCCGCGGACGTTGCCGGCGCGTGCGTCTTTTTGGCCAGCGACGAGGCGTCCTACGTCACCGGTCAAACCTTGCATGTCAACGGCGGGATGGCGATGATATAGGCCTACGCCGGGGCCTGCCGGCGTTTTTGCGGGGGCCGGGGGGGTTATTCTAATATTGGTCCCGAGACCGCTGGCCAAGGCAAAAAAAGTGTGTTACGAAGCGGCGATTTTCCACCCCAAAGGATTCAAACCGGGGGATTTAAAAGGATTGTTCAGGGGGAAACACCCAGAAAGATGAATTTCAACACCAAACAAGTCGAGGAAAAAGACTATGAGTGATGTCGCTGATCGCGTGAAAAAGATCGTCTTGGAGCACCTGGGCGTCGAAGAATCCAAGGTGGTTGAATCGGCAAGCTTCATCGATGATCTGGGTGCCGACAGCCTTGATACCGTGGAACTGGTCATGGCTTTCGAAGAGGAGTTCGGTTGCGAAATCCCCGACGAGGACGCCGAGAAGATTCTGACCATCAAGGACGCGATTGACTTCATCAACACCCAGACTCCCGAGGCTTAATCGAATTCAGGCCGTCTTTTCCGGCCACCGGCGTTTATTCAAGTTGTTCTTGTTGTTTTCGAAACGCGAGTAAACCATGAGACGTGTGGTTGTTACCGGTTTGGGCCTTGTGACCTCCCTAGGGTGTGGGGTTAAGGTCAACTGGGAAAACCTGGTCGCCGGAAAATCCGGAATCGGCGCCATCCAATCCTTCGATGTCAGCGACCTGCCGTCGAAAATCGCCGGCCAGGTGCCTGTCGGCGAAAAGGCCGAAGGGCTGTTCAACGCCGATGACTGGATGTCGCCGAAGGAACAGCGGCGCATGGACGATTTCATCATCTACGGCCTGACGGCGGCGGTCCAGGCGATCGCCGATTCCGGCTGGACGGCGGAAACCGAGGAAGACCAGGAACGTACCGGGGTCATGATCGGGTCGGGCATCGGCGGCCTGAACGAGATCGCCAAGAACGCGGTGATGGTCGAAAACGGCAACATCCGGCGCGTCAGCCCGTTTTTCATTCCCGCCAGCCTGATCAACCTGGTGTCGGGGCACGTGTCGATCAAATACGGCTTCAAGGGGCCCAACCATTCCGTCGTCACGGCCTGCTCCACCGGGGCGCATGCCATCGGCGACGCGGCCCGGCTTATCATGATGAACGATGCCGACGTGATGGTCGCCGGCGGCGCCGAGGCCGCCGTATGCCGGCTCGGCATGGCCGGGGTCTGCGCCGCCCGGGCCCTGTCGACGGGCTTCAACGACACCCCGGAAAAGGCGTCCCGGCCCTGGGACAAGGACCGCGACGGCTTCGTCATGGGTGACGGAGCCGGGGCCGTGGTGCTGGAGGAGCTGGAGCACGCCAAGGCCCGCGGCGCCAATATCCTGGCCGAGGTCGTCGGCTATGGCCTATCCGGCGACGCCCACCACATTACCGCGCCGGCGGAAGACGGCAGCGGCGCCCAGCGGTGCATGGAAGCGGCGCTGAAACGGGCCGGGGCCAACCCCGAAGACATCGATTACATCAACGCCCACGGCACCTCGACGCCGCTCGGCGACGTAATCGAACTGGCCGCCGTGGAACGGGTTTTCGACGGCCATTACAACGGCCTTTCCATGTCGTCCACCAAGTCGGCCGTCGGCCACCTTTTGGGAGCCGCCGGCGCGGTCGAATCGATTTTCTCGATCCTGGCGATGCGCGACGGGGTGATTCCGCCGACGCTGAACCTGGACAACCCGTCCGTCGACAGCAACATCGACCTGGTGCCGCACCAGGCCAAGGAACACCCGGTGAAGACGGTGCTATGCAACTCCTTCGGCTTCGGCGGCACCAACGCCTCGCTTGTTTTCAAGGCTCATTGATCCTTGGTATAAGCTGGCCCCATGGGCCGCTTCCTGAAAATCCCCGCCGCCGTCCTTTTCGTGCTGGCCTGCGTGCTGGCCGTTGTCGGCGGCGGGGTGTTTTGGGGCTATTCACAGTTCAAGGGTACGGGGCCCCTGGCCGGCGAGGTCACCGTCATCATCAAGCGCGGCTCGGGCGCCAATGCCATCGCCCACGACCTGCACCAGGCCGGGGTGCTGGCCGGGCCCTTGGTGTTTCGCGTTGCCGCCCGGATGTCGGCCGGCGGTCCGCTGAAGGCCGGCGAATACGCTTTTCCGCCCGCCATATCGCCCGAAGGCGTGCTCCGGCTGTTGCAAAGCGGCAACACCGTGGTCCGCCGGGTGACCTTCGCCGAGGGCCTGACGACGGCGGAAATCCTGTCCCAGTTGGCGCTCACCGAAGGCCTGATGGGCATCGTCACGGCGGTCCCGGCGGAGGGCGCGCTGCTGCCCGAGACCTATCATTTTTCGTACGGCGACAAGCGTCAGGCCATCGTCGGGCGCATGTCGGCGTCGTTGCGGGACCTGTTGGCGGACCTGTGGGCGAAACGGGCCCCGGGGCTGCCCCTGAACTCGCCCCGGGAAGCCCTGATCCTGGCCTCCATTGTCGAGAAGGAAACCGCCAAGCCGGCGGAAAGGCCGCGCATCGCCCGGGTGTTCCTCAACCGGCTGACCAAGGGCATGCGGCTGCAATCGGATCCGACGGTGGTCTACGGGCTGACGGGAGGACAGCGGCCCCTGGGCCGTCCGTTGACCGTCGCCGACGGCGCCGGCGGCCACGTGTTCGCCAAGACGCTGAAAGAGCACAACCTGAACGTCGCCAAGTGGCGAAAAATCCGGCCCGAGCGCAAAAACGGCCAATAAAACGGCCCTTTCAGTCCTTTGTCCGCACCCGGATCAGAATCGGATCGGTCCACGCCGGTGGCAGGACACCCAACAGTAACGCCGCCAAGTGCAACGGCCAGGGAAAGATGATCCTTGCCTTGTTGCGTTCCAGCCCCCGGCGGATGATCCCGGCCGCTTTGCCGGCGTCGATGATGAAGGGCATGGGGAAGGGGTTTTTATCGGTCATGCGGGTGCGGACGAACCCGGGGCACACAACCGAGACCTTGATCCCGTCGGCGGCCAGCCAGCCGCGCAGCGCCTCGCCATAGGACTTAACCGCCGCCTTGCTGGCCGAATAGGCGGGGGTTCCGGGCATGCCGCGAAAGCCGGCGATGGAACTGACGATGGCGATCTGGCCGCGCCCGCGCCCCCGCATCGCCGTGATTGCCGGCCAAACCGTATTCAGGACCCCGGCCAGATTGACGGCGAAGATGTCGCGGGCCTGGGATTTGCTTTCGCCCCGGCCGCCGGTGCCGGCCGAGACGCCGGCGTTGGCGATCACCAGATCGAGGGGATGATCGGCGTCGACGCTTTCGATCCAACGCGCCGTGGCGTCGCGCTCAGCCACGTCGACGGTTTCGGCGTTGACCTCCGAGCCGAACTTGCGGCACGCCCGGGCCACCGATCGCAGGCGCTCCCCGTCGCGTCCGCATAGAGCCAGGAACCGCCCCGGGCCCGCGTAATCGTGGGCCAGGGCCTCGCCGATGCCGCTCGACGCGCCGGTGATGAGGACGGCGCCGGGGGTAAGGGGGTTTTCGGGCATGGTGACGGGGGTTATACGGTGGTTTTGAGCAAGAGCATAGTTGTTCCGGTTGTTGCCGGCGCCCGCCAGCGTATAAACTCCCCCAGCAACCGAAGACGGAGGCAATGTGTCGATTTCATCGATGACCGGCTTCGCCCGCGCCGAGGGTAGGAAGGATTCGCGTTCCTGGACGTGGGAGGTCAAAAGCGTCAACGCCAAGGGCCTGGACGTCCGCTGCCGTGTCCCGGCCGGGTTCGAGCGTCTGGAGCATCCGGCCCGGGAACGGGTCAAGGGGCGGTTCCGGCGCGGTAACGTGACGCTGGCGCTGAGCGTCAGTTCGTCCAAGGGCGAGGCTGGATACCGGGTCAACCACGTAGTGCTCGGCGAAATGCTGGTGACGCTGCCGGAAATCATCAAACAGGTCCCCGATGCCGGCCCGCCCAGCGTCGACGGCCTGCTGGCCCTCAAGGGGGTCATCGAACCGGTCGAGGATGATATTACCGATGACGCCCGCGAAGCCCTGGACGCCGAAATTCTGGCCGACCTGGATTCGGCCCTGGAGTCGCTGGCCGCCATGCGCGGCGACGAGGGATCAAAGCTGGCGTTGGTGCTCAACGAACGTCTCGACGATATCGGCCGGCTGTGCGGCGAGGCGGAGAAGCTGGCCGAGACGCAGCCCCAGGCCATCCACGAGAAACTGAAAGCCCAGGTCCAGACGCTGCTTGACGATATGACGGCGTTGCCCGACGAAAGGCTGGCCCAGGAGACGGCGCTTCTGGCGAGCAAGGCCGACCTGCGCGAGGAACTGGACCGCCTCAAGGCCCACCTGGAGGCGGCCCGCGGCCTGATGACCGCCGACGGCGGCGTCGGCCGCAAGCTCGATTTCCTGTGTCAGGAGTTCAACCGCGAGACCAATACGCTATGCTCGAAGTCCCAGAACGTCGGGCTGACCCGGATCGGGCTCGACCTGAAGGCCACCATCGAGCAATTCCGCGAGCAGGTGCAGAACATTGAGTAACGATAAAGATTCCGGCGCCGTCACCATTTCCCGGCGCGGCCTGATGCTGGTCCTGTCGTCGCCGTCCGGGGCCGGCAAGTCGACGATTTCGTGGGAACTGCTTAACCGCGATCCGGACATCTCCCTGTCGGTGTCGGTGACCACCCGGCCGATGCGCCCCGGCGAGACCGACGGCGAAGACTATATCTTCGTCGATCAGAAAAAGTTTGAACAAATGACCGCCGCCGGTGAGTTCCTGGAGCACGCCACGGTTTTCGAGAATTCCTACGGCACCCGGAAAGGCCCGGTCGAGGAGATCCTCAAGCAAGGCCGGGATGTGCTGTTCGACGTCGATTGGCAGGGCACCCAGCAACTGGCGGAAAACGCCCACGAGGATCTGGTCAGCGTCTTCATCCTGCCGCCGTCGTTTGAGGAACTGGAGAAGCGCCTGCACAACCGGGCCCAGGATTCGGACGAAGTGGTGCAAAAACGGATGGCCATGGCGGCGTCGGAAATGAGCCATTGGGACGAATTCGATTACGTCATCGTCAACGAGGACGTCGAGATCAGCGTCGCCCGGGTCGAGGCCATCCTCGCCGCCGAACGGCTGAAGCGGGACCGCCAGGCGGGCCTCGGCGATTTCGTCCGCGGCATGGGGGTCGGACAGTAAGCTTCCGCTTTAACGGGCGCCTGCATGGACGGCGCGGGCGATGGCGCAGAATTCCTCGACCGACAGGTCCTCGGCCCGGTCCGTCGGCTCGATGCCCAGCGCGCCCAGGTCCACGCCTAAGGCTTTCAGGCTCGATCTCAGCATTTTCCGGCGCTGCCCGAAGGCGGCCGCGGTCACCGTTTCCAGGGCCCGCCAATCGGCCGCGGCCAGCGGCGCCGGGCGGGGGATCACCGAAACCACCGACGAGGCGACCTTGGGCGGCGGCGTGAAGGCCTGCTTCGAGACGTTGAATTCGTGCCGGACCTCGGCCCGCCACTGGGTGATTACCGAAAGCCGCCCGTAAGCCTTGCCTCCCGGCCGGGCCGTCAGGCGGCCGGCGACTTCCTTCTGGAACATCAGTGTCAGACCGTCGAAATCCGCAATCCGGCGAAGCCAGCCCAAAAGCAACTGCGTCGCGATATTGTAGGGCAGGTTGGCGACGACGCGCCGGGGCGGCGGAGTGAGGGCCCGGACGTCCGTCCCCAGGGCGTCGGCCTCGATGATTTCGAGCCGCCCCGGATAGGCCTGGGACAGTTCTCTGAGCGCCGCGACGCAGCGGCTGTCCTTTTCGACGGCCAGGACCTTCCTTGCTCCCGAATCCAGCAGCGCCCGGGTCAGGCCGCCCGGGCCGGGACCGATTTCGATAACCGTGATCTCGTTCAAGTCCCCGGCCGTGCGGGCGATGCGCCGGCACAGGTTGAGGTCGAGAAGGAAATGCTGGCCCAAGGATTTCCGGGCGCCGAGGCCGAAACGCCGGATGACGTCGCCCAGGGGCGGCAGGTCAGGCGGCAGGTTGGGGGGCGGGCCGGGGGATCGGCCGGGGGATTTATCGGAAGGCATGGCGGCCCGTCTTTCAGGCGGCTTCGGCGGCGGCGCGGCGCCCGGCCATGGCCGCCGCCATCCCGAGCGCCGCCATGAGACTGTTTTCGTCGGCCTTGCCGGTGCCGGCGATGTCGAGGGCGGTGCCGTGATCGGGCGACGTGCGCACGAACGGCAGCCCCAACGTCACGTTGACGGCGCGATCGAAGGCCAGGGCCTTGATCGGGATCAGGGCCTGATCGTGGTACATGCAAAGGGCGGCGTCGAACGTTTCGCGCTTTCGCGGCGTAAACAGAGTATCCGCCGATAGCGGGCCGAAGGCCTCGATTCCGGCTTCCCGAAGGGCCTCGACGGCGGGGGCGATGATCTCGGTTTCCTCCGATCCCATGGCCCCGTCTTCGCCGGCATGGGGATTGAGCCCGGCGACGGCCAGCCTCGGCCGGGAGATGGCGAAATCCGCCTCCAGGGCCGCCGCCGTCACCAGCCCGGCCTGGGTAATGAGGCCGGTGTTGAGGATTTCGGCGGCGTCGCGGAGGCTTTCGTGAATGGTCACCGGAACGACCCTGAGGTCGTCGGCGGCCAGCATCATCACCGGCGCCGTGTCGATGCCGGAAAGGGCGGCCAGGAACTCGGTATGGCCGGGATAGGAAAAGCCCGCCTCGTATAGGGTGCTTTTGTGGATAGGGTTGGTGACCACGGCCCCGGCCACGCCGTCCATGGTCAGTTTGACGGCGGTTTCAATGGCCGCCATGACCGCCTCGGCGTTGGCGGGGTCGGGCTTGCCGGGCACGGTGCCGGCCGCCAACGAAGTTTTCAAGACCGGCAGCGCGGACCCGAAAACCGCCGCCGCCTCGCCCGGCCGTTTGATGGCCTCTATGGGGGCCGGCAGATCCAACTCCCGGGCCAGGGAGTCCAGCCGCGCCGGATCGTCGATGATGAAAAACGGCGCCACGCCCTCGCCGCGCCGGGTCCAGGCCTTGAGCGCGATCTCGCCGCCGATGCCGGCCGGTTCCCCCATGGTCACCGCCAGGGGGGCCGGGCTGGCGCCGCTTCGGTCCCCGGACACCACAGGCGGCCGGGCCGGGCCGGTCATAACCTGATGTCCACGAAGGCGGCGCGGCGCAAATCCCGCATGTGTTGGCGGGCGGCAAGGCCCATACGTTCGTTGATCAACCTGTCGGCGATGCGCTCGCGTTGTCCGGCGGCGGTCAACTCGAGCTTCTCGACCCGGTCGCGGCGGCAGACCATCAGGACGATGACCCCGTCCTTGGTCCTGAGGGGGCGGCTGGCTTTAAGCAGCGGCAAACCGCGAACCAGGTCCCGCTGCTGGGGCGCCAGGGCGCTGGTTTTGATGTCGCCCAGGTTGCCGGAAAGGGGAGAGCCGATTTCCTTGCCCATCTTTTCCAGGTCCTGGCAGGTCTTGGCTTTGTCGCTGAAGGTTTTCGCCCCTTCCATGGCGTCGGCGACGGCGGCGGGGCCGGCGCCCGGGGGAAGGGGCAGGAACAGTTGCTGCAAATTGACGACCGGCGGCGCCGTTTCGGGGTTGCTCAGTCCGCGGGCGGTACGTTGTTCCCTCAGGTACAGGATGTAATAGCCGTCGATGGTTCGAACCGGCGGCGATAATTGGCCCGGCCGGAGTTTGGCCAGGGCCTGGTCAAGCTCGTTTCCCAATTGGCCGAGCCTGTTCCAACCCAAACTGCCGCCCCTTTCGGCGGTCGGGCTTTTGGAGAAGTTTTGCGCCAGCGCCTGGAAGTTGGCCCCGGCCTGTGTCTGTTGGATCAGCCGGTTGGCGAGGGAAAGGGTTTCCCGTTCGTTTTCCGGTTTGTCCACCGGCAGGAAAATCTCCAACACCAGGTATTCCGGCTTTCCCTTGTTGCTTTCGATTTCACTCAGGACCTCGTCTATTTCCTCGTTGCTGACTTGGGAGAGGGCGCCAAAGCGGCCCTGGACCAGCTTCCTCCAGGCAATTTCGGATTCGATCTGGGTGGTCAACGACGATTTTTGAATCTTTCTTGAAGCCAGAAACCTGTCCAACCCGCCTCTGTCGAGGCCGTTGACCTTTTCCAGACGGCGAAGGGCATTCTCGACTTCGCCTTCGGAAACGGAAATTCCCAAACGGGTGGCTTCCTGGCGCTTTAATTCATCGTCGATCAAGGACCGCAAGACCTGGGGGCCGAGCCTTTGGCGTGTTTCAAGGGTATTGGGAAGGCCGGAGAACGCGACGACGAGACTGAGCCGCATGTTCAGGTCGTAGACGGAGATTATTTCATCGTTGACCACGGCCGCGATCCTGAGCGTGTCCTGGGCCCGGGCACCACCCGTCACCAGGGTCAGAACCAGCGCCAACACACACACAAATAACCGTTTCATGGGCAAGCCGTCTGATTCTTTTGTGATTGAATGTGAAACAACAATTTTACCACAGGTTCGCACCGGCCCGGGAGAAAACCGTCCCAGGGAGCGGGGCGAGGGATTTTATTGTGAAAAAATGCCCCTTTCCCGAGATTTCCGCCCGCCATCAGGGGCAAAGCGGACGTAGTTTGAACCGTCATTGAGAGTCTGCATCTGACCCAAATACGTCGGTTAATATGTCGGAAAATACGGAGGTTACGTCGGTTCGGATGGGACCCAGAGTCTTGAGAAGGAAATTGAAGGTGATGGTGTCCGTCGGCTCCAGGTCGCGGTCCTCGAAGAAGGTCCTGTTTATATTGACATTGAAAACGAGGCATTCGTTTTCGTAGGTAATATTGCCGCCAACCGTTCGTGTTTCACCGGCGGCCAAATCCGTAAGCCCCAATAACCCAACCCGCCAGAACCGGTTCAGTTGTGAACTGGCGCCATAATTGATTTCCTCGCGGCCGGAAAATTCACTGTCTTGCTGGGTTTCGAGGAAAATATAATTAGCCCGGACCTGGAACGCCGGAACGCCGGCGTTAAACGTCGCTTCGTTTCGTTTGGGCGTGTAGTTGTCGCTGGCGAAACGGGTCCGGTAAACCAGATTCATGTATGGTCCCGGGGAGATGCGAACCCGCGCGACAAGATCCGAGAGGTTTTCCTCGAGGCCCGATCCGGTGACGAAGGTGTCGTCGGACTTTGGCCGCCAGGATTGGCCGATGAAAAACGTGCCGCTGCCGCCCTCTTTTCCGTACATCCCCCATTTGAGACCGTAATTGATGCGCGGACCGCCCTCGACCCGGTCAATGCCGGAAAATTTATTGCGGCTGAACAGGTTGGTATCGTCGAACTCGATTTCCTGGCTGTCCTCGTTGGGGATGTCGTCCGCGTTGCCGCCATAAGGGGTATAAACGGCCTGGACGACCGGTTCGAAGATTTGAGAGACATAAGGGGTGCTTTTGACGAAGGGATAGCGCCAATCGAGCATGACCTCTGGTTGGATGCGGCCGCTGAAACCCGAAAAATTCGACTTGCCGTTCCGCTGAAGTTCGTCGACGTTGTAAAGGTCGCCGTTGAGGGCAAAAGATAATTTATAGGAATCTCCCAACGGGCCCAGGAAGGGCAGTTGCCAACGGGGCCGGATCGACAGCCGGCGGGTGTCGGAGCCCTCGTTGCGGGTAATCGAAAGAATATTGACGTCGAGGGTGGTCTGACCGCCAAAACGGTCGGGATTCCCGACGAAGTTATAGTCGATCAACGGCAAAACCAGCGGCTCCAACCCGGGGTCGTCATCCGACTGCAACCCCTGGAAGGCCAAGCCGTTGGCGGCGAAATAATTACGCCGGCGGAAACCCTCGATAAAGAGCTTGCTGTTGAGCGAACTCGGCCCGCCCAGCCCGTAACGGCGCATGTAGGTGTCGTCGGTGGCGCGGTTGAAATCGAGGCCCCACCGCCAGGTGTCATTAATGTCGAACCTGGACTCGCTTAAGATATGGCCCCGGAAAGCAACGGCATCGACGGCGGTGGAATCGCCCTCGGTGTTGCCGGCGACGAAACTTCCCGTGGCGTCGATGGCGCCCTGGAGAAAACGTCCCCGGTACTCGGCAATAGAGCCCGACCCCGCATTCTCGGTGATAAGCGGCGTGATGGTGGCGTCCTGTTGGGGCGAAATGTTGATGAAATAAGGTATCCGGGCGACAAAGCCCAAATCCGTCGAGCCGCCCATGGTCGGAATCAGGAACCCGCTTTTGCGTTTAACGGTCGGATCGGGATGCGAAAAATAGGGAAGATAGCCTACGGGAACGCCGTAAACCTCCAGCCAGGCATCGCGATATTCGATGATTTTATTTTTCTTGTCGTGAATGATTTTCACCGCCTTGACCTGCCATAGGGGCGGACGTTCCGGGTTGTCCTGGCAAAGGTTGCAGGGTGAATAGATGCCTTTGCGCATCTCGGTGATGTTTCCCGCCGAACGCCGCGCCCCGGTCGCGGCGATACGCGAACGGTCGGTCAGGATCATGCCCATGCTTTCGATGACGACGTCGCGAAGGTCGCCGGAAAGCTCCATGCGGTCGCCGTAAATGATTTCCCCTCCCGGTTCGGTCAACTCCACGTTGCCGGAGGTGGAGACCACATCCGTTACCTGGTTATAGGTGATGGTATCGGCGAGAAGCCTTCGGGAACCATGGATCACTTTGACGTTGCCGGTCGCGGTGATGATGTTCCGCTCCTGGTCGAAGCTCATTTCATCGGCGCTCAGATGAACGGGAAGATCGGGGTTGATCTTGCCGGTGGACTCCCTGGGCAGCGACTCCTTTTTTTCTTCGACGGCAAATTGCTGAGGTCCGAAGGGGGTGGAAAAGGAGGGCTCGGTGGCGGGAGAAGGCGCCGGAACCGGCTTGGAAGGAGCATTGGGGTCGTAAGGACCCGGGTACCAAAGAGTGCCCAGAGGCTTCCCGGCGGGCGGCCGTGGCAACGGCGGCGCCGGCTGGGGATCGATAACGGGCGGCGGTGTTTGCGGGGTTGACGGTATTTTTCCGTAAGCCTCCGGAACCCAGAGGATCCCCAGCGGCTTGCCCGGTTGCGGCCCGCTGGCCGGCGGGGTCTGGAAACGATCCGTCGCCACGGGCCCGAGGGTCGGGGTCTCTGTTTGCGGCACCGGCGCCGGAGCAACGATTGGGGCCGTCGCCGGGGTGGACGCAGGCGGGCGGTAGGGGCCGGGATACCAGAGGGTTCCCAAGGGTTTTCCTGATTCCGGCGGCGCTCCTTCGGCGGCGGGGGCGACGAGCGCCACGGCCAGGACCGCCGAAATTGCCATGATATGTCCCAGGGTCAAACGCATCACCGGGTCTATCCGTCTTCGAGGTGGAGAAGCGTGGCCAACCCGAGAAGAGCCGCCACCCCGGACGGGGTCCAGGCCGCCAGGACCACCGGAATGCTGTCTGAAAGGCCAAGGGCAAAAACGATGTCCGAGAAAAAATAAAGGACAAACCCGGTCATCACACCACCCGCGATGACGAAGACGGTTCCCCCCTGCCTCGAATGGCGAAGGGTGAAACTGGCGGCGATCAACACCATGGCGAACATGAGAAGCGGCGCCGCCAGAAGGGAATGCCAGTAAAGGCGGTGCCTGACGGCCGAAAAGCCGGCCTTTTCCAAGGTTTGAATGAACCAGGGGAGGTCCCAAAAGGACATCGTTTCCGGGGGCGCGAAACTGTCTTGAATCTTGCCAAGGGTCAGGTCGGTGGCAAGCCAGTAATTCTTTTCATGACTCGCCGGGCTTTCGGGTTTGTAAACCCAGGCATTGGTCAGGCGCCAAAAACCGTCCTCGAGACGGGCGTATTCGGCGTCGATGCGGTTGCGGAACTTGTCGGTTCCCTCATAGTTGAAAACGACGACGTTCCTGAGCTCGACGTCCTTTCCGGACTGCAGGATATAATTCGAATGCACCACGGATTGTCCTTCGACATTGGACTGGCGCAGCCACAGGCCGCCCTTCGACAGCGCCAGGAAACTCCTGTTCCCCTTCAACAGCGTCGATTCCAGCCTCTCGAAGCGGGTCAAGGTCGACGACGACAGGGGATTGAGGACCGCGACCTGGAAAACCCCCAACAAAACAGCCAGGGCGATCACCGGAAAAAGGAACTGCCACGCCGATACGCCGGCCGACCGGGTGATCACCAGTTCATGGGACCGGGTCAAGCGCCAGAACGCATTCATGCCGCCGAAAAGAATAGCGAAGGGAAGCACCTGCTGGCCCATGTAGGGGAGCTTTAGAAACGCCATTTCCATCACCAGGGCGAAGGTGACGTCCGGCCGGGCGGCGGACCGGCGCAAAAGCTCGACGGCGTCAAAAATCAGAATCAAAAACATGAACAAGGCGAAAATAACGACGAAGCTCAGCAGGAAGTGGCGGCCGATATAAAATGATAGCGTTTTCGATAGGCGCACGGGATCAATCCTTCGCTATCAAGCCGTCTGCGGCTGGGCGCTGGGACGGCGCCGGCGCAGCGGCCGGACCATGAAGAAAAATCCGGCCACAATCGGCGCCAGCCCGTGAACGTACAACAACGGAACCAGGGTCAGATTCCTGGCCACCAGATTATCCAAGCCGAGCGCGCTACCCTGGAGCGCCACCATGAGGGCGATAGCGACGGAAACCTGGCGGATTTGAGTTTGGCGGCTGAAACTGCTGGATATCAAGCACGCCAGACCGACCAGGGTATAGGCCATGGCCGCCAGGGGCGATACCAGCCGTTTATGGCCTTCGACGATAAATTTACCGAACTCCTTGGGCCCCATCCCCTCGGCGAACTTTTCGATATTTAAAAGTTCATGGAGGTCCCGTTCCCGGGGCTCCCGGTATCGTTCGCCGACGGTTTCCGTTGTTTTCGCCAGATCGAAGACATAGCGGTCGAAATAGAGGACCGACAGTTTATGGGTGGTCTTGTCCACCGTCTGGCGGTTGCCGTTGAACAAGACCACGCGGGCGCCTTCGTCGGTTTGGACCATGGCGCCCTTGGACGCCATCAGGGTAAAGGGATTTTTCTTGTCGCGTTGATCGTGTACCAAAACGCCCAATAACTGGCCTTCGCTGGTGCGTTGGCGGATATAGACGGTGATGCCGTCGCTGACCTGGTTGAAGGCGCCTTCCTTGAGCAGGATATGACTGTAATTGTAGCGAATGTCCCACTGCAGATTGCGGAATTTGGTATAGGACTGCGGGACAATGAACATATTCATGGCATAACCGGCGGCCATGACGATAAGCGCCAGAATCAACGCCGGTTTGGCCAGCCCCACCTGGCCCACCCCCGCCGCCTGCATGATCAACAGTTCCCGGTCGGTGATGAGCTTCGAATAAATGAATACCACGACCGTGAACAGGGCGATCGGCAGCACGATGACGATGAAATTGGGCAGCAGCAATACGGTCAGGTAACCGAACATCCCCGCCGAAAGCCCGCGGTTGACGATCATTTCTATGAATCGAAGCGACTGCGACAGCCAGATGATGCAGGTCAGACCCGCGGTCACCATAATCATTCCCACGAACAACTGCCGCAGAACGTATTTTGAAAAACCATTCATCGCTGGAGTTTTGCTTGTTATTTCCCGCTCAACTTGTGGGAAAAGTCCTAAAAAATCAAGTAATATCAAAGATTCCGCCAGAATCGGGCCGGAGATGTTCCGGACCCCCCGCCGGGGGCCGATCGGATGTCCTCGGGGCCATTGACAAGCGATTGGCGTGGTATATGTGTGGTAACGTCGACCATATAAAGGGTCCATCGGGATTCCGGGCGGGATCCCGGGGCGGGTGAGTGACCGCGGCGGCCCGGGGACAGGCGTGATTGGAAGGGATCGGAGTTCCTGTAAATGACTAAGGTAACGGTTTCGGCGGAAATCAAGGCCGCCGGCGACAATCCCGGCGTCGATTCAGGCGCCGCTCCCCGGCCCCGGACGCTCCGCTGCGCCTTCATCCATGCCCCCGATCCGATGTACAGCGAAACCCAGAACTATGGCGCCAAGTTCATGCCCGTGTGGGCCTATACGCTGGCTTCCCACGTTCCCGACGACGGGCGTTTCGAGATGGCGCTCCACGACATCCGATTCGACCCATTGGACGATATCGGCGCCGCCGATGTCTTCATGTTCAGCGGCATAAACCAGGATAACGCTTATCTGGAAACCGTCCGCGCCCGGTTGAAGGACCGTTACCCTGATGCCGTCACGATCATCGGCGGGCCCATCTGCTGGTCCTTCGACCAGGCCGGGACGCTTGAGCATTTGGACGGGTTCGACCATGTCTGCATCGGCGACGGCGAAGAGGTCATCGCCGAGGTGTTGGGCGCCATCCACGAGGGCCGCACCCCGGACCGGATCATCCGCGCGCCTGGGCGCTTCCCCATCGGCGAGGCGCGGCCTTTCCACAAGCCGATGGTCGAGAACACCATCAAGCGCTACTACGGAGCCGTCCTGGAGGTTTCCCGGGGCTGCCCCTTCCTGTGCGAGTTTTGCGATATCCGCATCATGGCCGACAACAACCGGCCCCATAACAAGGACCCGGACCTGATCGTGCGGGAACTGGACGCGCTTTCGCGATTGGGCGTCAAGCAGGTCCTTTTCGCCTGCGACAACTTCATCGGCGAACCGCGCTGGGCCGAGGAGCTCATCGACAGGATCCTGGCATGGGAGGCGGAAACCGGGTTCCGGCCGAGCCTCTATACCTGGCTGACCATCAACCTCCACAAGTTCGAGCGGCTGATGAAAAAAATGCGCCGCGCCGGCTTCGACATGCTGTTCATCGGCATCGAGAGCTTCGACAGCAATTCCCTGCTGGAGACGGCGAAGGTCCAGAACACCGCCACCGAGCTGACCGAGGTGGTGCGCGAAATCCAGTCCTATGGCTTCATCGTCGTCGCCGGGCTCATATTCGGCTTCGATTCAGATGACGAGAAGAGCTTCGGCCGGACGTTGCGGGGGCTCGGGGATTCTTCCTTGCTGTCGGGCGATCCGTCGCTGCTGACGGCGCTTCCGGGAACGCCCTTGTACCGGCGCATGAAGCTGTCCGGGCGTTTGCGCGAAGTCCGTTTCGGGCTCGGCGGCTACAAGTACCAGACCAACATCAAATACCTGTTGAACAAGGACAAGGTCATCGCCGGCTACCGGGAATTCGTCACCGGGTTCACCGACGGCGCGTACCAGTACGGGCGGCTCAAAGGCTTTTTCGACCTTCTCGCCGAGGGCCACTACGTTCCCCTGGAATCAAAGGGCTTCGGCAATATCTGGCTGTTCGTGCGCATGATCGCCGGCGACTGGCCGGCCATGCGCCAGATGATGGAGCGCCTCGGCCGCTTCGCCAAGAATCCCAGGAACCTCTATTACGCCTGCAAGGGCCTGGGGTTGGCGTTGACGCGCCTGCCCCGGGGCGGCTTCGGTTACTTTCAGTTCTGGTTCTTCGCCTGGACCAACGCCGTCCTCAAGTACCAGGACATCAGCGACGCAGACTTCGACATCGACAGCGTCGGCGATGATTTCGACGTCCGCGCCATACTGCCCAGCGACTACGGCGCCACGGCGGACGAGAAAATCCCGCGGAACAAGATCGACGCCCAGCTCCGGGCGACGACGGAGCAGCTCAGCGCGATCGTCGACCGGCGGACGGCCTCTAGGCGTCTTCGTCCCCGAACCGGCCGACAGCGTTCCAGCCCCGGGTGACGGTGCGGCAAAGCGCCGGCGCCTGAACGAGGACGTGGTCGGCGTAAAACCGGGCCGACACCAGTTTGTCCATGAGGAATGCCTTGTCGCCGCCGGCCCGAAGACCCTCCTCGGCCGCCAGCGCCGCCTTGGCCATCAGCCAGCCGCCGGCGACCAGCCCCAGGAGCCTGAGATAGGGAACCGCCCCGGCGGCCACGGCTTCGGGGTTTTCGGGGTCGGTGGCGACGATCCAGTCCGTCGCCTCGGCCAGGGCGTCGATGCCTTCGGTCAGGGATTCCCGGATTGCCCCCGTATCGTCGCCCTGGGCCTCGGCGAGAGACCCGTCCAGGCCCCGCATGTCGGCGATCAGGGCCTGGGCGGTGACGCCGTCCTCGCGGGCCACCTTGCGGCCGATCAGGTCCATGGCCTGGATGCCGTTGGTGCCTTCGTAAATGGCGGCGATGCGGACGTCGCGCAGGAATTGCGGCGCTCCCGATTCCTCGATATAGCCGGCCCCGCCGAGGACCTGGATGCCGGTATTGGCGACCTCGATGCCGGTGTCGGTGCTCCACGCCTTGACCACCGGGACCAGAAGATCCACCAGCGCCTGCTTTTCCCGGCGGACCGCCTCGTCCTCGTGGCGCTTCGCCGCATCGAGGGCGGCGGCGGCGTAATAGGCCAGCGCCCGCATGGCCTCGGTCTGGGCGCGCATGGATAGCAACATGCGCCGGACGTCCGGGTGGCGGTCGATGGCAACGGATTCATCGCTTCCATCAAGCGCCCGGCCCTGTTTGCGTTCGGCGGCATAGGTCCGGGCGTGCTGATAGGCGCGCTCGGCGACGCCGACGCCTTCCAGCCCGATGGCCAGGCGCGCGTTGTTCATCATCGTGAACATGTATTCGATGCCCCGGTTCTCCTCGCCGACCAGGTAGCCCTAGGCGCCGCCGCCGTCGCCAAAGGACATGACGCAGGTGGGGCTGGCGTTGATGCCCATCTTATGTTCGAGGGACACGCACCGGAGGTCGTTACGGGGGCCGGGCGAGCCGTCGTCCTTGACCAGGAACTTCGGCACCACGAACAACGACAACCCCTTGATGCCGTCGGCGCCGCCGGGCGTGCGGGCGAGCACCATGTGGACGATGTTTTCGGTGAAGTCGTGTTCGCCGTGGGTGATGAAGATCTTGTGGCCGCTAATCAGGTAACCCTCGCCGTCCCTGACCGCCTGGGTCCGGATCTTGGACAAATCGGATCCGGCCTGGGGCTCGGTCAGGTTCATGGTCCCGGCCCAGACGCCGGACACCAGTTTTTCCATGAAAACGGCCTTGAGGCCGTCGGAACCATGAACGGACAGAAGCTCCACCGCCGCCTGGGTCAGCGTCGGGCACAGCGCGAACGCCATGTTGGCGGCGTGCCAGATTTCATAAACCGCCGTAGTCACCAGCCACGGCAGCCCCTGGCCGCCGTAATCGGGATCGAAGGGGATGCCGTTCCAGCCGCCTTCGATGAATTGGGCGTAAGCCTCGGGAAATCCTTTCGGCGTGCGGACGACGCCGTTCTCCAGTTGGCAGCCCTCGATGTCGCCTGACCGGTTCAGGGGCGCCAGGACTTCCGCGCCCAGCTTGCCGGCTTGTTCCAGGATCGCGTCCACCAGGTCGGGGGATACCTCATCGAAACCCGGCAATTGGGCGACGGCGTCGAGGCCCGCCAGCTCGTTCAAAACGAACCGCATGTCGGCCAGCGGCGCCCGGTATTCGGTCATCGTCGGAGGGCCTCCGTCACGTTAGGGAGACCACTGAACATCAACGGAAGCCTCAAGTCCAGGGACCGGCGGGGAAGGACGGTTTATTGTTTCCCTGTCAGGCCCCATGAAAGTCCAGGGGCCTTCCACGCCTCTTATTGCGGCTGCTCGCGGGCAAAGACCCAGGATTTCCCGTCCGACAGCTTCATCGTCCGGGCCATGTCCTTGCGGCTGAGCCCGCGCGCCATTTCCACCAGCACTTCGGATCGAGGAATTCGGGCTGGCTGTGCTTACCCGGCGGGGCCTCGGTTTCGAAATTCAGTTTCCTGGCGGGGGAGATGACGGCAAGCATGGGGCGACGTCCGTTTTGGCGGTTGGGGGCCGGAAAGGTTCGTGCCTTGATACAGGCCACTAGCCCTGCCCCAGCAACCAACTTCCCCCTACCTGATCTTTTCCGTGACGTCGATGAAGTCGTAGGCGTGCTCCAGGTCGCGGTAGGTGAAGCCGCGGTCGGGCAGGATGTCGTACGAGGCGCCGAAATATTCGTTGAAGATAATGCGGAAGGAATTGACCGGCGATATCCGGGGGCGCAGCCCCTTGGCCTCGACACCGGGCAGGTAAAGGGCGTTCAGGATGCCCATTTTCTGGGACCATTCCTCATCGGTGCCTTCCTCCGCCAAGTTGAAGGGGCGCTTGAACAAATAGGCTTCGACTAGCCGGGCCGGATAAGGGCCTTCATCGGCCTGGATGATGATGATCGGCTCGACGTCCGACCCCTGGATCAGTTCGTCGACGATTTCCAATATCATGTCGTTGGTAAAACGGAGCTGCGCCAGAAAGTTCGTTTTCCATGTTCGCTTAACGGCTTCCTTTTCCGACAGACAACGCCCGTCGGCGTCGAAAACGAACGGCTCGTGCGGCAGCAGGATATGGGCGAAGGTGTAGGTGGTTTCCGGGCGCGTGGCGATCTGCTTCAACATCTCCAGCTTAGCGTTGACGCGAAAGCATTTCGATTCGATCCACTTGATCTGGATGTCCCATTTGCGGGCGATGATGGGGATGGCGTTGGTCTGCATCAAAACGGAAAGAAACTCGTTCGGCGCCTTGCCGGAGAAATTGACGTCGGCGTTCTTGTTGAGCCGCGTCACCTCCCAGGTGGAGCCCAGGTGGAAGTACTTGTAACCGGCGCCGCGAAGCAGCCCTTGCACTTCGTTGTCCTGGACCATCCGCGACAACGGATTGAAATCGCCGGAGTTCCTGCCCATCTCCCGGGTCAGCCGGTCGAGGTAGGTCATGTTCAGCGACGACGCCAGCGACTGGTGCGAGCCGAAGTAATTGCCGTTGCTTTCCTCGGCCACGTAGAACCCGCGATCCGACAAGCTTTTAAGGAAAGCGCCGTTGTCGAAACCGTAAAGGTCCTGGAGCGCCCGTCTGGAGCCGTAGCGGTCGAAGATCAGGTAATAAACGTCGCGGGGCTTTCCTTTGGCTTTAAGCGCCGTGTCCCCGGTTGCCGCCGGCGGCCCGCTTTTCGCCGTTCCTCCCTGGCCCGGCGCGGTCCCGAGATGCATGGCGATGGTGATCGCCGGCACGATCAGCACCGCCGCCGAGACGACGTTGAGGATCTTCGTCAAGTTGCCGTAATCGGCCTTGCGCCAGCACAGCCAGATGACGAAAACCCCGAAACCGATGCCCCAGATTCGCAGCGACCAGCTCTGGACGATGCGCGGCAACTGGCCGGCGACGGTCAATTGGTCGGCGAAAAAGGTGGCGGCGAGAAAATTGTTCAGGTGGCCGTAAAAGAAGGCGAAGACGATCAACGCCGTGGCCACGATGCCGGCCTTGCCGGGGTCGCGGAAAATCAGCCACAACACCCCGAAGACGGCGGCGGAAAACCCGATCGAGATGGCGAATCCCGAAAGCGTGGTCTCGAAAAACAGGTTGTTGATGCCGTGGGCGTATAACGCCAGCGGCGGATAAAGGCCGAGCAGGAAGGGATGGTAAACGCGTGTCCCGGTCATTTCGGTCCTTAAACCCCCGTCGTTAAGGCTGAAATCCTCTGTTACATGCCTTTCGGGCCCGGTTCCAGTTCTTTCACCCCATATTCGGCTTTGATCGCCGGCGGCGGCGGCGGTAATATCCAGGCCACGACCGTCCTTCCGCCCCGGCAAAGGCCACCCGCCCCATGCGAACCGCCGTCCTTCTTTTGTTGATCGCCGTTTTCCCGTTTCCGGCCCACGCCTACCTGGACCCCGGCACCGGCGGCATGATCATCCACCTGATCATCGGCGCCATCGCCGGCGGCCTGGTGACGCTGAAGATATACTGGGCCAAGGTCAAAGGCTTCATCACCCGTTCCGCCGGGGCCGGCGACAGCACCGGGACCGACCAATAACCGCCGCTTTCCCCCAGACGCCGTTGATCGCCGCGACCTTTGGCGGGCGAACAGCGCGAGGATGGGCGGCGTGGGTTTGATCGGCGAATGGCGGGCGCTGCGGCGGCTCAGGAAACTGCCGGCGTCCGAACGCGCCATCGTTTTCTATTCCGAAGGCCCGGAATACTGGGTCCATTACCAGCCCATCGTCGGCCACCTGACCGGCGTCATGGGGCGGAGGGTCTGTTACGTGTCCTCGTCGCCCAGGGATCCGGGGCTGCATCAAAACGACCCCCTGATCCGTCCCTTCGACATCGGCAAAGGGCTGGTGCGCACCATTTTCTTCAAGGTCCTGGACGGCGGCGTCCTGGTCCTCACCATGACCGACCTCGGCAACCTGTACATCAGGCGCTCGGCGCTGCCGGTGCATTTCGCCTATGTCTATCATTCCCTGGTCAGCACGCACATGATCTACCGGACCCGGGCCTTCGAGCATTACGATTCGATCCTGTGCTGCGGGCCCCACCACGTCGCCGAGCTGCGCCAGACGGAGGCCCTTTACGGACTCTCCGAAACGCCGCTGTTCGAACACGGCTACGGGCGCCTCGATTCGATTCTGGCGGCAAGGGGTGAAAAACCCCGGCCGGCGGCGGGCGAGGGCGGCCAAAAGCGCATCCTGGTGGCGCCGTCGTGGGGGCCGCGGGGCCTGTTCGAATCGGGGCTTGGCGAAACCCTGGTCGATCGGCTGCTTGAGGCCGGTTTCCAGGTCACCGTCCGCCCGCATCCGCAGACGCTGATCCTGGACCGCGATTGCTTGACCCGCCTTGTCGGCCGCTTTGACGGCCATCCCGGTTTCGCCGATGAGGAAGACGTCGGGCCGGAGGATTCGCTTCACGCCGCCGACCTGATGGTCAGCGACTGGTCGGGGGCGGGGCTGGAATTCGCCTTCGCCCTGGAACGCCCGGTGCTGTTTATCGACGTGCCGCGCAAGGTCAACAACCCCGACTATGAACGCCTTGAAAACGTCCCCATCGAGGTGGCCCTACGCGAAGAACTCGGCGCCGTCGTGGCGCCGGAGCGGATCGGGGACGCGCCCCGGATGGCCGACGAACTGCTGGCGGCCGGGGACCGCTATGCGGAACAGGCACGACGGCTGCGGGAAAAATGGGTATATAACGTCGGCGAAAGCGGCGCCCGGGGCGCCGAGATCCTCGCCCAACTGGCCGACGGCCTGGAAAACCGATGAGCGGAGCCACCCCCAAGGTCATCATCATCGCCGCCGGCCTGAGCAGCCGCATGCGGCCCCTGACCGACGACAGGCCGAAATGCATGCTCGATTTCGCCGGCAAAACCCTGTTGCGGCGCCAATTGGACGCGTTTGGGGATTGCGGGCTCGATGACGTGGCGGTGATCCGGGGCTTTCAGGGGGACAAGATCGACCTCGACGGCTTGCGCTATTTCGAAAACCCGGATTTCGAGAACAACAATATTTTGAATTCATTGTTCTACGCCGAGGAAGCCATCGAAGGCGACGTCATCATCTCTTATTCCGACATTCTGTTCGAAAGCCGGGTGGTGAAAAGCCTGCTCGGCTCCGGCGAGGACATTTCCATCGTCGTCGATACGGACTGGCGCCAATACTACGCCGGGCGCAACGACCATCCCATCGAAGAGGCCGAGAACGTCGTCTTCGACGAAAACCGCCACGTCGTCGAGATCGGCAAGATCCTGACCGGCGACAACGACGTCGACGGCGAATTCATCGGCATGATGAAGCTCACCGCCGCCGGCGCCGAGGTCTATAAGCGTCACTTCCACCAGGCCAAGCAGGAATATTGGGGGCGGCCCTTCCAGCGGTCGGCGACGTTCGAAAAGGCCTACCTGACCGACCTGTTCCAGGAAATGACCGATCTCGGCACCGCCGTCCACTGCGTCGCCATCAAGCAGGGGTGGAAGGAAATCGACACCGTTGAGGACTACGAGAAAGCCGTCAAGGCCCTCAAAACCCTAGAGGAATAGGAGCCATCCCCGGCCCGCCGCCGATAGGGAAACGGTGCCGCGGAAAAGGCGCCGCAAGGCTTCCTGAAAACCGGAACCGGCCGTCCCGGCTAGTATTGCCTCGTCCGCGCCGCTTGAGTACGATCCTGCCAAGAAATCCAAAAACAAACGCCAAAATCAGGGAGGATCCGTTGGCCGCGCCGCATTTTATTGTCCATGACAGGACCGATTCCGTCGGCGTCGTCGTCGTCGAAGGGGTCAAGAAGGGCCAGATGCTGACCGGTTGGGTCATGCAGGGCAACAAGACCGTCCGGATGAAGTGCCTGAACGCCATCCCCATCGGCCACAAAATCGCCCTCGGGCCGATGAACAAGGGCGACACCGTCCTCAAGTACGGGCACGACATTGGCAAGGCCGTCGCCGCCATCAAGAAGGGCGGCCACGTCCACACCCGGAACCTCAAGACAAAAAGGTGGTAGCCATGGCCGGGAAAGCGAAAAAAACCACGGCCAAGCGCGCCCCGGCCAGGCGTTCCCGGACTAGGAAACCGGCGTTCATGGGCTGGCGGCGCAAGAACGGCCGCGTCGGAATCCGCAACCACGTCATCATCCTGCCGTTGGACGACCTTTCCAACGCCGCCTCGGAATCGGTCGCCAACAACATCAAGGGCACCCTGGCGATTCCCCATTCCTACGGCCGGCTGCAATTCGGCGAGGACCTGGAGCTTCACTTCCGCACCCTCATCGGCACCGGTTCCAACCCCAACGTCGCCGCCGTCATCGTCATCGGCATCGAACCGGAATGGACCGGCCGCGTGGTTAAGGGCATCGCCAAGACCGGCAAGCCGGTGACCGGCTTCGCGATCGAGAAACACGGCGATATCAGGACCGTCGCCGAGGCCAGCCGCAAGGCCAAGGAATACCTGCAATGGGCCTCCGAGCAGGAGCGCCGGAAATGCCAGGTCAGGGACCTGTGGGTTTCGGTCAAATGCGGCGAGTCCGACACCACGTCCGGGCTGGCGTCGAACCCGACGGTCGGCAATGTCATCGACAAATTCGACGCCTGGGGCGCGACCACGTGCTTCGGCGAAACGTCGGAGATCACCGGCGCCGAGCTCAACTGCGCCGAGCGCGGCAAGACCAAGAAGATCGGCCGGAAGTTCCTCAACACCTGGCAGGCCTACATGGACGAGGTCATCGAGCCCAACAAGACCGACGACCTTTCCGATTCACAGCCGACCAAGGGCAATATCGAAGGCGGGCTGACGACGATCGAGGAAAAGGCCTTCGGTAATCTCGAGAAGATCGGCAAGAAGACCAAGTACATCGACGTTCTCGGCCCCGCCGAGACGCCGAGGAAGGGGCCGGGGCTCTATTTCATGGACAGCTCTTCCGCCGCCGCCGAATGCGTGACCCTTCAGGCCGCCGCCGGTTTCGTCGTCCACCTGTTCCCGACCGGCCAGGGCAACATCATCGGCAACCCCATCGAGCCGGTGATCAAGCTTTCCGCCAACCCGCGCACCGTGCGCACCATGGGCGAGCACGTGGACCTGGACGTTTCCGGTATCCTCAGGCGCGAGATGACCCTGAATAAGGCCGGCGATGCCTTGATCGACATCACGATGCGCACCTGCAACGGCCGCCTGACGGCGGCGGAAACCCTCGGCCACCGGGAATTCGTGCTGACCAAGCTTTACCGCAGCGCTTAGGCCCGATGGCGGTTCTCAGCCTCGGCGACCTTGAGGATCTCGCCGCCGGCGTGTTGTCGGCGTCGAAGACGTCTTCGGAAAACGCCGCCATCGCCGCCGCCGCCCTGGTCAGGGCCGACGCCGACGGCATTTCGTCCCACGGGGTCGACCGGCTGCCGGTTTATTCGGACCAGGCCCTCGGCGGCAAGGTAGACGGCTTCGCCGAACCCGAAATCACCGAAACCGGAAGCGCCGCGCTTCACGTCGACGGCAGGTTCGGCTTCGCTTATCCGGCCGTCGCGCTGGGCCTCGGCCGGGCGGCGGAAATCGCCCGGGAAACGGGCGTCGCCGCCGTCGCCGTCGGCAATTCCAGCCACGCCGGGGTGCTCGGCCATCATGCCGAGGACATGGCGGACCGGGGCCTCGCGGCTATGGCTTTCACCAATACCCCGGCCGCCATCGCGCCCTGGGGCGGCAACCGGCCGCTTTACGGCACCAACCCCGTCGCCTTCGCCTGCCCGCGCCTGGACGCCCCGCCGCTGGTCATCGACCTGTCGCTTTCCGGGATCGCCAGGGGCAAGATCAAGCTGGCCGCCGATCGTGGCGAGCCGCTGCCCGAGGGCCTGGCCACCGACGCCGGCGGCGCGCCGACCACGGACGCCCAGGCGGCCATGGATGGCGGCTCGCTGTTGCCCATCGGCGGCGCCAAGGGCGCGGCGCTGGCGCTGATGGTCGAGATCATGGCCGCCGCCATGACCGGCTCGCAGTTCGGCTTCGAGGCCAGTTCGTTCTTCGACGCAGAGGGTCCGCCTTCCGGGACCGGGCAGTTCTTTTTCGTGTTCAGGCCGGAAAGCCTGGGCGGTGACGGCTTCGCTGACCGGCTGGAGGTTTTGCTGGGCGCCGCCAGCGAACAGCCGGGCGCGCGGCTTCCGGGGGACAAGCGGTTGGCGAACCGCAAGAAGGCGGAGAAGGAGGGCGTCGAGGTCCCCGATGATCTTTTGCAAGAGTTGAGGAAACGAGCCGCCGCTCACCAATAACCGAGCGCGTCGCGGAACAGGCCCAGCAACTGATCCCGGTCCGGCGGCAGCGGCGAATTGTCCAACAGCCGTTTCTGCGGGAACGCCCGGTCGGTCAGCGCCTCGAGGTCGTTTTCATCATAGCCGACGCCGCGAAGACCGTTGGGGATGCCGGTCTGGCGCATCATGTCGATGACCCTGTCGGCGAGGATATTTCCGGCGTCCTCCGGGGCCGCGCCCTCGATGTCGGCGCCCATGGCCTCGGCCGCCTTCATATGACGCTCCGGGCAGGCCGGGCCGATAAAACGGAACACCGCCGGCGCGTTGACGATCACCGAAATCCCGTGCGGCACCATCGGCTGGTTGGACGGCCACCCCGGCGCCGTGTAATCGCGCACCAGCCCGGCGACGGCATAGGACATGGCGTGGGGCAGATGGCAGCCGGCGTTGCCGAAGCCGATGCCGGCCAGCATGCCGGCGAACATCAGCGGTTCATAGGTGGCGGAATTGTCGGCCCCGTTGACGGCATCGATGATGTTGGCGCCGATCAGCCGGATCGCCTCTTGGCACGCCAGGTCCGAGTAGGGGTTGGCGCCCTGGCCCAGGGGCCGCCTGGTCGAATCCTCCGGCGCCGGGCGGTGGCTGAACGGCCGCGCGGTCAGGCTTTCGACGGCGTGGCTGAAGACGTCGAAGCCGTTGGCGGCGACGATCGCCCGGGGCAGGGTGGCGAGCGCCGTCGGGTCGAGGATGCCCAGTTGGGGCCGGAGGCGGGCATGGGCGATGCCGGTCTTGGCCTCCATTTCCAGCAGGTCGAAGACGGCGATGCCGGTGCATTCCGACGCCGTGCCGAAGGTCGTCGGGCATGCGATATGGGGCTTCAACGGCCCCGGGACCGGCTTCGCCTTGCCGATAGGGGCGTTAACGTAGGCCAGGAAGTCGTCCGGATAGGTTGAATACAGGTCCGACGCCTTGGCCGTGTCCATTACCGAGCCGCCGCCGACGGAAACGAAGCCGTCGAAGCCGCCGTCGGTGGCGAACGTGGCGCCGGCCTTGAACGAGCGGTCCGTCGGCTCGATTTCCGTCTCGTCGTAAACGGCGACGTCGAGACCGGCGGCCTTCAGGGACTTGGTAGCGATGGCGACCGGTTCCAGCTTGGCCACCGTGGGATCGGTGTAAAGGGCGACCCGGCTTAGCCCCAGGGCCTTGGCGTCGGCGCCGATCTCGCTGAGCGATCCCGGGCCGAACTTGATCTTCGGCGCCTCGACGGTAAACGCGTTGTCGCCGCCGTCGCCGGGCTCGAAATAGGGGTCTAGGGCCATGGAAGGTTCCTCCGGAGCAGCCTTTTTTTCGATCATATCGGGCTCTTAGGACCGGAAAAACGGCTTTTTCAATTGAAGAAGCCGCCGCCTCACTCCTAGAATGTCGGGAATCCGTGCCGACAGGGTTTATTGAACCTGATAATATTCAAGCCAAGGCTTTCGGAGGATGACATGATGATACGACGCCGGGATTTTCTGGGCCCTTGGCTGCCGGCCCTTTTTATCGCCGCCCTTGTGGCCGCCGGCTTGCAACCGGGCCCGGCCCGGGCGGATGAATTCAGCGCCGGGGCCAAGAAATTCGTCGAGATTCTGACCGCCGACGCGATTTCCATGCTGACCGTCCAGAATATCTCCAAGACCGAACGGGCCGACCGGTTCCGCCGGTTGATGAACGATAACTTCGCCATCAAGGGAATCGCCAAATTCGTCCTCGGCCGCAATTGGCGGAAAGCCACCGAAGCAGAGAAAAAGGAATACCTGCAACTTTTCGAGGATTTGCTGGTGGTCACCTGTGCCGACCGTTTCGAAAAGTATTCGGGCGAAAAGCTGCTGGTCAATAAATCGGAAGCAAGGGGCCCGGGCGATGCCCTCGTCCATACGGTCATGATCCGCGTCGATGGGGCGAAGCCGTTGAAGGTCGCCTGGCGGGTCCGGGGCAAGACCGGAATCTACAAGATCGTCGATATTATGGTCGAAGGCATCAGCATGGTGGTGACCCAGAAGTCGGAATTCGCGTCGTTTATCAAGCAAAACGGCGGTTCCATGGGGGCGTTGCTATCCGAGCTCAAGAAACGCATGCAAGCCAATATTTGATGGCGTGCGCGCCGTTTTTCATCCGCCGTTTTTCATTCGCCCGCTTTGCATCCGCTGGCACCGACAATGACCCAAGACCTTGAGGGCGGCGTCGAAACCCCGTCGGGAAAAGACACGGCCTACGAAAACTTTCCCGTCGGGTCCTGGCTGCTGCCGGCGCGGCTGCGGCCGCATATCGCGAAATTCTACGCCTTTGCCCGCGCCATCGACGACATCGCCGACAACCCGGACCTGGCCGCCGTGGACAAGGTGCGAAGGCTGGACGGTTTCGAGAGGGCCTTGCTGGGCGCCCGATCCGACGAGCCCCCTTTGCGGACCGCCCACACCATGCGCGACAGCCTAGCCGAAACGGGGATCACGGCCGATCATTGCGTCGACCTGATCGCCGCCTTCAAGCAGGACGCGACGAAGCTCCGATACAATGATTGGGACGACCTGATGGGCTATTGCTTGTTGTCGGCCGCCCCGGTCGGCCGTTATCTGTTGGATTTGCACGGCGAGCCCAAAGACGGCTACGGCCCGTCGGACGCCTTGTGCAACGCGTTGCAGGTGATCAACCACCTGCAGGACTGCAAGGACGATTACCTCAGCCTGGACCGGGTGTATCTGCCCCAGGACTGGATGAAGGACGAAGGCGTCGAGGTGGCGGACCTGGCGGCCGGTCTATCGACGCCGGGGCTGCGCCGGATTGTGGACCGGACCCTTGACGCCACCGAGGCGTTGATGACCGAGGCCCGGACCCTCCCCGGCGGGTTGAAAAGCCGCCGCCTGGCCATGGAATCGGCGGCCATCCTGGAAATCGCCGACCGGCTGATAGGCCGGCTCCGCGTTAACGATCCCTTGGGCCCAAGGCGCGTTCAATTGACCAAGCCGGGATATGTCTGGTGTTGCGTCAAGGGGGCGGCCCGGGCTTGGGTTTGACAGGCGCATGGCTGAACCGGCCGCTCTTGTTCTGACGGGTCTGTCCCTGGCCATCTGGGCCGGTCTTATGGGGTTCAGGGGCGGCTTCTGGCGGGCCGACCAGCGGCTTCCGGACATCCCCACGGACGTCGAAGACTGGCCCGGCATCGTTTGCGTGATCCCGGCCCGCAACGAGGCCCAAACCATCGCCGGCACCGTCGGCTCCCTCATCGACCAGGATTATCCCGGGCCGGTTTCGGTAATCGTCGTCGACGACAACTCGGACGACGGCACCGCCGCGGCGGCCTCGGGCGCGGCGGGGAGCGACGACAGGCTGACGGTGGTGACGGGCAGGGCGTTGCCGCCGGGCTGGTCGGGCAAGCTCTGGGCCGTTAGTCAAGGACTCCTAACCGCCGATGAAAGGCACCCGGACGCCCCTTATGTGCTGTTGACCGACGCCGACATCGTGCACGGCCGGAAAAGCCTGCGCCGGCTGGCGGCCAAGGCGGAAAGCGACGGCCTCGACCTGGTGTCGTTGATGGCGCTGCTCCGCTGCGAGGGCTTCTGGGAGCGTTTCCTGATCCCGGCCTTCGTTTTTTTCTTTCAAAAGCTTTTTCCCTTCCCGTGGGTCAATGACCCGTCCCGGCCCACCGCCGCCGCCGCGGGGGGATGCGTGCTGTTACGCCGCTCGGCGCTGACCAAGGCCGGCGGCGTCGCCGCCATCCGCGACCGCCTGATCGACGATTGCGCGCTGGCCGCCGAAATCAAGAAACGGGGCGCCATCTGGCTCGGCCTGACCACCAGGGTCCGGAGCGAGCGGCGATACGACAGCCTTTCGGAAATTTGGCACATGGTGTCCCGCACCGCCTTCGAGCAACTGGGAAACTCGCCGTTTCTTTTGGTCGGCACCGTCGCCGGCATGGGACTGGCTTATCTGGTGCCGCCGCTGGCCGGGCTCGGTCTGTTGGGCGGCGGTTGGGTCGTGGCCGCGGCCGGTTTGATCACCTGGTGGGGGCTGATGGGGCCCTCCTATACGCCGACGTTGAAGCTCTACGGACTGTCGAGGGGCTGGGGTTTGATGCTTCCCTTGGCGGCGCTTCTGTTCACGTTGATGACCGTTTCATCCGCCCTTCGTTACTGGCTGGGGCGCGGCGGCGCCTGGAAAGGGCGCTATTACGGGGCTGGGACCGCGCCCCATGAGTGACGCCCGGGCGTTTGTTGTGTATCCATAGCCCCATGAGCGCCCCTGAAACATCCTCCGCGGCGGAAACCTGGACCCTCGTGGAAGCCGTCGTCCGGCGCTCCGGCACGTCTTTTTACTGGGCCATGCGCTGTCTGCCGGAAAAAAAACGCCAGGCGATGTACGGCATCTACGCCTTTTGCCGTGAGGTCGACGACATCGCCGACGGACCCGGCGGCGGCGACGAAAAACTGGCCCGTCTGGGCCAGTGGCGGGTCGAGATCGACCGTCTTTTCGGGGATCACCCGCGCCATCCGGTGGCCCAAGCCTTGCAGGGTCCGGTGGAGGATTTCGGGCTTAAAAAAGAGGACTTCCATGCCGTCATCGACGGCATGGAAGTGGACACCGACGAACCGCTGCGCATCGCCGATATGGATGAACTGAACCTCTATTGCGACCGCGTCGCCTGCGCCGTCGGCAGGCTTTGCGTTTGCGTCTTCGGGATCGATAGCGCCAATGGGCGGGAGCTGGCGTTTGCCCTCGGCCAGGCGTTGCAATTGACCAATATCCTCAGGGACATTCGCGAAGACGCCGGAAGGGACAGACTCTACATTCCCGAAGAACTTTTGCGGACCCACGGCGTGACCGATCCGGACCTGTCCGCGAAAATGGAAAGTTCAGGTTTTTCAAAGGCTTGTGAAGTTCTGGCCGGGATCGGGGTGGGCCGGTTCGAACAGGCCGCGGAGGTGATCTCGCGCTGTGAGCGGGAGAAAGTCCGCCCCGCCATCATGATGATGGAAATTTACCGGCGAATCCTGGGCCGGCTGATGCACAGGGGGTGGAAGAACCTTTCCCTGCCGGTGGGCATTTCCAAGGTTGGCAAGCTCTGGATCGCCCTTCGTTACGGATATTTTTAGTGGCTAGTGGCCTTTATCATCTTAATTGCGCCCCTACGACGGCGGGTCACTTTTCCCGTCCCCTCGGGGCGTCGGAAAGGCTTGCCCCCAGGGTTTCCGGGGGACACCCCCGTACCCCCAAGGGCCCCGCATCGCCTACGCCCTCCCTCCTGCCGAGGAAACGGGAAAAGCGATCATATGGGTGCAATTAAGATGATAAAGGCCACTAAAACCCATATCATCGGCGCCGGCATGTCCGGCCTTTCGGCGGCGGTCAGCCTGATCAAGACCGGGCACGGGGTCGTTCTGCACGAATCCGCCGGACATGCCGGCGGCCGCTGCCGGTCTTTCCAGGACGATGCCATGGGCTGCCGCATCGACAACGGCAACCATTTGCTGCTCGGCGGCAATCGGGCGGCTTATGCATACCTGAAGGACATCGGGGCGGAGGACAGTCTGACCGGACCCGAAAGGGCGGAATTTCACTTCCTCGACCTGAAAACCGCCGAGCGGTGGACGGTCACCCTGAATGCCGGGTTTCTGCCCAAGGCCATCTTTTCCAAGGCCGGCCGGGTCCCGGGCAGCCGTCCCATCGATTACCTGAGGGCGTTCCGGCTCGCCTGGGCCGGCGGCGAGGCCACGGTGGCCCAGTGCCTGGGCCCCGACAACGCCCTCTTTCGGCGTTTCTGGGAACCGATCGCCGTCGCCGTCCTCAACACCGCCGCCGAGGAAGGGGCGGCGTCCCTGTTGTCGACGGTGATGCGGGAAACCCTTTTTCGCGGCGAAGCCGCCTGCCGTCCCCTGATCGCCAAACAGGGCTTGAGCGAAAGCTTCGTCGATCCGGCGATCCGGTTTCTCGAAGGCCGGGGCGCCGATATCGGCCTCAACAACCGGCTCAGGGGCCTGAATATCGAGGACGGCCGCGTGGCGGAGCTGGATTTCGGAGACGGGTCCGTGGCCTTGGACGACGGCGATACCGTGGTATTGGCGGTGCCGCCGCCCGTCGCCGCCGGGCTGGTGCCCGGCCTCAGAACCCCCGGCGAATTCCGCGCCATCGTCAACGGCCATTTCCGCCTGGAGCGTAAAATCGAAGGCTTTTCGTTTCTCGGCCTGAATGGCGGCCTCGGCCAATGGCTGTTCGTGCGCGGCGACGTCGCCTCGGTTACGGTCAGTGCCGCGGATGATTTGGCCGAAAAGGACAATGCCTCGATCGCCGGACGGTTGTGGGCCGATGTCGCCCTCGGTCTCGGTCTCGGGGACGTTCCGTTGCCGCCTCACCGGATTGTAAAGGAAAAACGCGCTACCTTCGCCCAGACCCCGGAACAGGAAAAACGCCGACCCGGCGCCCGGACCGGATTGAAAAACCTTTTCCTGGCAGGGGACTGGATCGCGACGGGGCTGCCGGCGACCATCGAAGGCAGTATCCGGTCGGGCCGGACGGCCGCGGATATGATTCTGTCATTTATGAGTTCATGACCTGGTTCTAAAGACTTGAAAAAGTAGTGGTTTTTTGACAAAAACACAGTACGGAACAATGGGAGGAAATCCATGGGGGGAAATCCATTTGGTATTTCCGCTTGCAATCGTGGTAGGTCACTTCTTATAAGGCGGCTCTTAGATAGGGCGACCGGTTTTAAGGCAGCCGATGGTCATGTTGGAATTAGTGAAATCGCAACTAGCCGAATCGTCCCCATCCGACGTTTACGATTTTGACGGTATCGATGGGGTCATTGATGAAGCGCGTGATTGGCTTGCCGAACGCCAGGCCGAGGACGGCTGTTGGGCGTTCGAGTTGGAAGCCGACGCCACCATCCCGGCCGAGTACATCATGCTCAACCATTACCTGGGCGAGATCGACGATGCCGTCGAGGCCAAACTGGCCGTCTACCTCAGGAACACCCAAGGCAAGCACGGCGGCTGGCCGCTTTACCACGACGGCGACTTCAACCTCAGCGTCTCGGTGAAGGCCTATTTAGCCCTCAAGCTGACAGGCGAAGACGTCGACGAGCCTTATATGCGGTGGGCCAGGAAGGCGATCCTGGAACACGGCGGCGCCGCCCGGTCAAATGTCTTCACTCGTTTTGCCTTGGCCCTGTTCGACCAAGTGCCGTGGCGCGCCGTCCCCGTGATCCGGGTCGAATCCATGTTGTTGCCTAAATGGGCGCCTTTCCACATCTACAAGGTTTCCTATTGGTCGCGAACGGTGATGGTGCCGCTGAAGGTGCTGGCGGCGTTGAAACCCCGGGCCCGCAACCCGCGCGGCGTCGATATTTCCGAACTGTTCGTCAAACCGGCGAACGAACAGAGGTTTTATCAGATAAATCCGACCGGCAATTTCTTTGGCATGTCGATGCTGGTTATCGACTTTATGGCACGATTCGTTGTCCCGCTGATTCCCCGGCGCGTGGAAAAGAAGGCCATCGAAAGGGCCATGGAATTCATCACCGAGCGCCTCAACGGCGAGGATGGCCTGGGCGGAATTTTCCCGGCCATGGCCAACGCGTTGATGGCGTTCGATGCGTTGGAAGTTCCCAGGGATCATCCCGATTACGTCATTTGCCGCAAGGCCATCGACAGGCTTCTGGTTCTCAACGACGACTGGGGCTATTGCCAACCCTGTCTGTCGCCCGTATGGGACACCAGCCTGGCCGCCCATGCGATGATGGAATCGGGCCTTTCCGCCAACGATCCGATCATGACGCGAGCCAATGAATGGTTGCTGGGCCGGCAAATCCTCGACGTCAAGGGCGACTGGCAGGCCAACCGCGGCCATCTTCGCCCCGGGGGATGGGCGTTCCAGTACTGGAACGACTATTACCCCGACGTCGACGACACCGCCGTCGTCATCATGGCGCTTCATCGCGCCGACCCTGAAAAATACCGTGAAGCCATCGAACGCGGCACCGAGTGGATCATCGGCATGCAAAGCAAAAACGGTGGCTGGGGGGCTTTCGACGCCGACAACAATCATATGTTCCTGCAAAACATTCCCTTTGCCGATCATGGCGCGCTTCTCGACCCGCCCACCGCCGATGTCAGCGCCCGTTGCCTGAGCATGCTGGCCCAATTGGGCTACCAGAAGAACCACCCGGTCATGGCCGAGGGGCTGGCGTACCTGCGCAGCGAACAGGAAGAGGACGGATCCTGGTTCGGCCGATGGGGCAACAATTACGTCTATGGGACGTGGTCGGTCCTGTGCGCCTTTAACGCCGCCGGCGTGGACATGCGGGCCCCCTATATCCGCAAGGCCGTGGATTGGCTGAAATTCGTCCAGCGCCCCGACGGCGGTTGGGGGGAGGACTGTTCCACCTACTGGCAGCACCGGACCTGGTATGTATCGGAGGCGACCCTGCATCGCCGCCGCGACGAGGTCAAAACCAGCACCCCGTCGCAAACGTCTTGGGCGTTGTTGGGTTTGATGGCGGCCGGTGAGGCCAATAGCGAGAGCGTCGATCAGGGGATAGAATACCTGATGAACGCCGAACGCGACGCCGGCAATTGGCATGAGGAATATTTCAATGCCGTCGGCTTTCCCCGGGTCTTTTACCTCCGCTATCACGGGTACAGCGCCTATTTCCCGTTATGGACGCTGGCCCGTTACCGCGACCTCAAGAACGGTGGTGGCAAGTATCCCAAGTTCGGTATTTGAAGAACCTTGGCGTTATTTGCGGGCTCATCCGCGAGGCCGATTGCCTAGGCGTTTTCCCGGCCGGCCAGCGGCCTTCCGTAAGATGCAGCGGCGCCCAAACCAAGCGGGCTTTTGCCCTGGCCCGGCAATTGACCGCCGAAGGATGCCGGGGGCTGCTCAGTTTCGGCACCGCCGGCGGTCTGACCGCGGACCTGAAACCCGGCGCCGTGGTCGTTCCTCAAACCATCGCCGCCGATGACGGCCGGGTTTACGATACGTCGGAACCGTGGCGCGACAGCGTGCTTAGGGGTTTGGCCGACGGCGAGTCCATCGACACCCGGACCATGGCCGGCTCCGACGCGGTTGCCGCCACCGTCGCCGCCAAACGCGCCCTGGCGGCGGAGACGGGCGCCGTCGCCGTCGATATGGAAAGCCACGCCGTCGCCCGGGCGGCCCGGGAAGCCGGGGTGCCGTTCCTGGTCATCCGGGCCGTCGCCGATCCCGTGGGGCGGACGATACCGGATTGGGTTTTGGGAAACATTACCGAGGCCGGCGATCCCCGGTACGGAGCCATCCTTGCCGGCTTGCTCAAAAATCCTTGGGATTTGCCGGCCCTGATCGGCCTGGCCGGAGACAACGGAAAAGCAATCGCCGCCTTACGCCGCGTTGCTGGCCGTCTCGGCCCGTCGTTCGGCCTTGAGTGACTCTTCCTCGGCCTTTCTCTGGCTCAGCGTCTTGATCAGGCCTTCGAAGACGAACTCGGCCGGACGCTGATTATCGAGGGGGATTTCCGGCGCCATCGGCCTGTCCGTGTCGATCCCCTTCAAATATATCCCCAGCGCCTTCAGGGGATGGGCGACGACGTCGGTGACGGCGGTCGCCTCGTAGCCGCAATGGACCATGCAGTCGGCGCATTTTTCGTATTTGCCGGTGCCGTAATCGTGCCACCGGGTTTCCGTCATCAACTGATCGAAATTTTCGGCGCATCCCTCGCTCAACAAATAACACGGCCGCTGCCAGCCAAAGATGTTGCGGGTCGGATTGCCCCAAGGCATGCACTGGTATTGCTGGTTTCCGGCCAGGAAGTCCATGAACAGGACCGATTGCGAGAACCGCCATTTGATCTCTCCCCGAAGCTTGAAGATATCGCGGAACAATTGCTTGGTCTTGATCCGGTTGAGGAAATGTTCCTGGTCCGGGGCGCGCTCATAGGCATAGCCCGGCGATACGGTAATCCCCTCGACGCCCAGGTCGCCGATGACGAAATCGAAGAAATCCGCCGCTTCGCGGGCGTTCATCTGATCGAACAGCGTGCAGTTGACGTTGACCCTGAAGCCCTTGGCCTTGGCGGCGCGGATGGCCGAGACGGCGCGTTTGAAAACGCCCTTTTGCGACACCGCGTGATCGTGGTGTTCCTCCAGGCCGTCGAGATGGACCGAAAAGGTCAGGTACGGCGACGGCGTGAAGCGTCCGAGGTTCTTTTCCAGCAGCAAGGCGTTGGTGCACAGATAAACGAACTTCTTGCCGGTGATGATGCCGTCGACGATTTCGACGATATCCTTGTGAATCAAGGGCTCGCCGCCGGCGATGGAGACCACCGGGGCGCCGCATTCATCGACCGCGTCCAGGCATTCGCGGAGGCTGAGCCGTTTGTCGAGGGTCTCGTCCTCGTAGTCGATCTTGCCGCAGCCGGCGCAGGCCAGATTGCAGCGGAACAGCGGCTCCAGCATCAGGACCAGGGGGTATTTGCCGGCGCCCTTCAGCCGTTGGCGAAGGACATAGGCGCCAACCCGGATTTTCTGGATCAAGGGGATGGACACGGAAGCAGCCTGCCTAGGGGCGCTGTCCGTTTTGGCGAACGGCTTCCTTGAGCTCGCGGGGAAGCTTGAAGGTAATGTTTTCCTCCACCCCTTCGAGCTTCTTCAACTTGACCTCGGCGAAATCGCCAAGACGGGCGATCACTTCCTGGACCAGTTCCTCGGGCGCCGACGCGCCGGCGGTGACGCCGACGATATCGACGTCCTTGAGCCACGCCGGGTCCAGGTTGCCGGCATCGTCGATCAGGTAGCTGGGAACGCCGAGCTCGGTGCCGATCTCGCGCAGGCGGTTGGAATTGGAGCTATTGGTGGCCCCAACCACAAGCAGCAAATCCACGTGTTCTGCCAGGTTGCGGACGGCCTGTTGGCGGTTCTGGGTGGCGTAACAGATGTCCTTGACGTCGGGGCCGATAATGGCCGGGAAACGCTCCTTCAGGGCCTCGATCACGTCGCGGGTCTCATCGACGCTGAGCGTCGTTTGGGTGACGTAGGCGAGCTTGTCCGGGTCCCGTACCTCAAGCTTGGCCACGTCTTCGGGCCTGGTCACCAGCAACACGCCGCCGGGAATGCGGCCTTGGGTGCCTTCGACTTCCGGGTGGCCCTCGTGGCCGATCAGAATGACCTGACGGTCCTTCTTGGCGTGATTCTGCCCTTCCTTGTGGACCTTGGACACCAACGGACAGGTGGCGTCGATAACCGGCAGGTCGCGGGCCTTGGCTTGGTTCTCGACGGTTTCGGAAACTCCGTGGGCGCTGAAAATCGTTACCGCGCCATCGGGCACGTCATCCACCTCTTCGACGAAAACAGCGCCCTTGGCCCTGAGAGTCTCGACCACGCGCTTGTTGTGGACGATTTCGTGGCGCACGTAAACCGGCGGGCCATATAGGTCGAGGGCCCGTTCGACGATTTCGATGGCGCGTTCGACGCCGGCGCAAAACCCGCGCGGGGAGGCCAGCCATACGTCGATTCTCTGGTTCTTTTTCGGTGCCATGGTCGATACCCAATAACCTTGCCGATTGCAAGCGCGCCAAGGGGCGGCAAGGATCATTGTTGAAAATAGGGACTATCCGGCCAAAGGTGAAGGGGTGTTTACCCTTTTCGGCGGGTTTTTTAAATGCAAAACCTGTATTTGAGCACCTCTTTTTCGCCGAAAGGCCGGTAATGACAGCGAGCAAAGGAAACGGCTCATGATTTTTATCACCGGAGCCACCGGATTCGTCGGATCGGCGGTCCTCAGAAAGCTGATCGAACGCGGCCATGAGGTGCGCGCCCTGGTCCGCCCGGCCAGCGACCGCCGCAACCTCGACGGCTTGTCCGTCGAGGTGGTCGAAGGCGACCTGACCGAGCCCGCTACCCTCGGCGACGCTGTCAAGGGGTGCCGGGGCCTTTTCCACGTCGCCGCCGATTACCGGTTGTGGGCGCCCGACCCGGCGCCGATGTTCAAGGCCAACGTCGAAGGAACCCGGGCGATCATGCTGGCGGCGGCGGAGGCCGGTGTCGAGCGCATCGTCTATACGTCTTCCGTCGCCACCTTGGGCCTGTTGCCGGGCGACCAGGCGTCGGACGAGGAAACGCCGGTCGGGTTCGAGGATATGATCGGCCCTTACAAGCAATCCAAGTTCCTGGCCGAAGCCGAGGTCCGGGAGTTGGCGGACTCCGAGGGCCTGGCGGTGGTCATCGTCAACCCGTCGACGCCCATCGGCCCGCGCGACATCAAGCCGACCCCCAGCGGACGCATGATCGTCGAGGCGGCGTCGGGGAAAATGCCGGCCTATGTGGATACCGGGCTCAACGTCGTCCACGTGGACGACGTCGCCGAAGGCCACCTGCTGGCCTTCGATAAAGGAAAGCCGGGAGAGCGTTATATCCTCGGCGGCGAGAACCTGAGCCTCAAGGAAATCCTCGCCGCCATCGCCGACATCACCGGCGGCAAGGCGCCGGGGCTCAGGATTCCCCACAACCTGATCATGCCCGTCGCGGTGGTGGCCGAAGCCTGGACGCGGCTGACCGGCGGCGGCGACCCCTTCGTCACCGTCGACGGCCTCAGGATGGCGAAAAAGAAGATGTATCATTCCCACCAAAAGGCGGCCCGGGCCTTGGGATATGCGCCCCGTCCGGCGACAAAGGCGTTGCGCGACGCCGTCCAATGGTTCCGTGAAAACGGCTATCTGGGTTATACCAAGGAGCGGTATTAATTCGCGTTTTCCCATGAACGGGACCTTGCCCTGGGGGCGGCGGCGTTTTATGACTCCGTCCTCTGGTTTCAATGGGGAATGGCGAAAATCTCATGAAAGCGGTCATGTTAGCCGCCGGCGTCGGAAGACGTCTTTATGGCGATGAAAACGACAACCTGCCCAAGGCGTTGCTGCGTTTCGAGGGCAAGACGCTTCTCGAGCGCCATGTCGGAATCCTGAAGGCGCTCGGCGTCGACGAGCTTGTCCTGGTCGTCGGTCACCGCAAGGAGGACCTTTTGGCGGAAGCCGGAAAAGTGGCGCCCGAGGGGTTTATCCGCTCCGTTTTCAATCCCCGTTTCAATGAAGGCCCGATCCTGTCGCTGTGGACCGCGGGCGAGGAATTGCGCAGCGGCGGCGACGTCCTGTTCATGGATTCGGATGTTCTCTATCCCCCGGAAATGATGAACAGGCTGTTGCGTTCCGTGCACGACAATTGCTTCATCATCGACCGTGATTTCGAACCCGGCGAAGAACCGGTGAAGCTTTGCATCCGCGACGGCGAGCCGGTCGATTTTGGCAAACAGGTCACCGGCGACCATGACGATATCGGCGAGTGGCCCGGTTTTTTGAAAATGTCCGGCGATGTCGCGGCCAAAGTCGCCGATGCTGCCGGGGCCTATATCGACAGGGGCGAATTCGGCGTCACCTACGAAGAAGCCATGCGCGACGTGCTGGCGGCCGAACCCGAGGGCACCTTCGGTTACGAGGACATCACCGGCATCCCCTGGATCGAAATCGATTACCCTTCCGACCTGCTGCGGGCGGAAAAGATCATCATGCCGCTGGTCAGCGATTTCGCCGCCGGGGAAACCGCATCGGACGAACAGCCCCGGGTCAACCAGGCCTCCGGCGAATAACGCCCCTCACCCCCCCCTCATGATCCCTGGCTGAATTGCAACAGCACGACGCCGAAGGCGACGGCGGCGGCGGCGGTGACGCGCCGGCGGCCGAAAGGTTCGCCGAGCATGATGGCGCCGATCAACGCCGCCAGGATGACGCTGGTCTCGCGCAGCGCCGAGATATAGGTCATCGGCGTCAGGGTCATCGCCCAAATCACCAGCCCATATGCCAGAAAGGCCAGAACCCCGCCGATTACGCCGGTCTTCCAGTGCGCCGTCAGAGACGGCCCGAGGACGCGCCGGCGCATGAAGATCACCAGCAGCCCGAAGGGAATCCCGTCAATCAGGAACAGGTAGACGATATAGGCGAACACATCGTCCGCCGTCCGCCCGCCGAGGCCGTCGATGACCGTGTAAACGGCGATGGTGACGCTGGTGCAGAGGGCGAAGAAAACGCCTTTGCCTTCTCCCGTCCGCCAACGGCTCTCGAACGTCAGGCTGATGATGGCGGCGCAAATGACGATCACCGCGGCGGCGCCGGCCGGGCTCAGGGTTTCGTCGGCGAAAATAAACGCCGCGGCGGCGACCAGGATCGGGGCGGTGCCGCGCGAGATCGGATAGACGTGGGACAGATCCCCGAACCGGTACTGCAGGGCGACGCAGACGAAATAGACCTGATGGACGGCGGCGGACCCCAGAATGAACGGCCACGCCTCGGCATTCGGCGCCTCGACGAAAGGCAGCAACACGGCCGCGCAGACGACGCCGACGCCCTTGGCCAGGGCGAGGCGCACCCACGGGTCGCCGCCGCTCTTGACCAGCGCGTTCCAACTCGCGTGAAGGACCGCCGCCGTCAGAACCAGGGTAAGGACAAGTGGATCCATGGGGGGTGTCTAAAGGCGTCTAAAAGCGGCCAGCAGGTTGCTGAAAAAACCACGACCTGGAGCAATTACCCTTCGAGACGGACCTCCGGTCCTCCTCAGGGTGAGGCATAAGGTATAATAACTCCTCATCCCGGGCAGCGGGCGCAAGTGAGCGTGTCGAAGCCTCATCCTGAGGAGCCGGCCAGCGGACGGCGTCTCGAAGCCTCATCCTGAGGAGCCGGCCAGCGGAC
>NZAZ01000163.1 GCA_002686255.1 Rhodospirillaceae bacterium
AGTTCGGACACATGAGGTCATGCTCAATTTCCCGACCGCATCTAGGGCAGTGCTCGTCTCCTTCCGAGACGCTTACACCGCATCCGTGGCAGGTCAACCAGGTGGCTCCCATTGGAAAAGTATACTTGCCCTACCCTAGGGCATCCCGGCGACACGCCCCCCTAGCCGGTAGGGGATCAGAAAGCCCCCCGCACCCCGCTCGTAGGTGCGGACCCCTTCATCGAAGGGGGTCTTAGGTTCTTAATAACTGTGACCTGTACCGGGGGGCGTACCACCAAACATCGCTCTTCTCGCTCACTCCGAGTGCTCAAGCCACGTGGGATAGATCTCGCGTTTTACTGGGATAGACGCCGGCCCCGCAGTCCAGAAACCCTTCACACGCTGGGCGAACACAAACCTGCCGAGACCCCACAGAGACGCGTTCGCTTTCTGCCCACCCAGCGGAGTCACCGAGAATCGCCTGGGTTGATGCCACCTCCGAGCGCCCGATAGCTATTACCTGGCGGTTAGAGCATGAGTTGCCTGGCGATATCTTCGCGTCTTACCGCGCAGCCTAGGACCTTTGGGCCTAGAGCCCTTCGCTACCGTTGGGCTAACTTTGGACCAAAGTGCGGATGTGAGAGATATGGATGGGCAGGGAGCAAGTATGAAGTGGTTCATGGGGCCGATGAGGAAGTACGCGGATTTCAGTGGGAGGGCGACGCGGAAGGAGTACTGGCTCTTTCATCTGAGCATTGTCTTGATCAGTGCCGCCATCATGGTGGTTTCACTGATTCTCTACGTACTAGACGCTGTGGCTCTAGGAACGGCCGCGATATTTCTCTATATCGCCTTGGCGTTTGGAACAGTTATCCCATCACTGGCGGTCGCGGCGCGCCGTCTCCATGACACCAACCGGAGTGCGTGGTGGCTACTAATACAGTTAGTTCCCTTGGGCCCCATTGTCATGTTTGTGTTCCTCGTCCTAGCGGGCACCAGTGGGGACAACGACTACGGACCAGACCCACAAACTTCTTCTTCTAGTTCATCTCCGATCGCAGGGTCCAGTGCTCCACCTCACCCGTCCCCACAAAGCCCTGTTAGTCCTCCAAGCGCACCCGAATCTGATACCCGTAGCTCTGAAACGCCTTCACAACAGGCCTCACGGCCAGTCATCAAGATGAGGGACCCAGGGGAACACGGGTCATCGAGTTGATGTTCGCCTCCAACGGATGTTGTCGGTTGGAGACGAACCTAGATGGGCCATCGGTACCAAGAAGACAACTTGGCAAGATGGACTCACCGGGCCTGTTAGGTATCTACAAAACCCTTCGTCTCGTTGTCAGCGAATCAAGTTAATGAGACGACAAGTTTCTACTTGGGGATTTGTTGTTGCAGTTCTAGTCCTGCTCATTGCATCTGGGTGTGGCGGTGGAGGAACTCTTGGCCCAGGATTCACTCCACTACCTATCCCCGAAGAGGACTCGTCAGGTAACAGTTTCGCCGTGGTCTGGTTCTTGCTTGATCAGTCGGGATCCATGGACGAGGTACGAGGAGACGTAATCGATGGGTTTAACGGTTTCGTTTCAGACCTAAGAAACCAACCGGGTGAATGTCTAGTAACTCTCGCCCTGTTCGATGGGTTGCGGCAAATGAAAACCGTGTTCTCTGTTACACCAGTGGCTCAAGTACCGTTCCTTAGTTGGAGTAACTACCTGCCGGACGGACAGACACCCTTTTATGACGCGTTGGGGAGCCTCATCCAACAGGCTGACAGTCGTGTGGCGCAGCGAGTCGGAGACGGGTTGCCAGTCGAGGACCAACTTGTTGTCATCCTTACCGATGGGCTGGAAAACGACAGCTACCGCTTTAGCCAGCGTGACATTCGTGAACTTGTCCATGACCGTCAGAACCAAGGGTGGACGTTCGCGTTCCTTGGAGCTAACCAAGACGCGTACGCGGAAGGAGCAAGAATCGGGTTGGTCGGTGGAAATATCCAGAACTTTGATGTGTCAGAGCAGAGCATTGCTCGTGCGTATTTGTCAGTGTCTAGTGCGACCGTTGCCTACTGCGGGAAGAGCACACCCCAGAGGAAAGCATCGGGGTCGAACTTCTTTGGTGGTTTCGGATGACCAGATGGGCCAACAGGTCTCGCTAGTTATCCCTATGGCACGGGTGGGAGAGTTCCCTGCACAAAGGTCGGGTCCTACTCGTAGACGACTCGACCTTTGGCTCAGGGGTTGTTTGGCCTTGATTTGTAGACGATCTGTGGCATATGGCAGTTGATTCAAGTGGCGACCTGCCACCGTTTGACCGATCCGGCAGAGTTGATTCAGGTGGCTTCTCGGAGATCTTCAAAGATCCGGATCACCCTGATCGCCTAATCAAAGTTTTCAAATACCCCCTGATCGGCTCCGACGCTGAACGGTTTCACAGACTGCTAGATGTCAGAGACTGGGTCAGACCAAGTGACGTAGCGACGCTGACATCTCGGTTTGCGTGGCCCATTGAATGGTGGGGTGACAACACCGGGATCACCGCGTTCTCAATGAGCGAAGCGGCACCTAGTTGTTGGTTCATGGTCACGGTCGCTGGAAGAACCATAAAGACACTTCTTCAGGTCAAGTACTTGGAAAACGCTGCGTGGTGGCGACGGCGTGCAGTGTCATCGGAACCACCTGATTTACCCCCCGATTATCGCCGAGAGTTGGCAATCGACTGGATTGACACAATTGAGACACTTCACAACAACGGACTTGCGTTCGGAGACATCTCGAGCAACAACATTTGCGCGAACCTCTCTGCATCACCGACCGTGTACATATTTGATGTCGACTCAATCGGGCTACCCGCTGAAGTCGAGGCAAGCCAAGTGCGCACAATCGACTGGGACGCACCCGAGGGCTTGGACGCCACAAGTCGCGACCGAAGCCTTGCTGCCCTCCTGGTTTGGAGGCTATTCACCGAGGCTCGCACCAGTTACCCAAAGCAAAGTGAACAACACCATCTCGACGCAGTTGGCGCTACATCGATAGCCAACCATCTGGAAGCCGCATTTACTTCTGGAGATGCAGACGCACTTTGTGAGGTTGCTAACGGTCTTCGAAGATTGAGATCAGACGAGATTGCCTCAGCAGCCCTCGACCGAGCCGTACGGACTCACTGTGCGCGCTTCATCCGCAGGGAAGCGGAATACGGATCCAATGCCAGGTTCGTTACAGCCAACTTGGAGGCTTGTAAACAGCTTGAGTTTGAACAAGCAATCGATGAAGCAACCCATGCCGAACGAAAACGGCTAGTAGGTCGAGCTGCGTTCGCTCACCCAGGCTACGAACTAGATGTTCGCCCTGACACCGGTGCGTATGTGCGACCGACAAGTGTTGGGCAGTTGCGCGACCTGATCTACGACGCTGAGTTCGAGAGGCTCGCCACCAATCTTGCAACTCAGGGGCTCGGAGACCTTGAGACTGACCCCTGGCTTCCACGAGCGATCCAGCATGCACTTGTCATGGCGAGTCAACCTGCAGTTGAGATAGTGGAATCAGACGGGAGAGCGACTATTTCGTGGCCCTGGCCAGAGGCAAGTTACGTCAACGCAGTAGTCATTGATGTAACTGCTGTCAGACACCACTTATCAAGAGAGGTAGTGGTCAGACACGCAGGTGACCAAACCGGTATTGCAGTAATCGAGAGCCAGACTCCACTAGATGGCAAGGTTGTACTTCGACTTGCCGCAAAGTCACGATCCGGACGCGTGTTTGCCGGAAGCGAGAAATCGGCTGCCGATTTCACGATCGCCATACCGGTGACTGCCGCACGACGTCTTGCCTCCACGGTTCGAGTAGCGAGTCACCACGACGCAGCTGAGGAACCGTTGAGAGTGCAGGACCCTGTACAGGTTGCTGCCGATCTAGAGCGCCAACGCCATGCAGTGAAACTGCAACGCCGTCGGCGCATTGCCAATGTCGCAGCAGCGCTGATTGCGGCAGCCGGGATTGGGCTGTTCGGTTGGAAAATTCTCCCGGTGCTGCTATGGGAAACTCAACCAACCCAGGCAGTGTTTGCTAGTGACCGGGATGGTGATTGGGAGATCTATGTGCGTCGTCACGGTGGCGCCGTGGAGCAGTTGACTTTTAATGATCACGATGACCGGAACCCGGTTTGGCATCCAAGCGGCAGGTTCGTTGCCTTTGAGAGCACCTACGACGGCGACTGGGAGTTGCTGCGAATGAACGCCGATGGAACTGACGTGCGTTCCTACACGTTCAACACGGCAGCCGACGCAGACATGGCATGGAATAGACCGAAACCAATACCGAGATGGGACTTGGGTAATGGATGAAGACGAACTAGTCATCGAAGAGGACGAAGATGCTGACCTCGAGACTGCCGATGTGGCCGACCTCGACATCGAAGAGGAAGGCGCTGACCAAGAAGATCACGACGAAGAACCAAACGGATCGGTTCAGGGTCATTGGGACGATGCCCAGTTGGAACAAGCACAGGCCCATCTAACCAGTTGGACGACTCGCTGGAAGGTTCAAGAAGACCCGTACGTCGTCGGACTCGCAGAGGCAGTGAGTAGCCGAAAGAACATGACGATGTGGGCGTCGCTAGATCCGTACCAGCGACTTCCAGTACCCCCGCTACGCAACGGACGAGTGCTATCCGTTATCGCTCAGATACTCGGAATAGCTAGGAACGTCCTTGTATTCGTGCCCGTTGCGGTCACCTGGTGGGCAATCGGCGAAGCGACAGACAGGTTCGGTCAATACAACTCCTTCAAGGCAGTGGGGGAAAAGACAAACTTCCTTGATTTCTGGCAAAACGGCTACGGCATGCTTGATGACGTCAAGTTGTTTTGGGTAATTGGAGTCAAGATCCAAGAAATTGCCTTAGTTGATTCACTCATTATCGTTGCAGTTGTAGTTCTAACGCTGCTCTCTAGCGCTATTGGTAAGGCCGCTGATGGGCAGGGAGATAGGGCTGAGTCGAGAGCTTTCGCTGAGCGAGAACATGTAGCACTGGTCCTAACCGAGGCCCTCGAAGGCAAACGATCAGCGAGCCCAGAGTCGATAGCGGGCAGTATCGCTGACGTGCTCAACGACCTCGTTGACGCATCCCGAGAAGTAAAGAGTGCCGCCACTCAACTCGAACAGGCCTCAACAGGGGTGGCCGCTTTTTCCTCCCAGATAGCAGAGTTGAATACGACTATCGCCGAGTTGTCTCAACGAGTCGCGGGCCAGGTGTCGGGAGAACTCGTCAAGGCTGTCGATGATCTGAGTGTGTCAGTAGCGCGCCTCAATACAGCGGTAGTTGGTGACACCACCCGTCTTATGGGTGACGTGATCGCAGGGCTTGACAGTGTCACCGAGCAACTTGAGCGCACAGGTTCTTCAGTTGAATTTGGTGTTAAGAGGCTTAGAGACGATCTTGACGTCATCCATAATCGGATTACTGGGACCTGACAGCTAGTCAAATGAAACCGTCAGGGAGGAACCGGAACAGCCAGTCTGAATATGACCCAGTTGGGCTCGCTGGTTGGTTATATACCGATCTCCTCCTTGGCCTGATGATTGTGTTCTTAGGCAGTGTCACCTATCAGGTGGTTACTTCAAGTACGGGCCAGAACGGTTCTCAGGCTGGCGCCTTGCCAGGCACGACCACCACGACCACCACGACCACGACGACTACGACGACCACGACGCCGGAGGCAGATGAACTTCTTGATCAAGTAGAGGCCCTCACGTCACAGCTCACTGAGGCTGAAACTGAGAACCAGGCCATCAGCGATCAAGGGGAGGCTCTTGGGTTACAGCTCACTGGGGCTGAAACCGAGATAGGCAACCTCGAGGCCGAAAATTCCGAGTTGCAGTCGACCGTGGAGGACCTAAGCAGGAGCCTCGCTACGGTGAGCGATGAACTATTAAGAGCCCAGATCCCACTAGGTGTGGAACGGGGCTATGTCTGTTTCCGGATCAACGAGAGGATCGAGGTAGTTCGCCATAAGGATCCGGATCTCGAAGAGACGTGGGTTCTCGCCCCTGGATCGGACAGCGTCGATCTACTCGTTAACCGACTAAAAGAGGAGATCGCGAATGCAGGGCTCGAAAGTCGCTATGCGGGAATCGTGTTGACGTTCAGCGTGAGCTCAGATGCAGAAAGATGGAGAGCTCTCCGAGACGCCAAAGCCTTTAACGATCTTGTGCTGACACAGATCCAAATGTTCGAGAAGACAGCTACTCGGGGCTATTGGGAAGGACCGAGACCCGGCAGGGTGGACGGCGGCTTCATGCTGGAGATCCACCTGATAGATGACGGAAAAGGCGCTCCTCCCCTAGGAGTCGACGACAAGCCGAAATGTGGGTGAATGTTCAGCACTAGTGCTTATCCGGGCTGTGTCGTTGTGTTCTCATGGCGATTACCGGCCTGCTGCGTGCTTTAATTGGCTGGCGCGAAGCCTGCTTGGAGGGTGAAGGGCTTGGTGCCGTCGTAGCTGGGAGGGGAGTAGTGATTAGTTCCTTCACCCAGTCCTCAGCGGATGGTCGATCTGTGGGCAACATGCTGCGGCTTATCAGCGAATGGATTTGACCTGGAGCACCGTCTGGGACCTGAATGGCGCCGATTCTTTTTGGGGGTCGATCAGTTGTGGCTGCCCACAGGGCCCTGTAGGCAGCAAGGCCAAGTTTGTAGATGTCGCTTTGGTGGGTGGTTTGAGACTGAACCACCTCTGGGTCTTCCCAGTCGGGGGTTTGCTTGGCAAAATTGATTGCGGTGGAGCCACGAACTCGGAAACCGTCACAGTCGATAAGCATGATCCGCCATTTGGGGTTGTTCGTCCAGAGGATGTTTCGGCCAGAGATATCTCCCAGAACGACGTCGCGTCTGTGGAGTATCTCGAAGGTTATTGACAAGTCCAGGACCAGTTCAGCTACTTGTGGGATCGATGGTCGTGGTATTTCTGAAACTAGTTTTGTGTTGTTCTGGTACCGGTTACGCATCGAAAGGTAATTCCAGTCACAGAGCACCTGTCTGGGTCGCTTAGTTAGACCGTGTTTAAAGGAAAACGTGTTAGGGACGCGCTCCATCAGGTAGCCACGCAACTGGCCATGGTCAACAACTGCAGCTTCTGGCCAAGCAGTTCTGGCACTAATCCATTCTCGGTCGGCGCGATCCCACTTGGCTGGCAAGTCGGACAGGTGTTTGAGGGCAGTCAAGTTTGGTGGGCTCTGGCTGCTGAGGAAATACTCCTTGTAGACGGTCCCTGGGTCGTCGACGAACTCAAAGACACGGCCCTCTGCTCCCTGGCCGATCTCATTTAGCCTGGTGATGTCGATTGCCGACTGATACGTGATGACGCCTGGCATGGCTAAGACATGTACTGGTGGCGGTTTGGCCAACACACGATTGCGGTCCTGTCATCATCGACACCTCTCATGTCAAATGTCATGTCATTGATGAACTCGTGCAACGCGACTGGCTGTTGCCACCGATTTGCCAAGTGAGTACCAACGGCGAGCATGTCGTCGCCCTGGGAGATGTAGTTGCCGATTCCGTCGGTCGTAAGAAACAGAACGTCGCTGTCGGCCAACTCCGGCATTGATGTTGTTAGTTGGTCAGTGCTGTGAACTCCTCGTGTTGACGAATCGACGATATCTCCGCTACCCGAATCGGTTAGGCGTTCCCACTTCTTCTCAGACAACCTGTAGGCGGGACTATCGCCAACCGACCCAATCAACACCAAGCGTTTCTCGTTGGGGGTTGGTTCTGCGGGCACTACTGCGAAAGTCAAGGTGGTTTCGATCTCTGCCGATGAAACCTTGGATGGGGACAGTGGTGGTGCAGACAAGTCGCCACCTTTCCACTTCGGTGCTTTGGCCTTGGTGGTTTCGAAGGCGGTTTCTACGGCTGCTTTAACTGTCTTTGGGCTCGGAGTGTCTGTTTTGCAGATGGTGGCAGTGAGGTGGTTGCCAAACAGTTCTGTGGCTCGCCTCGACCCAAAGGATGAGTATTTCGCACTACCGAGGCCATCGCCGATGACAGCGACAAGAAACGAATCGCCAGAAGTGGTGACGCCAGTAGACAAGAAGAACGCGTCTTCGCATCTGTCTCCATCAAGGCGGTGGGTATCTCCACGAATCGATGCAGCTGCAACTGCTAGGTCTCCGACAGTCCCTATGTCGCAGGTGATGTCACCGGAGCGGCCTGTTGGCTCGAGGTTCCACCAGTCCGAAACCCACCAGGGTTTGCTATGAAAGGTTGACGGTCGGCCAGCGATCGCGATGGGACCAACAGGGGAGGAGGTCTCGACCGGTTGTTTCTTTGGTCGCCGCTTTTTTCGCGACACTTGACTAGTTGGATCCGAGGACGAGTGCCACGAGACCTATGTCTCGTCCATCATGTCCAAAGGAAGCGAGATCGTCCCATCTGGTGCTGGTGGAATCACTAGCGTGGGGCTCGAGGAACTACTTGACTGAACAATCGAGTTCGTCAGAGCACGCATGATTTCCTTTAGAGCATTACCTGGGTTGACATCTTGTTCAGCAAGGAATGCAGCGATTGTCCCAACCTGTCGGATTGTGTCACCGTCGGCTTGGTCGACGCCAAACGCGATGATGTTCGGCGCGTGCGGATTAAGGGACTTGTCGGTCAACTCCCTGTGGCTGTCTTGCCAGTCTGAGTCGGTTGGCTCACCGTCGCTGATAAAGAACACGGCAGGGCGAAACACCTGAAAACCATCCGCACGAAGCATTGCTATGTCCTGGGCTATCTGTGTCTTGAGGAGTCGAAATACGGCACTGAAACTCGTCGCTCCCTTCTCCATTACGCCTGGCAGGGCATCGATGTCTGATGCTGGTGCTAGAGGGCACAGGACCTCAGCATCATCAGAGAATGAGATGAGGCATATCCGGGACTTGTCATTTACTAGCGGGTCTGAGGCAATCGATGCGTGGAGGTCGGGGAGTCCGTTGTTGATCGCATCGATACCGCCGTTATATGCCATTGATGCAGATTCGTCGCAAACAATGTAGAACGGCAAAACCTGTTCGCCTGTCTGAACCTGCTCTACATCAGTTGCACTCATGTGACTCTCTCCTCGCTAACTCGGCTCATGGATTCACAAACACCTGGGGGTAGATAGGTTGGTTTATCCAACATGGCTGGATCCCTTAGTTGTCAATCCTTTGGTTTCATTTGGATTGTTGGTCGCTTCTTGGGAGCAGGGGGGGGCTGGCTTCGCGAGGGTTGCACCGGGGCAGAGTCACTAGATGGGGTCTTGGATTCAGGGGTGTGTGAGTAGAGGTCAGGCCGTGAAGTCGTGTCGCTGTGGGCCTGTCCGGTAGCCGCTGGAGCGGCTGTACTCGATGAATCTGCGGTGCGTTCACCGACACGAAGTTCGGTACTTCCAACCGTGACTATGTCTCCGTTAGAAAGAGAGCCACTAGTTGATGTCGATCCGTTAACCGTTATTGGGGATGCGGTCGGAAGGCATTGGAATGTAGTAACACCGCCGACTCGGCTAATGCTTATGTGGTGTTCGGCTACATCTCGATCGGCGAGAATCGTTATCGGGACGTTTCGGGCGCAACCGACGATCGTCGTTTCGTCGTAAATGATGAATTGCTGACCGGTCATTTCACCTGACGTGACGGTAAGCCACATGTCGGTTCTCAGGGTGTCGACGAGACCAATGAGCGCCCCCATTAGTGCGCCAATTAGTAGTAGTGCAACCAGGCGTGACGGCTGAGCAGACCCTGATCCAATGATGTTGTCGACACTGTCAAACAGCAGTCCACCTATGAGGCCACCAACAGCACCACCTATCACACCGTTTTGCATCCGCTTCTTCGACTGAAAGCCGATGCCAAGAGCTAGGCCGGACAGGCCGCCAGCGATCATCCAACCAATGGCTCTAGCTGGACGCACAAGATTGTCAACAGCGGTACACGCATAGTCGCTTTGGCGGCTACACAGTCGAATTGCTTCGTCGATCTCATCAGAGTTCAACATTTCGGTGTACAGAATTTGAGCCACAAATCCAGCAACCGCACCACCGATCAGGATCGCAGGAAGCGACCGCAGGACCGTTTCGGCTGCTTTTTGAGCGTTTTTCTGACTGATTCCCTGCGAGGCAACAAGGGCGGCACCTACCCCAAGGAGGACAAGCGAAAAATAAACAGCCGAACCCGCGTTCACGCTGTTACTAAAGAAGCGACTGCCGTCATCGCCTATTTGAATTTCACCTAGGCCGAATCCCAACAGACCGCCAACCACACCGGCAATGCCGAGAGTGAGCGTTACTCGACTGGCGTTGAAGCCTTTGCTGTCGAGCGTAGCTAATGAGCCCATGGCTCTGAAACTAGTTGTTAGTTGTTTTTATTGCCACATGACGGAAGATGCCAGCGGATCGGCAACAAGTGACTGGTTCCGCGTAAATAGGATCCAGTGTCGAGCGAACGCCAGTTCGACAAGATGGAGTTGTTCTATCTAGGGCAGCAGTTCCGCTACCTCCTTACTGATCTGTATGACCAAGAGTTGGCCGACGCCGTGCTGGAACAGCCAGAACCGGGTTAGGAAACCTGATTACGCCGGTTGCTCTCTATGACCCTGAAGTCTCTGATTCTTTCACCCACACTCCAGAAGACGTCTCTACCCAGCGGTCATCTCGCCACTCGTGGTTGGTTCGAACGAATTTTGAAGGACAGCAGTGAGGATCACTAGGCATCCATAGTCGCTGGCTTGTCTGAACCAAGGACGACCACCGCCCGCCAGTCCACTCCAGTTGCCCG
>NZAZ01000164.1 GCA_002686255.1 Rhodospirillaceae bacterium
TGATCAGGTCTTCGCTCAATGGGGACTACGACCAGATCAGGCCTTCCCTCGACATCGAGTCTAACTTAAAAAGTGGTATCGTTCGTGGGGGCAGGCCAGGACCGGCTGGCAAAAATTGGAATCCGCGGCGCTGTTATGCGATGGTGAATGGCATATTTATTGTTTGATCCGCTGGCGATATGAACGGTTCATCAGAAACTCCATCGAGAACACCCCCACTGGTCGCTTATACGGTCGGGCATTCCAATCATACGCTCGAACACTTCATTGAAATTCTGATTGAAAATGACGTCACCGCCATAGCCGACGTTCGCTCGGTACCCTATTCGCGTTACACTACTCAATTTGATCGCGAAGCTTTGCACGCTGAATTGAAAGCCGCTGGAATTGCCTACTCCTTTCTTGGCAAGGAATTGGGAGCCCGGCCCGATGATGCAGATTGTTACAAGGACGGTATGGCGGACTACAACTTGATTGCCGCTACGCCGTTATTTCAATCGGGGCTGGACCGGGTAATCGAGGGTGCCCAAAAATATAAAATCGCGCTAATGTGCGCAGAAAAGGACCCCTTGGATTGCCATCGGACCATATTAGTCGGGCGTAGCCTGAAACGGCGGAACGTGGTCATCCGTCACATCCATGCGGATGGCAAAATCGAAGATTGCGAAACAGCGGAGAAACGCCTTGTTAAACTGACGAAACAGGAAATGGACGACATGTTTCAGCCACCCGGAACTGTCGCCGATCCTGTTGAGCGTGCCTATACCGTTAGAGGCCGGGAAATTGCCTATACGGAGTCGCACGACCCAGTGTCCCAAGCAGACGAGCAATTGGCGGATAGCCTTTGAGGGAGCACAATATCGATCTTTTCACCATCGGATTTACGAAAACGACTGCTGAACACTTTTTCCGTCGCCTGACCGGTTCAAGGGTCAGAAGGGTTATTGACGTCCGCTTGAACAATAAATCCCAGCTATCCGGGTTCGCTAAAGGCAAGGATATTGGTTACTTCCTTCGCGTCATCGGAGAAATCGACTATCTCCACGAACCCCTGCTTGCGCCAACCGACGAAATTCTCACCGCATTCAAGAAAAAGAAGGGGGCTTGGTCCATATACGAAAGACAATTTCTCGACCTCATGGACACGCGAAAAATCGATGAAAAACTGAGTCCCGACCTTTTCGATCAAGGGTGTCTTTTGTGCAGTGAGGACCAACCGCATAAATGCCATAGACGCCTTGTTGCCGAGTTCCTCAATGACCGTTGGGATACGGAAATCAAAATCACGCATCTTTAAGACACTCGATCGGGTTTCGTGTATCGTTAGGTGTGGTATCTCCCTCTTTCTTTACACCCGCTAGCTCAGCGAGATATCCAAGCCACAGCCCGATTGGCACAGGAGGAACGGTTGGCGACCATCGAAGAGCTATTGGCGATCTGGAATCGACACGGGGGGCAGATGCGGAAACTGGTGTGCGGTGAGATCGATCCTAGTTCAGACAATTAAAGAGATTTTTTGAAATATGTTAACGGTGAAAAAGAAGCCGTATCCATTTATGAAAAGGCTTGGTTGTATTTCATAGTAACAGTAAGAAGTAGTCCCGACCCTATTGATAGGTTGGAGGCGGTCGTTCCAAGAGGAGAACTGGAAACCTGTCCCAGATGTGGCGGAGACGGCGGGGTAAGCAATGGATGTGAGCGCTGCAATGGAACTGGTTGGATTGATTTGACACACTGAAAGTATTTCGAGATGTATAATTCCATAATCTGTTTGACCTGCCCGGCACCTTTATCAAATCAAGCCGAGAGTTCTAGAGGTGATCGATCTCCACGACGGCAAGTTTGACATCAAGAGTAAGGTCGGAAAAAGGATAACGGTCACGGTGACTTTTCCAAACGGGGCACCCTGATTTGCACCTCTCCATGTAATCCAACGAACGTTCGCTTTGGGCCACAAGCAGACACTATTCACTGCCGCCAGACGCACCTCTCTCGTCGTTTCCACCTCGCCGTTCGGTTGTTTTGTGTTTTGGGGTCAGGTGGCCGGCGGCGCCTCGTTGCGAATCCGCGCTTCTTGAGCCGCTCCGCCGCCGGGCGTTCACGCCGCGCTAGCGATGCGCTTGACCTTGATCCGGCCGGCCTTCTTCTTGGCCTGGGCCAGGTCATAGGCCGCCTGGAGCCGGTACCAGGTATCCGCGCCGCCGCCGAAGGCCTTATCGAGACGGATCGCCATCTCGGGCGAGATGCCGGAGCGGCAGTTGACGATGTCCGACATCTGCTTGCGGCTGACGCCGAGCTTGCCGGCGGCCGCCGTCACGGCAAGCCTAAGCGGCTCCAGGCAGTCGTGGCGAACGGAAAGGCCCGGATGGGGGGGGTCTTCATCGCCATGTCTTGGTCCTCCTAATGACAATCGATCAGGTCCACATCGCGGGCATGCGCCCCTTCAAAGCGGAAGATGACGCGCCAGTTGCCGGAGACGCCGACCGACCAATAACCCGCGAGACCGCCCTTCAACCGATGCAACCGAAAGCCCGGCAGGTCCATGTCGGCGGGCCCCGCCGCCTCATCCAGGCGGGCCAGGATGCGTTCGACCCTGGCGGCGAAGCCGCCCCTCACCCTGAGCCGCGCGCCTCTCCTTCGACAGGGCCTGCGGTCCGCTCAGGATGAGGCGCGCGAGTCGAAGGGGGCGGCTAAATGTGATCGCCCTGGAATTGACGTTACCGGCTACCCCCTGAACCCCAAGGCCACCACGTAGGTCTCGGCCGACTCCTTGCGGCTGGCCGGCGGCTTGGCGTGGCGCACGGTCTTGAAGCGTTTCTTGATCGCCGCCAGCAGCTCCTTTTCGGTGCCGCCCAGATAAGCCTTGCCGACGAAGGCGCCGCCCGGCGTCAGCACCTCGCAGGCGAAGTCGAACGCCGCCTCGAGCAGCGCCATGACGCGGAGGTGGTCGGTGGCCGCGTGGCCGGTGGCCGGCGCCGCCATGTCGGTGAGCACGACGTCGGCGGGGCCGCCAAGCGCGTCCTTCAGCAGCTTCGGCGCCGCCGGGTCGAGGAAATCATGACGGATCAGCGTCGCCCCCGGCACCGGGTCGGCCTCAACGATGTCGAGGCCGACGACGGCGCCCCGCTTGCCCTTGTTGGCGCCCTTATTGGTCCCCGTATTGGTCCCTGGGGCGTTGACCCGCTCGGCGGCGACGATGGTCCAGCCGCCCGGCGCCGCGCCCAGGTCGACGACGCGGCGGCCGGGCTTTAAGAACCGGAAGCGATCGTCGAGCTCGATGAGCTTGAAGGCGGAGCGCGAGCGCAGCCCCCTCTCGCGGGCCTCGGCGACGTAGCCGTCGGCGAGTTGGCGCCTCAGCCAGCGGGTCGACGACGCCTTGCGCCCCTTGGCCTTGCGCAGGCGCTCCGTGCGCCCCCGGCCGGAGCCGCCGCGGACTTTTCGGGTACTACTCGTCATCGGTCCCTTATATCACGCCGTATATCATGCCGGAGGGGCGCCGTCGGCGGCCATCATGTCGAGCAGCAGCCCCTCGCGGATGCCGCGGTCGGCGGCGGTCAGGCTGGCCACCGGCCAGCGGCGGATGATCGCGGTCAGGATGGCGCAGCCCATGACCATCAGGTCGGCGCGCCCGGGGCCGATGCAGGGGTGGTTGTGGCGGGCCTCGAAGTCGAGCCCGGAAAGCTTGGCGCAGATGGCATGGGCGCTTTCGAGGCGGATCGACAGGCCGTCGACGCGCGAGCGGTCGTAGCGCGGCAGGTCCAGGTAGATGGCGCCGAGGGTCGTCACCGTCCCCGACGTGCCGAGCATGTGCACGCGCCCGGCCTCGATGTCGGCGCCGATGCGATGACGGTCCTCGAACGGCGCCAGGGCCCCGTCGACGCGCCCGACGAGGCGCTCCATTTCCGGGGCCGGCAGGGGGTCCTCGCCGAACTCCTCGGCCAGGCCGACGACGCCGAAGGGCAATGACAAAATGTCGAGCGCCCGGGGCGCCCGGCCGGGTTCGTTGGCGACCCACATCAGCTCGGTGCTGCCGCCGCCGATGTCGAACATCAAGGCTTTGGCGTGGCCGGTTCGCAGAAGCGGCGCGCAGCCGGCGAGGGTCAGCCGCGCCTCCTCGGCGGCCGAGATGGTGTTCAGGGCGAGGCCGGTTTGCCGCCGGACGTGGGCCAGGAACGCCTCGCCGTTGGCCGCCCGGCGGCAGGCTTCGGTGGCCACCGAGCGGGTCTCCTTGACGCCGCGGCCGTCGATTTTGCCGGCACACGCCCGCAGCGCCTCGGTGGTGCGCTCGATGGCGGCGTCCGACAGCTTGCCGCTGGCCGACACGCCCTCGCCGAGGCGGACGATGCGCGAGAACCCGTCGATGACGCGGAACCCGCCCGGCGCCGGACGCGCCACCAGCAGGCGGCAGTTGTTGGTGCCGAGGTCGATGGCCGCATAGGACGACGGCACCGGCCGCCGGTCCTGCTGGCGGTCTGCCCGGCGGCGGGCCGTTGATGGTGATCCCTTGGCCACGCGGCGGGCCTCCCTTCCCAGCTCGTTGCCGATGTCGGGGCTTATTTGCCCCGTTATTCTCTTTATATTAGAACGCTCCGGGCGGCGGGAAAATGGTTTAGATCAACAGGCCCGAAAAGCCCTATAATCGCATGCCCCGGCGATCAAAGGGGCGCACACCAGGGAGGTTATCATGGCGGAGAGTGTCTACAAGGTGATCGAGATCGTCGGCAGCAGCGGCGAATCGTGGGAAAAGGCGGCGAGCGCGGCGATCGAGCGGGCAAGCAAGAGCCTCCGCGACCTCAGGATCGCCGAGGTCGTGGAGCAGGACCTGCAGATCGAGAACGGCAAGGTCAGCGCCTTTCGCATCAGGTTGAAGGTGTCGTTCAAGTACGAGGACGCCGCCTGAGCCGATCCCGGCCGCGCCCGGCGGCGGGGATCGTTGGCGCGGGGTCGATGGGGCGTAGTTTAACGGTAGAACGAGCGGCTCTGACCCGCTTAGTCCTGGTTCGAATCCAGGCGCCCCAGCCAAAACCACCGAAACCCCCGTAATTTTTTCCCTGTCGGCGCTAAACGCCTCCCCGCCTCTTGAGGGGGCTTTCGTGGTTTTTGGACTTGTGGCGTCATTGGATTGGAACCACGTTCGACGACAAGGAGCGGCACATCCCGTGCCGCGACGCAGGCGCAACGGAGCCGGGCGTCGTGGTACAGCCCGGGGGCCGGCGAACGTAAATCCAGGCGCCCCAGCCAAAACCACCGAAGCCTCCGTAATTTTGTCCCTGCCGGCGCTAACCGCCGCAAGGCCGCCATTATTCCGCCCCGGCGACGAAAAAGCCGTTTTGATTCAGACTCCTTTAACCCTTTCAACCGAAACTGGCGCGACCAGTGAAGTGGATAAGGGTTGGATCGATGTCAATGAGGAAATACGAACCCCGAGGGGGCACGGCCGAGGAAGTGCGCCGTTATTATCTTCAATATCATTGTAACGCGCCGGACGCGCTGTTCGGCTCGGCGATGGAGAAGGAGCTTTATCTCAACGCCGAGACCCCCCGGTGGCTGGCGAAGGGGCGGCCGGAACAGCGGTTTCGCGCCGTCGCCTGAGCCTGCCGGCCAGACCTCGGGCAAGAATCGCGCCGAGCCGATTAATCATCCTTGGCCCCCCGCCCGCATCGGCGGCGGGCGTGTTTTGGCGCGGATTTCCGGGCTTTTTCCATCCCGGGCTTGCGGTCCCGCCGGGCGGTGGTAGACTCGGATTCATGGCCAACCCGACCGCCAAGTTCCATATCGGCATGCCGGTGCGCCACCGCATTTACGGATTCCGCGGCGTCGTCTTCGACGTCGATGCGGAATTCGACAACACCGAGGATTGGTACGAAAGCATCCCCGAGGACGTGCGTCCGCGCAGGGACCAGCCTTACTACCACCTGTTCGCGGAAACGCCGGAAAAGGCGCCCTACATCGCCTATGTCTCGGAACAGAACCTGGAAGCCGACGACGAAACCGACCCCATCCATCATCCGGCCCTGGACGAGTATTTCGACGTCACCGAGGACGGAAGCTTCGTCTCCCGGCAAAAGCTCAACTGACTGCCCGGGCTTTTTTTGCCCCGTTCCTTGGTATAATTCCCTATCTCATTGATTCGTCGGGCCGAATTCCCTACCTTGTGGCGCTGAATCTCCCCCGATGCAGGGGCCGCCGATGAAGATCGTTGTGCAGAATTTCAAGACCGGCAAGGTTTCCCTCGCCGACGCGCCGCAGCCGGCGGTGCCCGGTAACGGCATCCTGGTCAGGACACAGGCGTCGCTGATCAGCGCCGGCACCGACCGCGCCGTCGTCGGGCTGGCCAGGAAGGGCTACGTCGGCAAGGCGCTGGCCCGGCCCGACCTGGTGCGCCGGGTGCTCAGCAAGGTCAGGAACGACGGCCTCGAGTCGGCCTACAAGGCGGTGCGGAACGTCATCGCCGAGCCGAAGACGCTGGGCTATTCGCTGGTCGGCGAGGTGCTGGCCGTCGGGGACCGCCTCGAAGGCGCCGCCGTCGGCGACCGCGTCGCCTGCGCCGGCGCCGGCCACGCCAATCACGCCGAGATCACCGCCATCCCCGGCAACCTGTTCGTGCCGGTGCCCCAGGGCGTCGCCGACGAGGACGCCGCCTACGTGACCCTCGGCGCTATCGCCATGCACGGGCTGCGCCAGGCGGACCAGCAATTGGGGGCGACGGTGCTGGTGGTCGGCCTCGGCCTGGTCGGGCAGATCATGCTGCAGCTCTGCCGCGCCGCCGGGCTGAAGGTGATCGGCCTCGACCTCGACGGGGCGAAGCTGGACCTGGCCCGCAACAACGGCGCCATGATCGCCGCCAAGCCGGACGATCCGGGCCTGGCGGCCGAGGTCGTGGCGGCCACCGACGGCTACGGCGTCGACGCGGTGCTGTTGTGCGCGGGGTCGAAGGATTCCGGCGCCCCCTTCGAGGACGTCGCCGGCCACTGCCGCGACCGGGCCCGGGTGGTCGTCGTCGGCGACGTCAAGATGGACATCCCGCGCAACGCCTATTTCAAGAAAGAGCTGGAAATCCTGCAATCACGCTCCTACGGCCCCGGCCGCTACGATCCCGATTACGAGGAAAAGGGCCGCGATTACCCGATCGGCTACGTGCGCTGGACCGAACGGCGCAACATGAAGGCGTTCATGGACCTGCTGGCGTCAGGGGCGCTCGACATGCAGGCCCTGACCACGCACCGGTTCCCGGTCGAGCGGGCGGCCGAGGCCTATGACCTGGTGACCGGCAAGACCCAGGCCTTCACCGTCGGCATCGTGCTCACCTATGGCCCGGGCGGCCCCGGCGAGGCCGGGGAACCCGAACCGGCGCCGCCCCCGGCGCGCCGCAAGGTGGACGGCAAGGTCGGCCTCGGCATCATCGGCGCCGGCAACTTCGCCAAGGGGGTGCTGGTGCCGGCGATGACCGATACCGGCGGCTTCGACGTCCTGGGCGTGGTCTCGGCCCGGGGGCTGTCGGCGCAGGCGATGAAGGAGCGCACCGGGGCCCAGTATTCGGATTCCGACCCGGGCCGGGTGTTCGACGACGCCGACGTCGACGCCGTCGTCATCGCCACCCGCCACGACAGCCACGCGCGTTATGTGGTGCAAGCGCTGGAGCGCGGCAAGCACGTGTTCGTCGAAAAGCCGCTGTGCCTGACCCGCGGCGAACTGCGGGCCATCGAAACCGCCGCCGGGGCCTCGCCAGGGGTCCTGATGGTCGGCTTCAACCGCCGTTACAGCCCCCTGATCGCCGCCATGCGGGCGCATTTCGACGGCCGCGCGGAGCCGCTGGCGATGATCTACCGGGTCAACGCGGGGCGCATCCCCTTGGATTCCGACGCCGCCTGGGTCCACGACCCCGAGGCCGGCGGCGGGCGCATCGTCGGCGAGGCCTGCCACGCCGTCGATACCCTGCAGGCGGTCACCGGGGCGCGGCCGGTGGACCTTCACGCCGCCGGGCTGAACCCCCGGCGCTCGGGCCTGGCCGCCGACGACATGGTGACCCTGACCATCGGCTTCGACGACGGCTCGATGGGCACCGTGCACTATTTCTCCAACGGCGACGCGGCCTTTCCGAAAGAGCGCCTCGAGGTCTTCGGCCAGGAACGGGTGGCGGTGATCGACGACTGGCGGTCGCTGGAGCTGGTCGCCGGCGGCAAGTCCGAACGGCGCAAGTCCCAGACCATGCAGAAGGGCTACGCCGAAGAAGCCAAGGCGTTCCTGGAGGCGTGCCGGACCGGCGAGGCGCCGGTGCCGGTGACGTCATTGATCGAGACGACGCTGGTGACGCTGCTGGCGGTCGAGGACCTGGCCGGCCACTGGGACGAGACGCTGGAGCTGAGGGATTAGTTCAACTGGCGCCAATGTTCTTTAGGGTATTGGTAGTTATCCGATGAGCATATTCACCATCGGCGCGGTCTTGGTCGGGCTTTCGGCCCTGTTCGGCTACATCAATCATCGGTTTTTGCGCCTGCCGCACACCATCGGGCTGGTGGTGATCGCGCTTTGCGCATCGCTGTCGATTATCGGATTCGATCTGATAGAGCCCTCCGCCCGCATCGGCCAAAAGGTCACGGGCATGCTCCGCCAGATCGATTTCAATAAGACCCTGATGCACGGGATGCTGAGCTTCCTGCTGTTCGCCGGCGCCCTGCATGCCGATTTCCCGGCCCTCAAGACGCGGCGCCTGACGATCGGCGTGATGGCGGTCCTCGGCACCCTGATCTCGACCTTCGTCATCGGGGCGGTGATGTGGTTGGGGTCGGGATTGTTCGGGCTCGAGTTGCCCTTTATCTGGGCGTTGGTGTTCGGCGCCTTGATCAGCCCCACCGACCCGGTCGCGGTTCTCGGTCTTTTCAAAACCGTCGAGGTCCCCGATACCCTGCAAGCGAAGATGGCCGGCGAATCCCTGTTCAACGACGGAGTCGGCGTCGTCGTATTCACGGTCGTGGTGGCGGTCGCGCTTGCCATGGGTGTGCCAGGGGGCGCGCCAAGTGGTGGCGAACAGGGCGGCGGCATGGGCGCGGCGGACATCATCGAACTGTTTATAACCGAAGCGGCCGGCGGCGCGGTCCTTGGCCTGGCCGCCGGATACATCGGTTACCGGGCTATGCACGGGATCGACGAGGCGAGCCTCGAGGTCCTGATCACCCTGGCGCTGGTGATGGTCACCTATTCGCTGGCCCTCGCTCTGCATATGAGCGGGCCGATCGCCATGGTCGTCGCCGGCCTGTTCATCGGCAACCGCGGCGTCAAATACGCCATGAGCGAACAAACCCGTGACTACGTGCTGACGTTCTGGACCCTGATCGACGAGATCCTCAATTCGGTCCTGTTCCTGCTGATCGGCCTGGAAGTGTTGGTCGTCGCCGAGAACATCGACTATTTAGGCGTCGCCCTCATGGCCATCCCGGTGACGCTCCTTGCCCGGGCGCTCAGCGTCACCATCCCCATCGCCATCCTGTCGCGCTGGCGAACCTTCACCAAGGGCGCCCAGCCGGTGTTGATCTGGGGCGGGCTGCGCGGCGGCATCGCGGTCGCCCTGGCCTTGTCCCTGCCGGACATTGAATACAAGGCCGCCATCCTTTCCATCACTTACGGCGTCGTCCTGTTTTCGATCATCGTCCAGGGCCTGACCGTAAAGCCGCTGGTTGAAAGGATGGTCCGTTAGGGTCTTTCCGGCCCAAATTGGATCAATTCTGTTTCTCGATTGGCGCGGCGATCCGGTGCCGAAACGGTTGCAGGGCGATCTGGGTGCATCGGCCA
>NZAZ01000165.1 GCA_002686255.1 Rhodospirillaceae bacterium
ACGCTGTTGAAGCCCAACCCGGGCGACTGCTGCGTTTTCTGTTCCTTCGGAACGGTCCCCTGCCCGCCCATCCAGATGGGCGGGGGCCGCGGCGCCTAGGTCCCGCGCCCGTAACCGGGTAACGGGCTTGGATCGGAATGCGGCTGTCCGGCCCGGGATGGAAACCGGACGCCCTGGTGGGGCGTGCAAGAATATACGGGTGTGGCCAGAAGCGGACGTAAGGATGAGGTTTGGAAGCACATTGAAGAACACTATAAAGCCCACCTACATCCGATGCGGTTTATAAAAAATTCCATTGGCCCGTTGCAGTTCGCGAATGTATTTGATGATGGCCATGGTTTCCGTCCCGGGCCGGGCCTTGACGACGGGCCGTCAGGCCGGGGTGTAGCCGAGCGACCCCCACCAATAGATGGACGCGAACAGGAACAGCCACACCACGTCGACGAAGTGCCAGTACCAGGCCGCGGCCTCGAAGCCGACGTGGCTCTCGGGCGTGAAGTGCCCGGCGCGGGCGCGGAACCAGCAGACGATCAGGAACAGCGACCCGACGATCACGTGGAAGCCGTGGAACCCGGTCGCCAGGTAGAAGGTCGACGAATAGATGCCGCCGGTGAACGCGAAGGTGGCGTGGACGTACTCATAGGCCTGCAAGCCGGTGAAGGTCAGGCCCAGCACCACGGTCAGCAAAATCCCCCGGGCCGCCCTCTTGTTGTCGCCCTGGCGCACCATGTGGTGCGCGTAGGTCACCGTGGCGCCGGAAGACAGCAGGATCACCGTATTCAGGAACGGCACCGACCACGGATCGAGGGGAACGACGCCTTCGGGCGGCCACGTCTCCGGCGCGACCAGAGACAGGAACGGCACCGTGGAATGGAAAAAGGCCCAGAAGAAGGCGAAAAAGAACATCACTTCCGAAGTGATGAACAGCACCATGCCCATGCGCAGCCCGTGGCGGACCACGTCCGTATGATCGACGCCGCTGCGCGCCTCGGCGACGATGTCGTGCCACCAGCGGTAGAACATCCACAGCAGGATCAGCACCCCCTGGACGAATATCCAGATCGGCCCCCCCTTCATGTACCAGATGCCCCCGAACGCCATCAGCAGGGCCGCCAGTGAGCCGACGGCCGGCCACGGGCTCGGCGCCACCATGTGATAGGGGTGGGATTTCGATGTTTCGCTGGCCATGGTCATGCTCTCTCCTTGCCGGAGCCCCCGTCAGCCTTTTTCCGGCCGGCCGGCAACGGGGGCCGGGGCCGGGGCCTTGACTTGTTTGGCCTTCTCCCCTTGGCCCTTGGCGGCGGGGTAGAAGGTATAGGACAGGGTAATGGCGGTTACGTCCCGGGTATTGGGGTCGGCGAAGATTCCCGGGTCGACGAAGAACTGCACCCCCATGGCCGCCTCCTCGCCGGCCGCCAGGCGCTGCTCGGTGAAGCAGAAACAGTCGATCTTGGAGAAATACTCGCCGGCCTTGAACGGCGTCACGTTGAAGGTGGCGGTGCCGGTGACCGGCGCGTCCGATGTGTTGCGGGCCCGGTAAAAGGCCAGCGCCGACTCCCCGGCGCGGACCGTGACTTGCGTCTTCTCGGGCTCGAACCGCCACGGCAGCGCCGGGTTGACGTTGGCGTCGAAGCGCACGGTGATGGTCCTCTCCGTGGGCGCGGCCGAGGGTTGGGCGGCGATTTTCGGCGTGCCGCCGAAGCCGGTGACCTGACAGAACAGCCGATACAAAGGCACCGCGGCGAAGGCCAATCCGACCATGGAGCCGGCGACGGTAAACAGCACCACGGCGGTGAGGCGGTTTTTCTTTCGTTTGTCGGTGCGCGTCGGGGTCATGGTCCGGTTCCGGTTATCCTTATTCCGCGGGCTGCTTTTCGGTCATGTCCGGCAGCTCTTCGTGGGTGTGGAAGGGGGCCGGGCTTTCGACCGTCCATTCCAGCGTCGTCGCCCCCTCGCCCCACGGGTTGGCCGGCACCTTCTCGCCCGCCGTCAGCGTCCGCCAAACGATAAAGAAGAACAGCAGCGTCGAGGCCACGGTGATGAAGGAGCCGATGGAAGAGACATAGTTCCAGCCGGCGTAATTGTCCGGGTAATCGGGGATGCGCCTCGGCATCCCGGCCATGCCCGAGAAGTGCTGCGGGAAGAACGTTACGTTGACGCCGATGAAGAACGACCAGAAATGGATCCGGGCCAGGACCCTCGGGTACTGCCGGCCGCACATCTTGCCGATCCAGTAATAGAAGCCGGCGAACATGCCGAACACCGCCGCGATCGCCATCACGTAGTGGAAATGGGCGACGACGAAATAGGTGTCGTGGAAGGCGATGTTCATGCCGGCGTTGGCCAGCGCCACGCCGGTGACCCCGCCCATGACGAACAGGAAGATGAACCCGCAGGCGAACATCATCGGGACGCGGAAATTGATCGACCCGCCCCACATGGTCGCCAGCCAACTGAAGATCTTGATCCCCGTGGGCACGGCGATGACCAGGGTGGCGGAGACGAAATAGGCCCGCGTGTCGACGTCGAGGCCGGCGGTGTACATGTGGTGCGCCCACACCACGAAGCCGACCAAACCGATGAACACCATGGCATAGACCATGCCCAGGTAGCCGAAGATAGGCTTGCGGGAAAAGGTCGAAACCACCTGGCTGACGATGCCGAAGGCGGGGAGGATGATGATGTAGACCTCCGGATGGCCGAAGAACCAGAAAATGTGCTGCCACAGGACCGGGTCGCCGCCTTGCGCCGCATCGAAGAAGGCGGTGCCGAAATTACGGTCCGTCAGCAGCATCGTCAGCCCGCCCGCCAACACCGGGATCGCCATAAGCAACAGGAACGCCGTCACCAGGATCGCCCAGCAGAACAGCGGCATGCGGTGCATGGTCATGCCCGGTGCGCGCATGTTGACGATGGTGGTGATGAAGTTGATGGCGCCGAGGACCGACGACGCGCCCGCCAGATGCAGGCTGAGAATCCCTAAATCCACCGCCGCGCCGGGGTGGAAGTCGGTGTTGGAAAGCGGCGGATAGACGGTCCAGCCGGTGCCCGGGCCGCCCTGGGTGAAGGCGGCGACCAACAACAGCACCAGGGCCGCGGCCAGCAGCCAGAAGCTGATGTTGTTCATGCGCGGGAAGGCCATGTCCGGGGCGCCGATCATCAACGGCACAAACCAGTTGCCGAAACCGCCGATCATCGCCGGCATGACGACGAAGAACACCATGATGAAGGCGTGTCCGGTGAGCAGGACGTTGTAGAACTGGAAATAGGCCGCCTCTTCGCCGGCCCCGAAAACGTTGAACTGGATGCCCGGGTCCATCAACTCGAGGCGAATCCAGAACGACATGGCGCCGCCGGCGAAGGCCCCGACCAGCGACAGGACGATATACATCGTCCCGATGTCCTTGTGGTTGGTGGAAAAGAGCCACCGCCGCCATCCCGTCGGATGGTGGCCGTGGCCGTGATCGTGGCCGTGGCCGCCGGGCGCCGCCATTACCTGGTCAGCCATCAATCATTCCCCTTTCGGGTCCCCTGTTTCGGCGACGCGAACAGGGGCCGGGCCGCCGGTGCGGGCGAATTTCTTATTCGCCGTTTCGACCCAGGCCTGGAAGTCGGCCTTGGAAACGGCCTTGACGTGGATGGGCATGAACGCATGGTTGATCCCGCACAGTTCCGAACACATGCCGTAATAGTCGCCTTCCTTGTTGATGCGGAGCCAGGTTTCGTTGATGCGACCGGCCACCGTGTCCAGCTTCACCCCCAGCGCCGGCACGGCCCAGTCGTGGATCACGTCGGCCGACGTGACCAGCAGCCGGATGTTGGTTTCGGCCGGCAGGACGACCTCGTTATCCACCGTCAACAGCCGCGGCTGGCCAACCTTGAGTTCGTCGTCGGGGACGATGACGCTGTCGAACTCGAAGCCGCCGTGGTCGGGATAGGAATAGGACCAGAACCACTGGTTGCCGGTAACCTTGAGGGTCATCTCGGCATTTTCGATGCGGTCGGAATAATACAGAAGCTTCAACGACGGCACGGCGATGACGATCAGGATCAGCAGCGGCACCCCGGTCCAGACGACCTCCAGCAACGTGTTGTGGGTCGTCTTTGTGGGCACCGGATTGGCCTTGGCGTTGAAGCGCACGATGATGTAGCACAATAGCCCCAGCACCAGGATGACGATGGAAACCTCGATGATGAACAACAGGGTATGGAATTCGGTGATTCGTTCCATGACCGGCGAGGCGGCGGGCTGAAGCCACATCTGCCACGGCTCGGAACGTCCCCCGGCGAACGCGTTTCCGGCCGCGCCGAAAATCGACAACACTGTCATCGGCGCAAGGATTGTCAGTCTTTGTATCATCGACCGCGTCAACGTAGTGCCGGTTGGGAATACATGATTATGCCGTCTTTGGTCGGTTATTGTCACGTTACCATAACAAAGGCCGGCAATGGACCATGAAAGGCGGCAACGAAGCGCCCATGCGTCCCCGACCCAGGCGCAATCCCTTGGGGGCGGGAGCCTGAATGAGTTTGGACCCTAGGAGCCGCCGAGTCCCAGGAAGTATATGCCCCGCGACAGGAAGGTGTTGTCGGCCTCGTTCGTCATCAGGAAGACAAACACCATCAACGCTATGGTCGGAACGCCGATGGCGTAAACCAGGGCCAGGCGCTCCCACATCATGTGCATGAAGACGGCGATAATCAAGCCGGCTTTCATGAACATGAACACTAGGATCAGGGTCCACCGCAGGTAGCTCTCGACATGGAAATAATCGACGAGATACGAACAAGTGCTGAGAACGAACAACCACGCCCAGATCTTGATATAGATGCCGAGGGGATGTTGTTGGCCTTCTGCGTGTGCCTCTGCGTTTGCCATGTTTCAAGCCTTACCAAAGATAGAAAAATGCGAAGATGAATACCCACACCAGATCGACGAAGTGCCAGTAAAGGCCCATGGTCTCGACGATCTCGTATCTGCCCGGCCGACTGGTGAAAAAGCCCGGTGTCCCGTTGTCGAATTCGCCCTTCCACACCTTGCGGGCGACGATGACCAGGAAGATCACCCCCACCGACACGTGAAAGCCGTGGAAGCCGGTAATCATGAAAAAGGTCGATCCGAACTGGGCGGCGCCGAAGGGGTTGCCCCAGGGGCGGACGCCTTCTTCGACGATCAGCTTCGTCCATTCGAACGCCTGCATGCCAACGAAGGTGGCGCCGAACGCCGCCGTAATCAGCAGGAAGATCATGGTCCTGAAGCGGTCCTGCCGATAGCCGTAATTAACGGCCAGGACCATGGTGCCGCTGGACGTAATCAGGATGAAGGTCATGATGGCGATCAGGATCAAGGGGATCGGCTCGCCGCCGAAGGAAAGCGCGAAAATCTCGCTCGGGTTGGGCCACGGCACCGTCGTCGACATCCTGACCGTCATGTAGGACAGCAGGAAAATGCTGAAGATGAAGGTGTCGCTGAGGAGGAATATCCACATCATGGCCTTGCCCCAGGGCACGTTCTTGAACGCCCGCTGGTCCGACGACCAGTCGGCGACGATGCCCTGCATGCCTTCGGCCTGGGCCGCAGCTTGTCCTGCACTTGAATCTGTCATATGTCCTTCGTCCTCTTTACGTCAACAGCAGCAGGCCGAACAAAACCAGCCATACCACCAGCAAAAAATGCCAATAAACGGCGCACAGTTCGACGCTCATGCGCAGTTGATCCATTTCGACCCCGGCCTTGATCTTGGCGCTGGTCCTGAACCAGGCCACCAGGCCGCCCAACAGGTGTAACCCGTGCAATCCGGTCAACAGATAGAAGAAGCCGATGGCCGGGTTCGCCATATCGTAAAAGCCCAGGCCGACGAGAAGCCGCCACGCCCAGAGCTGACCGGCCAGGAAGGCTAAGGAGGACATGCCACCGGTCAGAAGGCCGGTCTTGATGCCGTCCAAATCGCCCCGCTCGGCGTTGACCCACGCCCAATGAAAGCCGGCGCTGCTAATGACCAAAACCAGCGTGTTCAACCACAACACCCACGGCTCGGAGAGCGGGCGCCAGTCGGGGAACGTCATCCGTTCCACGTAGACGACGAGAAACAGCGTGAACAGCACCGTGGCGACGGCCAGAAACACCCTCAGGCCGACATGCGGCGATGCCAGGGAAAAAGCCCTTTGCTTGGCCGGTTCTTCGCCCGCGCCCTCGACCGTCAGCCAGGGCTTTTCCGTCAACTGTTGAAAGATACCCACGTCTCTTTCCCCTGTATTACCCTTGGCGGCCTGCTATTCGCCCTTGCCGGTCGATACCTTATCGGGCGGCAGGTTCTGCGGGATGAAGTCCTCGTCGGCGCCGGGCACGCCGTAATCGTAGGCCCAGCGGTAAACCAGCGGCAGGTCGTCAAAGTTGCCGTGCCCCGGCGGCACCTGCGCGGTCTGCCATTCCAGTGAATTGGCTTTCCACGGGTTGTGGCCGGCTTCCTTGCCGTTCTTCAGGCTCCAGAACAGGTTGATGAAAAACACCACCTGGGCCGCGCCCACGGTCAGAGCAACGACGGTGATAAAGGCATTCAGGTCCTGCGCCGATTCGGGGATGAAGTTTGTCTCTCCCATTTCGAAATACCGGCGCGGCACGCCCAGGAATCCGAGATAGTGAAGGGGCAGGAAGATCGCATAGGAACCAACAAAGGTGACCCAGAAATGGAACTGGCCCATCCCTTCGTGCAGCATCCGCCCGGTAATCAGGGGATACCAGTGGTATATGGCGCCGAAGATCACGAGGATCGGCGCCACGCCCATCACCATATGGAAGTGCGCGACCACGAACATGGTGTCCGACAGCGGCACGTCGATGGCCACGTTGCCGAGGAACAAACCGGTGATGCCGCCGTTGACGAAGGTGACGATGAAAGCCAGCGCGAACAGCATCGGCAGCGTGAACTGGATGTTGCCCTTCCACAGCGTCAGCGTCCAGTTGTAGACCTTCAACGCCGTCGGCACGGCGATGATCAGGGTCGTGGTGGCGAAAAAGAACCCGAACCACGGATTCATGCCGCTGACGTACATGTGGTGCGCCCAGACGATGAAGCTTAGCGCGCCGATGGCGACGATCGCCCACACCATCATCCGGTAACCGAAGATGTTGCGCCGGGCATGGACGCTGATCAGGTCGGAAACGATGCCGAAGGCCGGCAGGGCGACGATATAGACTTCCGGGTGGCCGAAGAACCAGAACAGGTGCTGGAACAACAGCGGGCTGCCGCCGCCGTAGCTGAGGTATTCCCCCATCTCGACGATGGCCGGCATGAAAAAGCTGGTGCCCAGGACCTTATCAAATGTCATCATCACGGCGCCGACGAGCAGCGCCGGGAAGGCCAGCAACGCCAAGACGGTGGCGGTGAAAATGCCCCAGATGCTCAACGGCAGCCGCATCAGCGTCATTCCCCGGGTGCGCGCCTGAAGTACCGTCACCACGTAGTTCAACCCGCCCATGGTGAAGCCGACGATGAAGAAGGCGAGCGAAATCAGCATCAGGAGAATCCCCCATTCCGAGCCCGGGGTGCCGGACAGGATCGCCTGCGGCGGATACAGCGTCCACCCGGCGCCGGTGGCGCCGCCGGGAACGAAGAAGCTGACGACCAGGATAATCACCGCCGCCAGATAGACCCAGTAGCTGAGCATGTTCACGTAGGGGAAAACCATGTCCCGGGCGCCGACCATCAGCGGGATCAGGTAGTTGCCGAAGCCGCCCAGGAACAGGGCCGTCAGCAGGTAGATGACCATGATCATGCCGTGCACGGTGATGAACTGGTAATAGTCGGCGGGCTCGATGAAGTCGAAGATTTCGGGGAAACCCAGTTGCAGGCGCATCAACCACGACAACACCAGGCCGACGAGCCCGATGGCGATCGCCGTTGCCGAGTATTGGATGGCGATGACCTTGGCGTCCTGGCTAAAGACGTACTTCGTGACCCAGCTTTTCGCGTGATAAAGCTCAACGTCCTCGACTTCGGCGGCCGGGATATGTTCAGCCTCGGCAGGTGCGACATACGCCATCAGAATATCCTCTTCGCTGTCATCTCGTTAGGCTCCGGTGGATGAAATCCGGGTCTCATCGGGCGATTCCCCGGTCCGGGGAATCGGCCTCGCCGAAGACCCGATTCGAACTTTTTTCGGAATCGTTTTCGGCTTCGGCCAGCGTTTGCGCGAACGTCGGCTGCTCGTTCAGCCAGGCCTGGAAGTCACTCACCGAATCGACGACGACCGTGCCGCGCATGGCGTAATGGCCTACGCCGCATAATTCAAAGCAGAGAATGTCGAATTCCCCGGTCTTGGTGGGCGTGAACCAAAAGTAGGTGACCGCGCCGGGCACCATATCCATCTTGGCCCGGAACTGGGGCACGGTGAAGTTATGCAGGACGTCGATGGAACGGAGCAGCACCTTGACCGGTTTGTCGATCGGCAGGTGCAGTTCGCTGTCGTTGATCAGGATGTCGTCGCGGCCGTTCTTGTCCTTCGGATTGAGGCCGAATGGGTTGTCGTCGTTGATGTTCCTGGCATCCGAGGTGCCCAGCTTGCCGTCCTTGCCGGGGAAACGGTAGGCCCAATCCCACTGCTTGCCGACGACCTCGAACTCCGCCGCGCCCTTGGGGACGGAGACGAATTCGTCCCACGCCAACAGGCCGGGCGCCAGCATCACCGCGACGCCGATCGTGGTCAAAATGGTGAGCCACCATTCCAGCTTGGCGTTTTCGGGCTCGTATTCGGCCTTTTTCCCTTTCCTGTAGCGGTAACGGTACGTGCAATAGGCGGTAAACAGAACGACGCCGACGAAAACCACCCCGGTGACCCAGAAGGTGATGATAATCGTGGTGTCGATGAAACCCCAGTTCGAGGCAATGGGGGTAAACCACCACGGGCTGGCAAAGTGGAAAATGACCGTGCCAAGGCCGACGAGGAACAGCATGATTGGAACGAACATTCTTTAAACTTCCCTGCCTCTTAAATCCAAAAAAAATAAACTCGATCGGCGTTCATATTATGTTTGGGCGACTCGATTTCCAGGTTTGAAACGGTCCGGCCGACATCCGGGAAACGAACCGTTTGGCCATCACGCCCGGATTGCCGTCAAAATCGCGGCAGCTATTCCCAAACCCGCATGTCCGGGCAAGGGCGCTCCTACTTTATATATGGAATAATTAAAGTATATGGAAAAATTATAAATTATTCAGGGAAAAATCGCCTTTCCCCATCCCGGTGACGCCTGATTTCCCTGTTTCCAGATATTTTTTCTTTTGGTTCCGCGCCGGCTTTTCGCCGATCGACGATTATGCCATCCCACGGTCCGGTTTGTGACCCAGTACGCCCGATATGGTCAGTATAAAATTCGCAATAAATCGAGTCGTCAGAACTCCACGACCTTGCGGTACAGGTGCCAGGTCGCATGCCCCAGAACCGGCAGCACGACCGCCAGGCCGACGAAAAACGGCAGCGAACCGATTAGCAGGGCACAGGCGACGGTGAGGCCCCACGCCATCATTGTCACCGGATTGGCGATGACCGCCCTGATCGACGTTTGAATCGCCGTCCCGACGCCGACGTCCCGGGCGATAAGCATCGGAAACGACACCACGCTGAGGGTCAACACCACGATGGCGAACCCGAGGCCGACGGCGCTGCCGACCGTTATCAGCGACCAGCCGGCGGGGGTGGTGAAGACTTGGAAGGCGAAATCCGTGATCGACGCCGGCAGCGCGGTGCCGAAGTATTTTTCATAGATGATCCAGGCGGCCCACAGCCATGCGAAATAGATCACCATCAACAAGGCGCCGAGCACCCCAATGGAGCGGGTGGCGTGTCTTTGAAGGACGTGGAAGGCCTTGGCCCGGGAAATATCTAGGCCCTGCTCGCGCCGCCGGCTCAGCTCGTACATGCCGGTCGCCACCAGCGGGCCGATCAGGGTGTATCCGGCCAGCAGGGGAAAGGCTAGCCACACCACCTCGTATCCGGCGTAAATCCGGGCCGAAATCAGAATGACGATGGGATAGATCAGGCACAGGAAAATGACGTGTGTGGGCATGGCGATGAAGTCCGCCATGCCCTTGTCCAAAACGTCCCTGAGGTCCGAAAACCCGATCGTATGAATGACCGGTTGATCGAATTTATAGGCACCCCCATCGGCAATCGAATTTTCACCCGCCAAGGCCGAGCCTCCTGAACCGTTGGTCCCGTCGAGTCGCGGATTCCAGTTTTGCATGAAAAGCGTTGACAGTCGAATTTTGCTTCCCCACCTTTAAGGGAATTTCCACACCTTTTTTAGGGGTTAACGGGTTTCCTAGAACTTGAAAAAAAACTAAACTCCATCCCGCCCTTGGCGTATAAGATGCCGTCGCCTCGGTTGAGGCGTCCCTATTGACGAGGTTTCCGCGTGACCAAACAAGCGGCCGCCGGGGTCGAAAAATTCCCCGGCCGAATCGGTGCCGGCTCCCGTGCAGGCAAGGATTCTCCGGCGCCCCGGTTCCGTATCGCCGATTACGCGGTGCTGTTGAAGCCCCGGGTGATGTCGCTGGTGGTGTTCACCGCCGTCACCGGCCTTTTGCTGGCCCCCAACCCGCCCGGGAGCCTAAGCCCTCTGACCGGCTTTTTCGCCGTCCTCTGCATCGCGCTGGGCGCCGGGGCGTCCGGCGCCATCAACATGTGGTACGACCGCGACATCGACCTGCACATGTTGCGGACCATGAACCGGCCGCTCCCGGCCGGGCGGCTGGAACCGAAGGAAGCGCTGATCTTCGGCATCGCGCTTGCCGCCGGTTCGGTGACGGCGATGGCGGTGCTGGTCAATGCCGCAGCCGCGTTGCTGCTGGCGCTGACGATCCTGTATTACGTCTTTATCTATACCGTGTGGCTGAAACGGCGCACGCCGCAGAACATCGTCATCGGCGGCGCCTCGGGGGCGCTGCCGCCGGTGATCGGCTGGGCCGCCGCCACCGGCGACGTCGGCTTGGGCGCGGTGCTGCTGTTCGCCATCATCTTCCTGTGGACGCCGCCGCATTCGTGGGCCCTGGCCCTGTTCCGGCAAGGCGATTACGAAGCCGCCGGCGTGCCCATGCTTCCCATCGTCGCCGGTGTCCGCGAAACCAAGCGCCAGATGCTTCTCTATACGGTGGCGCTGGTGCCGGTGACGCTGCTGCCGGTGGCGATCGGCATGTCGGGCGCTTTTTACGGCTCGGCGGCGGCGTTTCTGGGCTTCTTCTTCGCCCACCATATGTGGCGGGTGTGGAAGGACGAGGACGGCACCGCCGCCCGGCCGATGTTTTTCTTTTCCATCGTCTATCTGTTTTTGATCTTCATGGCGCTGCTCGCCGACCGGCTGATGTTTCTGCCGATGTTTAAGTTCTAAGGCCCCCCGTCCTTCAGACATCCCTTGAGCGACCGCGCCAGCCCCCGCATCAGCTTCGCGTAAAGCCCCGGCCCCGGTGTCAGGCCGGCGCCCAGGGGATCGATGATCCCGATCCGGGCCGTTGTCCCCTCGATCAGGGTCCTGGCCAGCGCCGGTTCGAACTCGGGCTCGGTGAACACGCAGGGGATTTTTCCGGTCCTGATCAAGCGCCGCAGCGCCGAAATCCGTTTCGCCCCCGGCGGCCGCTCGGCGGCGGCGGCAGCCGCGCCGGCCGAATGAAGGCCGAAGCGGTCCTCGAAATACCCGAAGGCGTCATGGAACACCAGATAAGGGACCCCGGTCACGGGTTCGAGGGTTTGGCTGATCTCCGCTTCCAGCTTTACCAGCCGGGCCCGCACGGCGGCGCCGTTGTTGCGGTAGAGGACGGCGTTGGCGGGATCGGCGTTGGCCATGACGGTGATCATGATCCGCGTCATGGCGGCGGCGTTCAGGGGGTCGAGCCAGACGTGCGGGTCGGTCCCTCCCTCTCCCCCACCCGCGTCTTTAAAGCGTCTTGTCTTGACGCCTTCGGCCGTCGCCAGTTCGACCACCATGACGCGCCGGGGCAGCGCCGACAGGGGCTTGACCAGGAACCTTTCCAGCCCCGGCCCGACCCAGAACACCACTTGCGCTTCGGACAGCGCCCGGGCGGCGGACGGTTTAAGGGCATAGGCGTGGGGCGAGGCGCCCCTCGGCACCAGCAGCCGGGGCCGGCCGGCGCCTTCCATGACCTGGGCCAGAAGCGAATGCACCGGTGCGATCGAGGCCACCGCCTTGATGCCATCGGCGCGCGCCGGCAGCGCCGCCCAGACGAGGGCGAAAAGGACGATGAGGCCGGGGGCGACAAAGCGGTGGAACGAGGCGGTCATGGGAGGGAGATTAATGCGCGGCCCACACTTTGGCGAGGGTGCACCGGCGGGCCGCTCGACCCCGAAATCTTCAAGGCCCACCTGAAGGCACGGTATTTGGGTTAAAGGGGAGGTTGAGGACCGGGAGCCCGGGCGCTACGGTAGCCGCCTTCCGAGACGGAGTAACGGCCGGTGAAGTACATCTCGACCCGGGGCGACGCCCCGGCCCTCGCTTTCGACGACGTTCTGCTGTCGGGCATGGCGCCCGACGGCGGCCTTTACGTGCCCGAGGAATGGCCGCGATTTTCCGCCGCCGACATCGCCTCGTTCGAAGGCCTGCCCTATCCGGAACTGGCGCTCCGCGTGATCAGGCCTTTCATCGGCGGCGCCATCGACGACAGTGCGCTCGCCGGGATCATCGACGGCGCGTATGCGAATTTCGACACCCCGGAAATCGCCCCGCTGAAGGAAATCGGCAAGGGCGAATGGCTGCTGGAGCTGTTCCACGGGCCGACGCTGGCCTTCAAGGACATGGCCATGCAATTCCTTGGCCCCGTCTTCGACCACGTGCTGAAGGCCCGGGGCGAATGGGTCACCATCGTCGGCGCCACCTCGGGCGATACCGGCTCGGCCGCCATCGAGGCCTGCCGCGACCGCGGCGCCATCGAGATCTTCATCCTCCACCCCCAGGGAAGGATTTCCGACGTCCAGCGCCGCCAGATGACCACCGTTGCGTCGGATAACGTCCACAACATCGCCATTGAGGGCACCTTCGACGACTGCCAGGACCTGGTGAAGGCGATGTTCAACGACAAGCCCTTCCGCCAACGGTGGCGCCTCGGCGCCGTCAACTCCATCAATTGGGCCCGGATCATGGCCCAGGCCGTCTATTACTTCTGGGCCGGGACCAAAGTCGGGGCGCCGGAAACGCCGGTTTCCTTTGCCGTGCCGACGGGCAATTTCGGCAACGTCTTCGCCGGCTACGGGGCCCGCCAGACGGGCCTCGACGTCGATCAGTTGGTGGTCGGGTCCAACCGCAACGACATATTGACGCGGTTCTTCGAGACCGGGACCATGCAGCGGGGCGAGGTCCACTCGACCCTCAGTCCGTCGATGGACATCCAGGTATCGTCCAATTTCGAGCGCCTGCTGTTCGACCTGATGGGCGGCGACGGCGGCCGCGTCGCCGAGGTCATGGCCGGGTTCCGCGAAAGCAAGCGGTTCGCCATCGACGACAAGGCGCTGGAGGCGGCGCGGGCGGTCTTCTACGGGGCGCGCTTCGACGACGACGAAACCAAGGAAACCATCAAGGCCGTTTACCAGGAATGCGGCGAGCTGATCGACCCTCATACCGCCGTCGGCATCGCCGCCGCCCGCGCCCAGCGCCGCGACCGCACCGTTCCCATGGTCGCCCTGGCGACCGCCCATCCGGCCAAGTTCCCCGAAGCGGTAAAGGACGCCACCGGCGTCCCGCCGGCGCTGCCGGAACGCTTGGCCGATTTGTCGGAGCGCGAGGAACGGTGCGAAGTGCTGGCCAACGACCTGAAGACGGTCCAGGATTACGTCGCCGCAAACGCCCGCCAAGGAGCACGGTCTTGAGCATCGAGGTCACCGAGCTTATCAGCGGTCTTCGCGTCGTCTCCGACGTCATGGACACGGTCGAGTCCGTGTCGCTGGGCGCCTGGGTCGAGGTCGGCACCCGCGACGAGGACGCCCGTATCAACGGCATGTCGCATTTGCTGGAGCACCTGGCCTTCAAGGGCACCGAACGCCGCGACGCCAAGGAGATCGCCGAGGAGATCGAGGCCGTCGGCGGCCAACTGAACGCCTATACGGCGCGCGAACACACCGCGTACTACGCCAAGATCCTCAAGCAGGATCTGGAACTGGCCGTCGACATCATCGCCGACATCCTGCAGCATTCGGTGATGGACGGAGACGAACTGGCCCGCGAACAGGACGTCATCGTCCAGGAGATCAACCAGTCCCACGACACCCCCGACGACGTGGTCTTCGATTTATTCCAGGAAACCGCCTTCCCCGGACAGGCCCTCGGCCGCCCGGTGCTGGGTTCGGCGGCGCTGATCCGGGACATGGGGCGCGACGCCGTCCTCGGCTACATGAAGGACCATTATTCGGCGCCCCGGATCGTCTTCGCGGCGGCCGGCAACCTCGACCACGGGCGCCTCGTGCGGCTGGTCGAGGACGCCTTCGACGCCCTGTCCGAGCCCGCCGACGGCGCCCGCGAACCGGCCCACTACGTCGGCGGCGCCTTCCGTGAGCCCCGGGACCTGGAACAGGCCCACGTTTTGCTGGGCATGAAAGGAGTCGCCTTCGAGGACGAGGATTTCCACGCCGCTTCGGTGTTCTCGACGCTGTTGGGCGGCGGCATGTCGTCGAGACTGTTTCAGGAAGTGCGCGAAAAGCGGGGGCTGGCCTATTCCATCTATTCATACCTGTCCAGCTACACCGACGGCGGGCTGTTCGGCGTCTATGCCGGCACCGGCGGGGACGACGTCGGCGACCTGGTGCCGCTGGTGTTCGGCGAAATCGGCAAGCTGGCGGACGGGGCCGGGGGCGCCGACGACGCCGAGATCGCCCGCGCCCGCACCCAGATCAAGGCCGGCATTCTGATGTCGTTGGAAAGCACGGCGGCCCGGTGCGAGCGACTGGCCCGGCAGATGATCGTCTTCAAACGCCCGATTCCGGTCGACGAGACCATCGCCCGGATCGACGCCGTCGACGGCGCCGCCATCCGCCGCGTCGCCGAAAGGCTGCTTTCGGGCCCGCCGACGGTGACGGCGCTCGGCCCTGTTTCGGACCTGGAAGACCTTGAAAAACTCGCAGCCGCGCCCTCTTAAGGCCCCCTAGCCGTCTCCTTCTTTCGCCGCCAGATAGTCCTCAACGATCTTATAAATCGCCTCGGCGTCGGCATCGTCGCCGGAAAAGACGATGTTGCTCTTCTCGCCGTGGATGTTGAGCCGATAACCCCGCGCCTGGCAGATTTCCTCCAGGGCGGCGGCGAACGGGATGATGACGTTGTCGTTGAGGGTCTCGGCGGTGTTCTCGCCCTCCATCTTCTCGAACAGCATCCGCATCAGTTCTTCGGCCGCCGCGTTTTCCTTATTCGGGGATTTCTTTTTCGCCATGTAAGCGGCCGGGGCCGGAAAAAACGAGGGCGGCTCAGGCGTGGCCGGCGGCGTCGGACAGCATCCGGGGATCGATGCCGATTTTGTCCATTGCCCGTTGCCATTTGCTGTCCAGATCGGGGCCGAATACCAAATCCGCATCGGCGGCGACGTGCAGCCAGCCGTTGCCTTTGATTTCGGTGTCGAGCTGCCCCGGGCCCCAGCCGGCGTAGCCCAGGGCCAACAGGCTTTGGCGCGGCCCTTCGCCGTCGGCGATGGCCTTGAGGATTTCGATGGTGGCGGTCAGCGCCACGTCGTGATCGACGATCATGGTAGCCTCTTGCAGGTAGTCGCGGGAATGGAGCACGAAACCGCGCCCCGATTCCACCGGGCCGCCTAAATGGACGTTGATCTTGTCGCCGGCGCCCCTGGGATCGATGCCCAGTTGCTCCAGCATGTCGGGAAAGGTCAGCGATTCCAGGGCCCGGTTGACCACCAGCCCCATGGCGCCGTCGTCATTGTGGGCGCACATGTAGATCACCGTCTTTTCGAAACGCGGGTCGCGCATCGCCGGCATGGCGATGATCAACTGTCCGGCCAGGTATTGGGGGGTTTCGTCAATGATTTTGTTGGAATCGGACATCGGGTTTCACCTTGGCGGCCGGCGGGCGGGCAGCGGAAGCGGTGGACGGCCTGACACTTTATCGTCGGCGATTATGCCATATTCGAGGCGTTGCGGCAAAGCCGCAGCCAAGTTTTCAAGGCCCAGTTCCGGTCACCGGCCCACAACAGTCCGTGAAGGGCGGCGGCAAAGGATTTCATCCATAGTCGCCAAGCCGGCCCCTTTCAGGAACCCGCGTCGGTCCTTGTGGGGGACGCGCCCGAATACCAACCCGTCGGCCGATCCTCAATAGGAGGAGGCGGACCAACGGGCTTTTTTATTCCGCCATCGCGGAGATTTCTTGGGGCTATACCAACGATAGGTCAGGCGAGACAGGGGGCGCTTTTGTCGCGGCTCTCGCGCAACGCCATGCGCGTCTGTTCGTCGAACGGGACGTGCTGGCGGCTGGTGTGGCGGACGTTTTCGGCGAGCAGCCGAAAGCGCCCCGTGTCCATGCCGTCGGACATGATGACGTAGTCCAAGGGGCCGGCCCGCCAGCCATAGGCTTCGTTGTTGCCGTCGCGGAAGGGACTGAGCTCCTTGTTTAGCGCACCCAGGGACGGAAACACCAAGAGACTGATCTTGCAGCCGCGGGTGCCGCGGTAGCCGGTCAGCAACGCCCGCCGCTGGCCCGCCAACGGCCCCGCGGTCACGTGGACGAGGGTAAGCCGGGACGCCGACAGGTCGGGCACATAGGCGCCCGGCACCGCGTCAACGTATTTAGCGAGAAGCAAGGAAGCGCGGGTTTGCGCCGTTACGCCCTCGATCGACCAACCGCGGTGCATCTGCCAGGCGCGCGCGAGCCAGTCGGCGCCGGGACCTCGATCCAGGGTCGACATCAGAACCGATCCGGCGACGAACAGAGCGAACCCGATGCTGGCGGCAATGGCCGCGGTGCGGCCACCGGTCGACGGTGGCGCGGGAACCGACAAGGGCGGCGCCTCGATGCTTTCGGCCACCGCGGATCGCAGACGGCTGAGCGCCGCCACCTCGCGGGCCAGCGACGGATCGTCGGCGACCGCTTGGGCAACCTCGGCGGCGGCGGTCGCGTCGAGTTCGCCGTCGACGTAGATGTTCAGCATTTCAAAGGTGATTCGGCGGCCGCTCATCGTATTCCCTTTTTCTTTATCACCGGCAACTCATGGACGTTGCTGGTCCCGATGGCCTCCAGAAGCATACGCCGGGGACGTTCCTGGCCGTCAGCGCCCGCACGGCGCATTCCTGAACCAGGTCTTCGGCCTGGTGGTGGTTGCCGGCCAGGCTCAGGGCATAACCGTAAAGCCTTCGTAAATAGGCCTCGATTCTTGCGCGCTCCGTCACTGTACCTCCCCGTCTCTCAGGCGGTATATAAGATCGCCTAATGTGGCGGACGGCACAAGTCCAGGTTACGGAAATCACCGTATTTCCGTACACCCGCCTTTCGAACTCCGTAATCCAACGAACGTCCGCCCTGGGTCATGTGTGGCCCTCGGGCGACGGGCCGTACCACTTCGGGAGGCGGGTGGCGGGGTCTTCAAAGGTTTGCAATGTGGCCGCGGGCAGACCCTCGGTTTATGAGTACACACCCTAGGGAAAGCAGCCCTGGGGGCCGGGAAGCCTAGCCGCCGGTCAGGGCCAGCTTGGCGGCGCCGAGGATGCGGCCGGTGGAGACCGATTGCAGGATCACGGCGCAGCCGTCCCGGCCGTCGGTTGACATATCGGCGTTCCGTATCGGGATGTCCAAGGGCTTTTCAGACCAGGTGCCGATCCGTTTGATGCCCCGGACGACGTTGTAGTAGCTGAGCGTGCGGCCGCCGTTTTCGCCGCGCTTGATGGCGGTTTCGTGCTTGCTGTCGAAAACCGCCAGCCACAAGGCGGCCTCGTCCGTGGTATCGGCGGTTCCGGCGCCGGGCACCGTGACCCGAATCCCGTCTTCGGCGCGGCTGATCCTCACCGCCACGCGTTTTGATTTTCGCGCCTTGGCGATCAACGCCAGGATCTTGTCGCGGTCCGACCCGGTAGAGTGAGCGGCGCCCTGGACGACCATTTGCGGGGTATAGACGTAGCGCATGCCGAGCTTGGAAGCGTAGGCGCGCTGGCGCTTGGTGTTCTCCGGCAAGGCGAAGCGGTCCTTCCAGCCGATGTAATCCCAGTAATCGACATGGATCGACAGCGCCAGCAGGTCGTCGCGCTTGGCCAGTTCGCCGAGGAAGGCGTCGGCCGGCGGGCACGACGAGCAGCCCTGCGAGGTATAGAGCTCGACCACGGTTAAGGGCTTCTCGGCCGCCGCCGCGTTGGTCTGAACAGCGACGGCCAGGGCGGCCGCCAATGCGAAGGCTGTGAAGAAACGTTTCATGCCCCGAACCTACGGGAAAGGCCCGATAACGGCCAATCACATCAGGGTGAGGTTGGGCGATCCACGCTTTTGTGAAGGGGGGGCCTCAGTCCCCTTCCGCCATCATCCGGCGCAGCACGTAGTGCAGGATCCCCCCGTGCAGGTAGTAATCGACCTCGTCGAGGGTATCGATGCGGCATAACAACGTTAAGTCCTCGCTCTCACCGTCGGCGCGGGTGATGGTCGCCTTGACGTCCATGCCCTGCGTAATCCCGTCCTCGAGGCCGGTGATGTCCCAGGTCTCGGTGCCGTCGAGCTTCAGCGTCTTGCGTGTCTGGCCGTCCTTGAACTGCAACGGCATCAGCCCCATGCCGATCAGGTTGGAGCGGTGGATGCGCTCGAAGCTTTCGACGATCACCGCCTTGACGCCGAGCAGCAGGGTCCCCTTGGCCGCCCAGTCGCGCGAAGACCCGGTGCCGTATAATGTGCCGCCGACGACCACCAGCGGCACGCCTTCGTCCTTGTAGCGCATGGCGATCTCGTACACCGGGCCCTGGTCGCCGGACGGGTAATGCTTGGAAAAGCCGCCTTCGGTGTCGGGCGCCATTTCGTTCCTGATGCGGATGTTGCCGAAGGTGCCGCGCATCATCACCTCGTGGTTGCCGCGCCGCGACCCGAAGGAATTGAAATCCTCGGGCCGGACCTGGTATCCGAGCAGGTATTCGCCGGCCGGGCCGTCCTTGGGGATGGCGCCGGCGGGGCTGATGTGGTCGGTGGTCACCGAGTCCCCCAAAATCAGCAGGGGCCGGGCGCCGGTGATGTCCTGGGGCGGCAAGGGCTCGGGCTTCATGTCCTCGAAATAGGGCGGATGCTTGACGTAGGTGGATTCCGGCCAGTCGAAGATGCCGCCGCCGCCGGCGTCGATGGCCTTCCAGGCCTCGGTCCCTTCATAGACGTTGGCGTAACGGGCCTCGAACATCTCCTGGCCGAGGCATTTCGAAACCGTGTCGGCGACCTCCTTGTTGGCCGGCCAGATGTCCTTCAGGTACACGGGCTCGCCGTCCGAACCCTTGCCCAGGGGGTCGCCCAAAAGGTCCCGGGTCATCGACCCGGCCAGCGCATAGGCGACCACCAGCGGCGGCGAGGCCAGATAGTTGGCGCGGACATGGGGGTTGATGCGGCCTTCGAAGTTGCGGTTGCCCGACAGCACCGCCGCCGCCATCAGGTCGTTTTCGTTGATCGCCTGGGCGATGGGCCCGGCCAGGGGGCCGGAGTTGCCGATGCAGCTGGTGCAGCCGAAGGCGGAGACATGGAACCCGAGCGCGTCCAGGCTGTCCTGAAGGTCCGCCTTTTCAAGGTAATCGGCGACGACTTGCGATCCCGGCGCCAGCGACGTCTTGACCCAGGGCTTGGATTTAAGCCCTTTGGCGGCGGCGTTCCGGGCCAGCAATCCAGCGGCGACCATAACCGAAGGGTTCGACGTGTTGGTGCACGACGTGATGGCGGCGATCACCACGTCGCCGTCCCGAAGCCCGTGATCGGCGCCTTCGACGCCGGCCCTTCGCGGTTCGTCGGCGCCGCCCAGGTTTTTCAGGGCGTCGGCGAAGGCGGGGCTCGAATTCGTCAGGTCGATGCGGTCCTGGGGCCGTTTCGGCCCGGCGATGGCGGGCTTGACGGTCGAAATATCGAGCTCCAGCGTGTCGGTGAATTCGGGGTCCGCGGTATCGGCGTCGCGCCAGAAGCCCTGGGCCTTGGCGTAGGCCTCGACGAGGGCGATCCGGTCCTCATCCCGGCCGGTCAGTTTCAGGTACTTCAGCGTATCCTCGTCGATCGGGAAAAAGCCGCAGGTGGCGCCGTATTCGGGCGCCATGTTGGCCAGGGTCGCCTGATCGGGCAGGGTCAGTTCGTCCAGGCCGGGACCGAAGAATTCGACGAACTTGCCGACCACGCCCTTCTCGCGCAGCATCTCGACGACGCGCAGCACCAGGTCCGTGGCCAGGGCGCCCTCGGGCAGCCGGCCGGTGACCTTGAAGCCGACGACCTCGGGGATGACCATGGTCACCGGCTGTCCCAGCATCGCCGCCTCGGCCTCGATGCCGCCGACGCCCCAGCCCAGGACGGCAAGGGCGTTGACCATGGTGGTGTGGCTGTCGGTGCCGACGACGGTATCGGGCATAGCGATGGTGCGCCCGTCTTCTTCTTCGGTCCACACGGTCTTGGCCAGATATTCCAGGTTCACCTGATGGACGATGCCGGCGCCCGGAGGCACTACGGTGAAGTTGGAAAACGCCGACTGTCCCCACTTCAAAAACGTATAGCGCTCGCCGTTGCGCTCGAACTCGCGCTTGATGTTCTTTTCGATGGCGTCCGGCGTGCCGGCGAAATCGATCATCACCGAATGGTCGATCACCAGGTTGCATGTCGAAACCGGGTTGATTTTTTCCGGATCACCACCCATGTCGGCCATTGCCTGACGCATGGCGGCCAGGTCGACCACCGACGGCACGCCGGTGAAATCCTGCATCAGCACCCGGGCCGGGCGGAAAGCGATTTCATGGTCGGACGTGCGTTTGTCCAGCCACCCGGCCAGCGCCTTGGCGTCATCGACGGTGACGGTGCGCCCGTCCTCGTAGCGGAGAAGGTTCTCCAGCAGGACCTTCAGCGAACCGGGCAGGCGCGACACATCGCCGAGGCCCGCGGCCTCGGCCGCCTGGAGGCTGAAATAATCGTATTCCTTGCCGCCGACGTTGAGCGTGCGGCGGGTTTTAAGGGTGTCTCGGCCGGTGACAGACAAGGCCTGGCTCCTCTGGGGGGTGGGGATTACGGGGGTATTCATGGACTCACCATACTTTACCCCCCTTTGTCCATATTTTGGGGGCCGGAACCCGATGACAAGACGCTTCTTCAAGCCCCCCCCTTCAGGGGGAAACCGGGCCGGGCCGGGTCACATTGACGTGATTTGGCCCGAAGCGCGTTTTTCGACCTGAGAACCGCCCGAGGATGTGGCTTTTAATGGGCGTCGACGCGGGAAAACCGGGCCTGTTTAGAACGCCTTGGCCCGGTTGCGTCCGATAACAAACGGCAAACGCCAATAAAGGGGCAAACAATAAA
>NZAZ01000166.1 GCA_002686255.1 Rhodospirillaceae bacterium
AATCTTGCCCGTATTCGGATACGCGCTGCGCTTCCTTGCTTGATCCTGGCACAAAATCGCTCCGTCAGAATGGTTCAATTTGGGCCGGAAAGACCCTAAAAGTCCAAAAGGCCCTTGCGTTTGGCTTTGCGTTTGATTTCAGGTGTCTCGCCTTCGTTCAGCGGTTTGCCGAGGGCCTGGTTCCCCTGGATGCGCTTTTGCTCTTTCCTGGCGTCGACGACGGTGCTGCCGGGCTCCTTGTCGTCGACCCAGAAGATCAATTTGTCGACAAACGCCTGATCCTGGGAGCTGAGGATCGAGGTTTCCTCATTGATGATGGCGCGGATGCCCGGGGTCGCGGACAGGGCGCCGGCATCCCTCAACAACGCCATCACCCCGGTGCTGCCTTGCGGCCGCTTGGCCACGCCGCCTTTCCTGACCGCATTGTCCAGGATTGCCCGTTCGGCGCGGTACTTCGCGGAATCGACCTGTGGGCGGACCGTTCCGGGGGCCGGGGGCCGGAGCCTGTAATTCGGCGGCAGGCTCAGCGGCGGGCGGGAATAAACGGCGAATTCATCGGGCGCGTTTTTATCGCCGCTGAAGGCCTTGCGCGCCGATTCGCAGCCCGAAAGCAACGCCACGGCCAGTGCAAGGGACAGAAAGGCGGTCGTTTTTTTCATTGGATTCATGGGTCTATCGCAGGCCGCCACCGGTTTTGTTAAACGAACGATTACGCAGGCGCCCGCTGATTTTCGTTCCAACACCCTATTTTAGCTCTTTTTTTCCTTTTCAAACAAGGCATCTAGAACCAACACCACGGCGCCGACGGTGATGGCGCTGTCGGCCAGGTTGAACGCCGGCCAATGGTAACCCCAGGCGTAAAAGTCCAAAAAGTCGGCGACCGCCCCGAATTGCAGCCGGTCGATCAGGTTGCCCATGGCGCCGCCGATAATCAGGCCGATGCCGACGGCGGCCCGGAGGTGGCGGACACGGTAAAGCCAGACCGTGAGCGCGGCCGAAATCGCCACCACCGCCAGGGGAAGGAACCAGGCGCTGAGCCAGCCGCCGGAATCGAGTAACCCGAAGCTGATGCCCCGGTTCCAGCCCAGGACCAGGTTGAAGAAAGGCGTCAACTCGATGACCCGGGGCGGCTGCATGACGAAGCCGAGAATCCACCATTTGCTGATTTGATCGAGGATTATGACCGCCGCCGCCACGGCCAGGCCCTTGAAGAACACTGGCCGGAACGTCATCCCGGCGGGGCCGTTGTTTTTGGGGACGTCCCTGTTGGAATCCGGGGCGGGGTCCGGGGCCATGGCCCGATCAACCGCCTTTGCCCGATTGGCGCACCGCGTCGGCGCAGCGCCCGCAGGTGTCGGGATAATCCTTATCCTGGCCGACCTCGGGCAAAACTTTCCAGCAGCGCCCGCATTTCTCGCCTTCGGCTTTCCCGGCAACGACCCAGGCGTCACTGACATCATTAAGCGAAAAACTGTTTTCAGGCCCCCGGTCGGCAATGAAAGTCGCGCCGGAAGTAATAAACAGTTCCGCCGCGTCCAGTCCGTCGAACAGGGCGATGTCTTCGGAATTGGAATAGACCACGGGATGCGCTTGTAGGGATGAGCCAATAATTTTTTCTTCGCGTTTTTCTTCCAAAGCGCCGGTGACCACCCGTCTCAGGTTCCGGATCTTGGCCCATTTGGCGGCCAGGTCGTCGTCGCGCCAGGCGTCCGGGATATCGGGGAAGGCGCGCAGGTGCACGCTGTCTCCGTCTCCACCATCCTGATGCCGGGCCTGCCAGGCTTCTTCGGCGGTGAAGCAGAGGAACGGCGCCAGCCAGGCGCTCAGGCAGTTGAAGATTTCGTCCAAGACGGTCCGCGCGGCGCGGCGTTTGGGGTCGTCGGCCGGGTCGCAATAGAGCGAATCCTTGCGGACGTCGAAATAGAAGGCCGACAGATCGACGGCGCAGAAGTTATGCAGCTCGGCGAACACGGGATGGAATTGAAAATCGTCGCAGGCCTGCCTCAGCAGGCGATCCAGTTGCCAAAGCCGGTGCAGCACCCAGCGTTCCAGTTCCGGCATCTCGTCCGTGCCGAGGCGCTCGCTCTCGTCGAAGCCTGACAGGTTGCCTAACAGGTAGCGCAGCGTGTTCCTGAGCCGGCGGTAGATGTCGGCGTTGCTTTTCAGGATCTCCGGCCCGATGCGCAGGTCCTCGGAATAGTCCGAGCCGACGACCCACAGCCTCAGGATATCGGCGCCGTGCCGGTCGACCACGTCCTGGGGCGAGACGATGTTGCCCAGGGACTTCGACATCTTACTCCCGTCCTCGCCCATGACGAAGCCGTGGGTAAGCACCGCCTCGTAGGGCGCCCGGCCCCGGGTGCCGCAGGATTCGAGGAGCGAGGAATGGAACCAGCCGCGGTGCTGGTCGGTGCCTTCCAGGTACAGCGACGCCGGCCATTTCAGGTCGTCGCGGCCTTCGAGGACGAAGGTGTGGGTGGCGCCGGAATCGAACCACACATCGAGAATGTCCATTACCTGCTCATAGTCGTCGGCGTTGTGGTCTGGGCCTAAAAACCGCGACGGATCGGACGTGAACCAGGCGTCGGCGCCTTCGGCCTCGACCGCCTCGACGATGCGCTCGAGCACCCCCTCGTCGCGCAGCGGCTCGCCGGTTTGCTTGTTGACGAAGACGGTGATCGGCACGCCCCAGGCGCGTTGGCGCGATACGCACCAGTCAGGGCGGGTCTCGATCATGCCCTGAAGGCGTTTTTGCCCCGACGGCGGCACGAAGCGGGTCTCGCCGATGGCTTTCAGCGCCTTGTCGCGGAGCCCCGTCGTCTCCATGGAAATGAACCACTGCGTCGTGTTGCGGAAGATCAGCGGCGCCTTCGAGCGCCATGAATGGGGATAGCGGTGGACCAGTTGCCCCCGCGCCAGCAGGCCGCCGGCGGCCTCAATGGCGTCGGCGATCTCGCCGTTGACCTTGAACACGTGCTGGCCGGCGAACAACGCAACGTGATCGAAGAAACAGCCGTCCTCGCCGACCGTCTCGGGCACCTTGATGCCTTTAGCCATGCCCAGTTCCCAGTCGTCGGAGCCGTGACCGGGCGCGATGTGGACGATGCCGGTGCCTTCCTCGGTGGTGGCGAAACCGGCGGGGAGCGCCGGCACCTCGAAATCGTAACCCTGGCCGGCCAAGGGATGGCGGCAAACCGTGCCTTCCAGGTCCGAGCCCTTGAAGATGGCGATCACGTTGGGCGTGGTGATACCGCATTCGGCGAGCGCCGTTTCCAGGCGGGCCTCGGCGATGACCAGTTTTTCACCCGGTTTTGCCAGACTTCCGTCGGCGGCCTCCTTGACCTCGATAACCACGTAATCGATGTCCGGCCCATAGGCGACGGCGCGGTTGCCGGGCATGGTCCACGGCGTCGTCGTCCAGATGACGATCGACGCCCCCTCGATTTCGGGTTGGGAAGCCTTGGCGACGGGGAAACGGACGTAGATGGTGGTCGAGGTATGGTCGTGGTATTCGATTTCGGCCTCGGCCAGGGCCGTCTTTTCGACCGGCGACCACATCACCGGCTTGGCGCCCCGGTAGAGCGATCCATCCATCAGGAACTTGCCCAGTTCGCGGACGATCTGGGCCTCGGCGGCGAAGCTCATGGTCGTGTAGGGGTTGTCCCAATCGCCGATGACACCGAGGCGCTTGAATTCGTCCCTCTGGACGTCGATCCACTGCTCGGCGAATTCCCGGCATTCGCGGCGGAATTCGAGGATCGGCACCTGGTCCTTGTCTTTCTTCTTCTTGCGGTACTTTTCCTCGATCTTCCATTCGATCGGCAGGCCGTGGCAGTCCCAGCCGGGGACGTAGTTGGAATCGCGGCCCAGCATCTGTTGCGTGCGCACGATGACGTCCTTGAGAATCTTGTTCAGCGCGTGGCCGATATGCAAATGCCCGTTGGCGTAGGGCGGGCCGTCGTGGAGGATGAATTTCTCTTGCCCCTTGGCGGCCTCGCGGTGTTTGGCCTGGATGTCCATGTCCTGCCACCGGGCGAGGATTTCGGGCTCGCGCTTCGGCAAACCGGCCTTCATGGGAAAGCCGGTCTGGGGCAGGAACACCGTCGATTTGTAATCGGTCGTCATGCGTCTTCGTCCTCGCCTCTTGTTTTTTTAACCACAAAGACTCAAAGAAAAAGGAAAAGATGGGTTAATTCTTTTTCGCGTCCTAGTGCCTTGGTGGTTCATCTTCTTTTGGCGTCTCTTGTTTTTTTAACCACAAAGACTCAAAGAAAAAGGAAAAGATGGGTTAATTCTTTTTCACGTCTTGGTGCCTTGGTGGTTCATCTTCTTTTGGCGTCTCTAAGCGTTAAGTATTTCCTTTGCCTTGGCCACATCAGAGGCGATTTGTGCCTTCAAATCGTTCACGCCGTCAAACTTCTTTTCCGGGCGCAGGAAATCGACCAGCCTGACGCGCAGGCGTTTTCCGTACAGATCGCCGTCGAAATCGAACAGGAACACTTCCAGCACCACGCCGTCGCCGCCGAAAGTCGGCCGGACGCCGATGTTGGCGGCGCCATCGAGCCATGTTTCCTCGTCGCCACCGGCGTTCGGGTATTCAATCGCGGCGCGGACCGCATAGACGCCGAGCGCCGGCCTAAGATAAACGCCCAAGGGTATGTTGGCGGTCGGGAAACCGGTGCCTTTGCCGCGCGCTTCGCCCCGCGCCACCCGGCCCTCGATCTCGAAATCCCGGCCCAGGACCGCCGCCGCGCCGCGGGGGTCGGCGTCCCCGAGCCGTTCGCGGACGCGGGTCGATGAATAGGCCTCGCCGGAGGGGTCCGCTTCAGCGTTGACGGCGGTAAACCCGAAGCCTTTTTTGGCCCCCATCGCCAGCAGCAGTTCGCAGTTGCCGCCGCGTTTGTGGCCGAAGACGAAATCGTACCCCGAAACCACGTGCCCGGCGCCGAGGCCGTCGACGAGGACGGTGTTGACGAAGTCTTCCGCCGGCAGGGCGGAAAAGGCGGCGTCGAACCGCTGCACGATCAGCAGGTCGGCGCCCAATTCGGCGATCCGCCGCGCCTTGGCCCGGAAAGGGGTGAGGCGGAAGGGCTCGGAGTCGGGGGTGAAAAAGGCCCGGGGATGGGGCTCGAACGTCAGCACCGCCCACGGCCGGCCCAGGTCGCCGGCGATCAGGCCGGCTTCGTGGATGACCGCCTGATGGCCCGGGTGGACGCCGTCGAAATTGCCGATGGCGACCACCGCGCCCCTGGCGTCGGCGGGAAGCGCGTCATAATGGCGATAAATCCGCATGGCGGGAAAGTGTCAGCGCCCCCCTTGCGGGTCAAGGGGAAAGGGCGGCGGCCGAGGGGGGCGAGGGGGGGGTGGGGGAGGGCCGGGGGGCCTAGTGGGTTTCGGCTTTGGACGGCACCAGGACCACGGCCTGTCCGTCCAGCACCACCTCGCCCAGGACCGAGCACACGGTGTCCATTTCGATGATCCGTTTTTCGGCGATCAGCCTGGTCACCGTGCACGTCGCCGTCACCGTGTCGCCGAGCTTGACCGGGGCCTTGAAGCGCAGGTTCTGGCCGACGTAGATGCAGCCCGGCCCGGGCAGCTTGGTGCCGATGACGGTGGAAATCAAACTGGCCGTCAGCATGCCGTGGGCGACCCGGCCCTCGAACATGGTTTCGGTGGCGAACTCGTGGTTCAGGTGAATGGGGTTGGTGTCGCCGGAGATGCCGGCGAACGACATCACGTCGGCGTCGGTGATGGTCTTAGCATAGACGTCCCGCATGCCTTCCCGCAGGTCCCCGAAGCAATACCCGTGCAGCATTTCCAGGGTGCTTTTGGCGGGTTCCATCGGCTTTGACTCCGTCCTCGTTGAAATGGCCTCGTTGAAACGCCGCTTGTGCAGCGCAAAACAATGCATTGCACTGCAATATATATTTTTCATCAAGGCGCGGCAAGTTACTAGCCTTATCACGGCGCCCCGGGCCTGCTATGGGTAAGGGGATGGAATTAACCCGGCCCGCGCCGAAATCCGCCGTTTTTGCCGCCGCCTGCTTTTTCGCGGCGGCGTTGGGGCCGGCAACCTTTCCGGCGACATTTCAGGCCTTGGGCGCGGAGGCGAAACCGCCCGCCCTCGGCCTTCCGATTCGCTGCCGGCCGGGGAAGGACTGCTGGCTGGTCAATCTCGTCGATGTTGATCCGGGCCCGGGCCGGCGCGATTACGCCTGCCGGAAAATGACCTACGACGGGCACAATGGCACCGACATCGCCATCCGCGATCTGGCCGTGATGGCCAAGGGCGTCGACGTGGTGGCCTCGGCGCCCGGCATCGTCAAGGCCCTGCGCGACGGCATGAAGGACGTCGACTTCACCATCCCCGGCGGTGGTTCCGTCGAGGGGCGGGAATGCGGCAACGGCCTTGTCATCGTCCACGGCGGCGGCTGGGAAACCCAGTATTGCCACATGCGCCGGGGCAGCCTCGCCGTCAAAAAGGGCGATTCCATCGAACGGGGGCGGAAGCTGGGCCTGGTCGGCAACTCGGGCCGGGCGCAGTTCCCCCACGTCCATCTGGCCGTGCGCCTCGGCAAGCGGGTGATTGATCCGTTCGCCGGGGTGGGGCGGCAACGGCAATGCGGCCTAGGCGTTGCCCCCCTTTGGCGGAAGGACGCGCTTAAGGGTCTGACGGGGGAAACGACGGCCCTTTACAACGCCGGTTTCGCCCCCGGCCGGCCGTCCCCCCGGGCCGCGAGGCGGGGCGATTTTTCCGCCCCGCGGATGTCACGCACGGCGCCGGCGATGGTGCTGTGGGTGGATATGTTCTGGCCCCGGGCCGGCGATATACTGAGCTTCAGGATCACCGCCCCCAACGGCCGGACCGTCGTCGAACGCTCGGCCACCGTGGAGAAGACCCAGGCCCGGCGGTTCGTCTTTGCCGGCAGGAAAAGAAAAGCCCGCTCCTTGCCGCCGGGGACGTATCGGGGCGACATCACCCTGGTCCGCGGCAAGGGCGGCGCGAAAGAGAAAATCATCTCCGTCGTCCGCGAGGTCGAGGTCCGCTGACGGTCCTTGGGCCAAGGCTAGGGTCTTTCCGGCCCAAATTGAATCAATTCTGTTTCTCGATTGGCGCGGCGATCCGATGCCGAAACGGTTGCAGGGCGATCTGGGTGCATCGGCCAAGGCCGGTTCGGCGCTGGGCGCCCGCCAATCGGAAACCCGGAGGGACGGGCGTTTTTG
>NZAZ01000167.1 GCA_002686255.1 Rhodospirillaceae bacterium
ATAGACGAAATCGCTTAGCTCATCATAACTTTCCATTTCGTCAATCCCTATCCTGCTTTTAACGCTAACAGGAATGTCACAAGCCTCGATCATGCTTTCAACGCAAGAAGCTACCAGGTCAGGCTCTCTCATTAAACAGGCACCAAAACTGCCCGACATAACTCTTTCTGAGGGACATCCTACATTTATATTAACTGCGTCGTAACCCCAACGCTTAGCAATAACTGCACACTCCGCCATTTCAACAGGGTCACTTCCGCCAACCTGTAGAACTAGTGGATGCTCAACCGCATTGTAATCTAGCAAACGATTCTTGTCACCCTTCAAGATTGCTCTTGAAGTAATCATTTCAGTGTATAGCTGAGTGTATTGACTGAGTAAACGATAGAAATAACGACAATGCTTATCAGTCCAATCCATCATTGGGGCAACAGAAACACTATGAGATGTCATTAGGTTTGCTTTAATAGTTGTTCTATTGAGTATTTGACACTCTGCGAGATAATGCCCAGCCTATCACCTTTGAATAGCTGGGTACTGGTAAGATTGTTACCGTAAGTAGAAAAGCCAAAACAAACCATGCCAACTGGCTTTGTAGTGGTGCCTCCAGATGGTCCTGCAATACCTGTTATGGCGAGCGCGAAATCACTGGTAGAATTTTTTATCACTCCATTAATCATTTCAAGGGCAACTTCCTCGCTAACTGCCCCGTACTTTGTTATTGTATCCTTGTTAACACTTAGTAGATCTTGCTTAGCTTTATTGCTATATGTTACAAAACCACGATCAAAATATACTGATGCACCAGATAGACTTGTCAGAGTGCTTGCAAGGCTTCCACCAGTGCATGACTCTGCGACTGAAATAGTCAGCTTATTCTGGATCAAAAAATCTGCCAAAGCCATAACATTATCTGTATTTATCACTCATCCTCCAATGCAATATTTACTATCTCAAACACGTTGTTAGATAAATTTCTGGTGGCGCGAATTACTTCAAGCTCTTTTCTTTGTAGTTCAGAGTAATTCGACGTATATTTTTTCCATAGATTAAATATACCAACTAGTCTTGCAGCCACTTGCGGATTGATACTGTCAAGCTCCAAGATGAATTCGCCGAATAGTCGATAACCATCTCGACAATGAAATTGATGATGGTTTTGCGTAAAAGCGCCAATCAACGATCGAACTCTGTTAGGATTTTTGATGGAAAAGAGTCTATGGCCTATCAAATCCTCAACTCTAGATGGCGTCATTAGTGGAGATAAACTTTGATAGCTAAACCACATATCTATAACCTGTGCATCGTTCATAAATTCATTATATATGCGCTCAATTACCTCATCAAAGTAAGGGTTATGAGTTCTTATAAGAGCCTCAAAAGAAGCCATTTTATCAGTCATACAGTTTGCACTATTAAACTGTTCATATGCCAATTCATGACTATCGCTGTTAACTAAATATTTTAGACAAAGATTTTTTAGCGCTCTCTTGCCAATCGAATCAGTAGAAAGATCGAATGGTTTATTCGTGCTTAATTTTTCATAGGTAGAGATTAAGACTCCTTTGAGCTCATTGCTAACTGCGTTAATTACACTTTCACGTTTTTGATGCAACTTAGAGACATCAATTTTAGAAACGCTTTGGTGTAGAATTCGCTCTGAAGGAATCTCTAACATTTTTGATAACAAAGCATAATCTGACTCCTGTTTAAGAAGCCTTTCTATGACATCGAAAAGATTACATTGATCAAAATCTTCCGGTTCTAAAATATATTGCAACCATAAACTTTGCATACTATCCCAGCGATTAAAGGAGTCTGTGTCATTCAGTGACAAATAGAATTTATCCTTATTTGAGATATTTGAATTAATAATTATTGGAGCTGAAAAATCTCTAAACCATGAAGGTATAGGTCGGGTTTCGATACCTTTGAATTCGATTATTTTTTCAAGTTCATCTAAAAGTATGATGCCCGCAGCAACTTCACAACCTTCGGTGTCAATAAGCCCAAATTTGTTGGGGACAATATAAGGCTTGGACTGATTTTTTTGAATAAATGTGGCTCGATAAATTTTTTTCTTTGCGTCATAGTCATCAATAACCTTGATCTCAGGGGTTCCTGATTTGCTATACCAAGGCATGAAGGCCTCAAAATTAAATTCATTGGCATCTGCCATACTGGCAACAAAGTCATCAATCGTAACTGCATCCCCGTCGTGGCGTTGAAAATATAACTGCATGCCTTTTTGAAAGCCTTCTTCACCAAGAATAGTATGTATCATGCGAATAACCTCAGCTCCCTTGTCGTATACCGTTGCAGTATAGAAATTATCCATGACAATGTAGGATTCTGGTCGCACAGGATGAGCCATAGGGCCAGCATCTTCGTGGAACTGTCTTATCTTCAAGGATACAACATCTTCAATCCTTTTAATAGAACGAGAACGTATGTCAGAAGAAAATTCTTGGTCTCTGAACACAGTCAAACCCTCCTTCAGACTTAGTTGAAACCAGTCTCTGCAGGTTACCCGATTACCTGTCCAGTTGTGAAAATATTCGTGTGCAATGATAGATTCAATATTGAGAAAATCGCTATCAATTGTCGTGTTATTGTTCGCTAAAATACAGCTGGAATTAAAAATGTTAAGCCCCTTGTTTTCCATCGCGCCGCTATTAAAATCATCGACTGCTACGATCATGTATATATCTAAATCATAGCAAAGACCGAACCTGTCCTCTTCCCACTTAAATGCCCTTTTCAATGACTCCATTGCAAAGGCTGTTTTATGCATATTGTGTGGTTCAACAAAGAGTTTCAAATCGACCTCTCTTCCAAAGCTTGTTGTGTAGCTATCATTCAAGGATTGCAATTTGCCGGCAACTAAAGCAAACAAATAACACGGCTTGGGTGCTGGGTCATGCCAGCTCGCATGCGAGTTTGACTCCCCTATTAAGTTACCATTACTTAGCAGAGCCGGATATTTGTCTCTATCTGCATAAATATGGACTGTAAATACGCTTAAGACATCGGGTCTATCAAGATAATAGGTTATCTTCCTAAATCCGTGCGCCTCGCACTGGGTACAAAAGATACCGTTCGACTGATAAAGACCGCTTAGGTCGATATTACTTTCTGGGTGGATACGGTTTGTTATTTCCAAAACAAAATTGTCTGGCAGCTCGATCAATAATAAACCGTTATCTTTTAACTGATAGTCAGGCTCAATGCCATTTATCTTGATCGACAACAATTCCATCGACTCGCCATTTAGAAACAGCTCTCTCGTTTGAGATATATATTTAGAGTTTATATAAAACAAGATTCTTGATGAAACGATTGTCTCATTATCCTTAAGCTCAAAACTAAGTTCTGTTGTTTTAATCAAAAATGAACTTGGGGTGTAATCTTTGCGATAAATCGGTTGGGGGGTTAGAATACTAATAGAAGAGCTCCTAATAAAATTCTGTAAACGACAAAGGGTAGAAAACCGATCCTCTCAACTAGACGAATAAAGAAAACCACGGTAGCATAGGCGGTGATAGCTGAAATAAAAAATCCAAGTGTCAACATCAACCAATCAACTTCACTAGATCCATTCGCAAGATCAAACAACTTTGCAAGTGTTGCTAGGGTTATAACCGGAATCGCCAGCAGAAATGAAAACTTAATCGACATTTGACGTGAAAGCCCGACTAACAGGGCGGCAGTAATAGTTATGCCTGAACGAGACGTTCCAGGTATAAGCGCAAGAATCTGAAAACACCCAATTATCAGAACATCTGAAGAGCGAATCATATCACGCACTATGTCCATTCGACGATTAAGCCAGTCTGAAAAACCCAACAACAATCCAAAAAAGATTGTTGCAAAAGCTATCACTTCAACCGATCTTAAATTAATCGAGATATCATTCTTAAAGAAAATTCCAACTAAACCTACCGGTATTGTGCCCAACAATACAGCCCAAGCGAGGCCAGCATCTCCTTCCAATCTTCTTGTCTGTAGAGAGTTAAAAAAACTCTTCGACATCGACAACAAGGAGCAGCGGTAATAATATACTATTGCACACAGTGTTCCGAAATGCAGAACCACATCATATGCTAAACCCTGGTCTTTCAGCCCAGAAAGCTTCGGAATAAGTACCAAATGTGCCGAGGATGATATCGGTAAAAATTCAGTTAAACCTTGAACCAGACTTAAAATAATTGTTTGAAATATTTCCACACTATATCCTAAAGCTTACCGGTAAGATCCTGTTCTCTGAAACCATCTAATTTTACTGTTTGTTTTTTTGACAGTGCTAATACTTTGAAACTTTCACCCATTGCACTTGGAAGAATGAGCTGTTTGATTTGCTGGGCAAGCTGGATACGTTTCGCAACATCCTGCTCTTGTAAAAGATAATCCTCTATCCCGAGTGACAACAAGAACATTGCCTGATTACAGTAGCCCAAAATTTCAAATCCAGCGTCGCAAGCACGATCCGCAATGTCAGAAAAGTTTACCGAAGTAGTGATGTCTTGTTTACCTATATTTTCAAATGGGTCATCACTGGCTTTATGATTATAATAACAGCGAAGAGTCCCTTCACTTCGCTGTGGATGTAAATATTCAACTCGATTCATCCCGTAATCAACCAGCAATACAAGGCCATCAGACATAGCCTCATATAAGGACTCAATCCAGGCCAAGGCTTGCAAGTTAATCTCTGTCTTATAGCCTTCAATGAAATTGACAGTTGGTATTTTGATTGATCCTGAAAACGGCTCATCAAACAGACTCCACTGAAACTGCCCGTCTTTATAGTCGACCCCGAGCTCAAAAAAACGTCCATCACTAAACATTAATCTCTTTGCAGGCATAGCATCGAGAACTTCGTTAGCAATAACAACACCAGAAAAAGATTTTGGTAACTCACTCAGCCACTCAACAATATCAACAAGTTCTGGAAGTACTTTTGAAATAGTGTCGTATTGCTGCTGTTTTAACTTTGCACTCAACTCTAAAATATAGTACTTTTTTGGCAATGAATTTAATCTAGCTAGCTCGAAAATTATCTGCGTGGCCAATACTCCATTACCGGCACCAAACTCTAATATACAGGAGCTCTTATTTAGAACCTGTTTGCACTGCCTAGCTAATGAGTAGCCAAACAGGTCTGACATCTCAGGAGCGGTGATGAAATCACCTTGACGACCAATAACAATTGCATTGGAACGATAATAGCCATTATTAGGGCTATACAAAGCAAGATTCATAAATACGTCAAATCCTATTGGCTTAGAGTTTTGACGAATAGTTTGAGATATAATGTCTTCCAGACTCATAAGCAAAATTTTATACTTTCACGGCATAGCTTTGATTAGAATAGTGTGAATTTAAATCTAATACCAAATTATTTTTTATCTATATGAAAACTGCTTTAATTACCGGTGGTGCTGTTAGGATTGGTGCACAAATAGTTAAAACGCTCCATGAAAACAATTATAGAGTTCTAGTGCATTACCATCAATCTAAGAAAAGTGCGCAAACTCTTTGTAATGAGCTCAACGCTATAATTTCTAATTCGGCTGAAATGGTTTGTGCTGATCTAAACATAGTCAGTGATATAGAAAAACTATCAAGCAAGATTGAATCTCTAGATCTACTAATAAACAATGCCTCAGTTTTCTATCAAACACCTCTTACAAACGCAAAGCATGATGACTGGGACAATTTAATCAATGTTAATCTCAAAGCGCCCTATTTCTTAGCAACTGAACTGAGCAATAAACTAAAGAGCAGAAATGGCTCGATAATTAATATAGTTGATATTCACTCTGAACGCCCCTTAAAGAATCACTCTATCTATAGCATCTCCAAGGCCGGTTTAAATATGCTGACACTCTCCCTTGCTAAAGAGCTCGCTCCCAACGTTCGTGTAAACGGTGTCTCACCTGGGTCAATTATTTGGCCACAAAATAAAGGCTCGATTAGCGACAAGCAAAAGGAAAATATGCTAGATAGAGTTGCCCTTAAAAGACAGGGAAACCCTAAAGATATAGCTGAAGCGATTCTTTTCCTTGTTAAGTCGGACTATATTACAGGTCAAATAATTAATATTGACGGCGGTAGAACCCTTTATCAGTAATCTTTATAGCTCGTAATGAACCTACAAGCCCTGCCGAAATAATTCTAAATTATGGTATACTATATTTGTCGGACATTTTATTTCGACTAAAAAGAATTTTTTATAGCCGTAAAGGTAAAAACCTCAAAAGGCTAGCAATTTTGGGCTATTGGAAGCCACCTACAGAAACCTAATTCGGTAATTGATGAATCTTACTAATCACATTTTGATCCCAATTCAATGCGCTCGTGTTGAGGCCATGTATGTACTCGATAGTCCTAGTATAAAAGGACTTTATTATGAATCACATTTTAATCAATGCAACCCACCAAGAAGAAATTCGAGTTGCTATAACCAAGGATGGAAAGCTTACTGACCTTAACATAGAGACAAGCCTAAATCAAAAAACTAAAGGCAACGTATATAAAGCGAAAATCTCTCGTGTAGAACAGTCACTCGAGGCTGCATTTGTCGATTACGGCAAGGAAAAGCATGGCTTTTTACCATTCAAAGAAATTTCAGATTTTTTTGCCATCGGCGTCAAACCGAAAGGTGATAAATTAGCTATAAGTGATGTCCTCAAAGAGGGACAGGAAATCATTGTACAGGTTGAAAAAGAAGAACGAGGCAACAAAGGCGCTGCTCTTAGCACCTATATTAACTTGGCAGGCGCTTACATGATTCTGACGCCAAATAATCCCAAAAGCGCTGGAATTTCAAGACAGATCAGCCAAACAGACAGACAGGCCCTAAAAAAACTATTGCCCGAGCTGAACCTACCAAAGCACTCCGGATTGATTATCCGGACTGAAGGTTCTGGTAAAAACGCAAAAGAGCTTCAATGGGAAGTCGATCATCTCACAAAACTGTGGAAGTCA